>DATAXU010000046.1:0-26684 GCA_036272955.1 Verrucomicrobiia bacterium
GGAGATATTGAAGCACGGCTTCAAAGGCGTCCCCATTTCCCCTCAAAACCTCAGCGCCTGGCGCCGCGGCGGCTTTCTCTTCTGGCTTTGGCAGGCCGAACTGCGCCAGGACACCCACCTCCTTCGCGAGGGCACCGAGGAATTGCAGGAATCCCTCCAGTATGATTGCACCCGCCGACGCCCCACTCTGCTGGTGGACGATCTGCTCAGTCAATTCACCGCCCGCGTCGCCAGCTTCATGCTCCGTTGGAACGGCAGCCCCGACGACCCGCAGTGGGCGTCCTTCACGAAAGTCGGCAATTTCCTCACCAAATTGCAAAACGCCTGTCACCGGGCCGAGCGCGAAGCCATCGAACGCCCCGAAAGGCTCCGCATCGCCGAAGAGCAGGAGGACAACCGCATCCTGAAGGAAATTGCCCAGGACGTGCGACGGGAAGAGTTTGAGAAGGCCAAGGCGGAAAATGAAAATGCGGCTAAAGCCAAAAACCCCCGAAAAAAGGCCCGATCAAGCTCAGTAAAGGCTAATCAAGCTTCGCACTCGAAACCCGCCGAGCCGGCCATCATCGAAAACGTTGATTTTGCCAAAGAAACCCCGTCCGCCGACTCCTCCTCCAGCGTCTGACGCCCCACCGCTCAAAAAAACAGGGATTTTAGGGGGTTTTCGTGAAACCTGTGGTTCCGCAATCGTGGAACTGTCGGCAAAAGCCAGACTGTATTATTCTTCGGGATCAGAATAGGCTTTCGATTGTGGTAAGCACGTTTCAACAGCAGGGGGATAATGGCGCCGGAACGTTCGATCCGCAGGGACTCGAATTGGAGCGGTGCCGGCGCGAGTTGGAGGTTTGCCGGGAGCGAATGGAGCAGATGGAGGGTTTGTTCGCACACGTGGTGGATGCGATTTTCGTTTCAGAAATTGACGGAGCGATTATTGACGCCAATCCGGCGGCGTGCGCGAGCCTGGGTTATTCGAAGGCGGAATTGCTCACGATGCATCCCTGGGATTTCGTCACCAGCGCGTCGCGCGAAGAGATTCTCGGATTGATCCAAGGCATGAAATGCGGCGCGCCTCTTACTCTTGAGCGGACGTATCGAGGCAAAAACGGCGGCCAAAAGATAATGGAGGTGCAGTTGACACGGTGCATGCTTGGCGGGCGCGATCTGGTGATCGTTGCCGCAAGGGATTTTACGCGTCGGAAATGGGCGGAGGCGCTGCTTGCGGGGGAGAAGCGGCTTCTCGAAATGGCCGCCAAAGGCGAGTCGCTTGGCCTGATACTTGACACAATTTGCCGGGTGGTGGAGGACGTGTCGAGCGGTTCGATTTGTTCCATTCTGCTGCTGGATGCGACGGGCGAACGGCTTTGGCACGGCGCGGCGCCCAGCCTTCCCGGGAGTTACATTGATGCGATCAACGGGAGGGAGATCTGCCTGAATTTGGGGCCATGCGCGAAAGCGGCATTCAGCCGGGAGGCGGTCATCGTATCGGATGTCGCCAAACTGCCGCCGGGGGCGGAATACCGGGAATTGGCGCTGGCGCATGGTTTGCAGGCGTGCTGGTCGAGTCCCATTTTGTCTTCCGACGAGAAGGTTTTGGGGACGTTCGCAATCTATTCCCGCAAACCGGGGAGTCCCACGGCGCAACAGTATCAGGTGATCGAACGGATTTCGCACCTGGCGGCGGTGGCGATCGAACGCAAGCGCGCGGAGGACGCGTTGAGGCGCAGCGAGGCGTATTTGGCGGAAGCGCAGAAGTTGAGTTTGACAGGCAGCTTTGGCTGGAATGTTTCCACGGGGGAAATCGTCTGGTCGAGCGAGACGTATCGCATCATGGGACTTGAACGGACGGCGAAACCCACTTTGGACCTCGTTTTGCAACGGGTCCACCCGGACGACGCGGAGCGGGTGCGGCAAACGTTGGAGGGATCGACTCGCGATCGAAGAAATCTGGATTTTGAACATCGGCTCATCATGGCGAACGGCTCTGTCAAACATGTTCATGTGGTCGCCCACGCGGGGGCGGATGAAGCGAATGGATTGGAGTTTGTCGGCGCTGTCATGGACGTCACCTGCCAGAAAAAGATTGAAGAGGCGCTGAGGGCGTCGGAGCGATTGGCGCGGGGCCAGCTCGAAACCCTCACGCGCACGCTGGATGTGATTTCGACGGAATCCGCCCTGGACAAGCTGGTGGAACATGTCCTGCGGACCGTTGCGAAACAACTTGGCGCGCACAGCAGCAGCGTCTGGTTGAAGGATGAATCCAGGGAGATGATGGTTTTCGAATTCGCGCTGGAGGCCGGCAAACTGAAGACCAAAAACGACGCGGCGCTGGCCGCGATCAGCCCGACTTCTCCCGCGGACGCATTCTGGCCGTGGCCGGAAGTCAACCGCACCGGCAGACCTTATGTGATCGAGGACGTGCGCGAAGGCCCGGATATTCCGTGGCGCGATCATTTGCTGGCCCAGGGAATCATTACGATACTGGTCGTGCCGTTGCTCGTCGCGGGGAAGGTGGCGGGAGTGATGGGAATCCGGTTCACGCACAAGCGGATTTTCCGGCCGGAGGAAATGGAATTGAGCCAGGCGCTGTCAAATCAGGCGATGCTGGCGATCCAATTGCTGCGGCTCTCGGCGCGAAGCCGGGAAGCGGCGGTCGTGGCGGAACGGAATCGCATGGCGCGGGACATTCACGACACGCTTGCGCAGGGTTTTACGGGAATCATCGTGCAATTGGAGGCGGCGGAAGACGCGATGTCGCAGGGATTGGAGGAGGAAACTGCGGAACACCTCGATCAGGCGGGCGAGGTGGCCCGGCAAAGTTTGCGAGAGGCCCGGCGGTCGGTGCTGGCGTTGCGTCCGCAGGCATTGGAGGATAAAAACCTGTGCGACGCGCTCGACGATTTGGTCCGCAAAATGACGGCGGGCACGAGTTTGCGCGCGGAATTTATTTTGCAGGGGCAGTCGCGGCCGCGGCCGGCGGGGTGGGATGAAAATCTTTTGCGCGTCGGTCAGGAAGTTTTGACGAACGCTCTCCGCCATGCGGGCGCCACAGAGTTCCAGGTGAGGCTTGTTTTCGCTGAGCGGGAGATTCGCATGGAATTTTGCGACAACGGGCGGGGATTTGACCCCACCCGAAAGCACGACGGATTCGGCCTGCTCGGAATGCGGGAGCGTGTTGCCGCGATGGGCGGGGAGTTGACCATTGAAAGCGCGAATGGACAGGGCACGTCGATTACGGCGACGTTGCCGATGACGGAAACTTCGGCCATTGTTCCCGAATGAGCGCTTCATCCAAAAACCGCGCGACGAACGAGGCCGCGAAAGTCATCAGGGTCCTCATTGCCGACGATCACGTCACAGTGCTCGAAGGGCTGGCGGCGATAATCGGGCGGCAGCCGGACATGGCTGTCGCGGCGGCAGCCGTCAACGGACGCGAAGCGGCTGATTTGTGGCGGAAAAAACAGCCCGACGTGGCGCTGCTTGACTTGCGGATGCCGCTGCTGGACGGAGTGGGGGCGATTGATGAAATTCGCAGAGTGGATCCGTCCGCGCGCGTGATCGTCTTGACGACGTTCGACACGGACAACGAAATTTATCGCGCCATCAGGGCGGGGGCGAAAGGGTATCTTCTCAAAGACGCGCGCCGGGAAGAATTGCTTGACTGCATCCGGAAGGTGAACGCGGGCGAGACCTGCATCCCGCCGGCGTTGGCGGCGAAACTGGCGGCGGGCATGAGCAGCGAATCTTTGACCGGGCGTGAGTTGGACGTTTTGGCGCTGCTGGCCCGGGGCAAGAGCAATAAGGAAATCGGCGCGAATCTGTACATCAGCGAAACGACCGTGAAATCCCACCTGCGGAGTATCTTCGCCAAATTAAATGTTCTGAGCCGCACGGAGGCGATCACCGTGGCCAGCCGGCGCGGGCTGGTCCAACTTTAACGACCGCGGATACCCTTCGAAAGTCGGAGATGGGGATCGTTCGTTGGCAGCAAAAATAATTCGTCCACCTGGGCAATGGCGCCCTGGCGGGAGAGGGCACATGCTTTAGTTGGCATGAGCGCCAGTTCAACGGACAAAGGATTGTTGACACCCGACAACTGCGCTGTGATCTTCATAGACCACCAGCCGCAGTTGTTTTTTGGCGTGGCGAGCATTGACCGGCAGGCGTTGCTGAACAATGTTTTGGTGCTGGCCAAGGCGGCGAAAATTTTTGGCGTGCCCGTCATTCTTACCGCGGTCGAGTCCAAGGGGTTCAGCGGGAGCATCACGCCGCAATTGCTCGATTTGTTTCCGGAGGTGCGGCCGATTGAGCGGACGAGCATGAACTCGTGGGACAGCAGGGAATTTGTCAGCGCGGTGAAAACCACAGGGCGGAAGAACTTTCTTATCGCCGCGCTTTGGACGGAGGCTTGCCTGACGTTTCCGGCGTTGCAGATGCTGGAGGAAGGCTACGGCATCTACGCGGTCGAAGACGCCTCGGGCGGCGCAAGCACGACGGCGCACGAGGCGGCCATTCGGCGCGTGGAGCAGGCGGGGGCTGTTTCGGTGACGGCGCTGCAAGTGCTTCTGGAATTTCAGCGGGATTGGTCGCGGAAGGCGCACTACGACGAGGTCATGGCGGTTGTGAAGGAACATTGCGGGGCTTATGGGCAGGGCGTGGAGTACGCTTACACGATGGTTCACCCCTGAAATATTGTGAAATATTCAGCAACAAAAACACACTGAAAACTTATGTCAACACGAATCAACAAACTTGCGGGCAAAGTTGCAATCGTCACGGGAGCTTCAAAGGGCATTGGCGCGGCCACGGCGAAACATCTTGCGGCGGAAGGCGCCGCGGTGGTTGTCAATTACTCGTCGAGCAAGGAGGGGGCGGACCGCGTTGTGGCCGAAATTGCGGGCAAAGGGGGCAAGGCATTCGCGGTGAAGGCGGATGTCGCGAAGAAGGCGGACATCGAGCGGCTTTTCGCGGAGACGATCAAGGTCTTCGGCACGCTCCATATCCTGGTGAACAACGCCGGCATTTACGCAGGCGCGCCGCTTGAAAAGGTTACGGAGGAAGACTTCCACAAGCATTTTAATCTCAATGTGCTGGGGGTCATCCTTGCCACGCAGGAAGCAGCGAAGCATTTCGGCCCGGAGGGCGGGAGCATCGTGAACGTCAGTTCGGTCGTGAGCACGCTTTCACCGGCGGGGATGCCTGTTTACAATGCGACCAAATCCGCGCTGGATGGTCTTACCCGTACGTTTGCGAAGGAGCTTGGGGCGCGGAAAATCCGGGTCAACTCGGTCAATCCGGGGCCTGTCGAGACTGAGGGCATTCACGCAGCCGGAATCCTGGATGATGTCAAGGCGTACGCGGCGATGACTCCACTGGGGCGCATTGGACAGCCGGATGACATCGCCCCGGCGATCGTGTTTCTTGCCTCGCCGGACTCCGGCTGGATCACGGGCGAATCGATCTACACGAGCGGGGGCCTCCGGTAATCCCGCATGACATACCTGAAATTATCCGCAGCCGCGGCGGCAATTCTTTGCCTGGCGGGGTGCAAAGAGAAAGCGCGCCCGCCGGCGGGGCCTCCGACTGTGGAAGTGACCACCGTCACGCAGGCCGACGTGCCGATTTATCACGAGTGGATTGGCACGCTGGACGGATTGGTCAACGCCACGATTCGCGCGCAGGTCACCGGCTATTTGTTGAAGCAGGATTATCGGGAAGGCGATAACATTGAAAAGGGCGACCTGTTGTTTGAGATTGACCCGCGTCCGTTTCAGGCTGTTCTCGACCAGGCCAACGGGGAGCTTGCCGAAGCCCAGGCCCGCCTCGGCAAGACCGAGTTGGACGTGAAACGGTATGCCCCGCTGGTCAAGGACAGAGCCATCAGCCAGGAGGAATTCGATGACGCCGTCCAGGCCAATTTGGGAGCGAAAGCAGCGGTCCTGTCCGCAAAGGCGCAGGTGGAGCAGGCGCAGGTGAATTTGGATTTCACCAGGATCGTTTCGCCGATCGATGGAATCGCGAGCATCGCGAGAGGACAAATCGGGGACCTGGTTGGTCCCGGCACGGGTGAACTGACCACGGTTTCCACCATCGACCCCATCAAGGCGTATTACAATGTCACCGAACAGGCTTACATCAATTTCGCCAGATTGTATATGAAGGAGAAGGAGCGCACGGAGCGGCTCAAACAACTGGAGATTAAATTGATCTTGGCCGATGGAACGGTCTATTCCGAGGAGGGGCACATTTATGCGCCGGACAGGGCGATTGGGGCGACCACTGGAGCGCTCAGGCTGGAGGCGGTGTTTCCAAACCCCGATGGCACGCTTCGCCCAGGGCAATTCGTGAGGGTCCGGGTGAAGTTCGATGTGGAGCACGGCGCTTTGCTGGTGCCGCAACGCGCGGTCTCGGAATTACAGGGGGCCTACCAGGTGGATCTTTTGGACGCGGAAAATAAGGTCCATATCCAGCCCGTGCGCGTTGGCGAACGCGAGGGTTCGCTCTGGCTCATCGAGCAAGGGCTTAAACCGCGGGAGCGCGTCGTCGTCGAAGGCATCCAGAAGATCCGCGAAGGGATGACCGTCAACCCGACCAATTATGTGCCCGTGACCGTTCAGATTGACGCAATGCCGCCAGGCCACTAAGCCATGTCGAAGTTTTTTATCAACCGGCCCATCGTCGCCATGGTGATTTCCATCATCATGGTCATCATCGGGCTTGTGACGATGGTTTCGCTGCCGATCGCGCAATTTCCCAAGGTGGTTCCGCCCGAGATTTTCATACAGGCGAATTACGTGGGCGCCGACGCGCAGACCATCGAGCAATCCGTCGCGACGCCGATCGAGGAGCAGATGAGCGGCGTCGATAACATGAACTACATGTATTCGGTCAACGCGAACAACGGGTTGATGCGCATGTTTGTAAACTTCGATCTCAACACGGACCCGAACATTGACCAGGTCCTTACGCAATTACGCTACGCGCAGGCGCAATCCCAGTTGCCCATCGACGTGCAAAATTACGGAGTAACGGTCCAGAAGTCCCTGTCCGCCCCGTTCATGATCCTGGCGTTGAATTCGCCCAATGGTTCGCACAGCGCGGAGTTCCTGGCGAATTACGCTTATATCAATTTGAACGACCCGCTGAGCCGGTCGCCGGGGGTTTCGCAGGTGACGATTTTCGGCGCCGGCCAATATGCGATGAGGATTTGGGTGAAGCCCGACCAACTGGCCAAGCTCAATATCACGGTCCCTGAAGTCATTAGCGCCGTCGAAAGCCAGAACACGGTCAACCCCGCGGGCAAGATTGGCGGACGGCCGGTCCCGCCGGGCCAGGAATTCACTTACACCGTGAGGGCCCAGGGGCGGCTCGTTACGGAGGATGACTTTGGAAACATAGTTCTGCGCGCCACCCCGGCCGGGGCGGTGGTGCGTTTAAGGGATGTGGCCCGAATCCAGTTGAGCGCTGCGGATTATGACATCGTAGGGCGGTACAACGGAAAACCGTCGTGCATCATGGCTTTGTTCCAGCTTCCCGGCTCGAATGCAATTGACTCCGCCAAACACGTCAGGGCGCTGATGGAGCAATTAAAGAAAAACTTTCCCTCGGACATGGACTACCACGTTCCGATCGACACGACGAAGTCGGTGACGGAAGGGATTCACGAGATTGGGAAGACGTTCTGGGAGGCGCTGGGGCTGGTGATGCTGGTGGTATTTGTATTTCTGCAAGGCTGGCGGGCGGCGCTGATCCCGCTTGCGGCGGTTCCGGTTTCACTCATCGCGACGTTTGCGCTGTTCCCCGTCCTGGGTTTTTCGATCAACACGCTGTCGCTCTTTGGCCTGGTTTTGGCGATTGGGCTGGTGGTGGACGACGCGATCGTCGTCGTGGAAGCTGTTGAGCACCATATTGAGGAAGGGATGACGCCGCGCGACGCCACGCTGAAGGCGATGGAGGAAGTGTCGGGGCCGGTTGTCGCGATCGCGCTGATTTTGTCCGCGGTGTTCGTTCCCACGGTGTTCATTCCCGGCATTACGGGCCGGCTCTATCAACAGTTCGCGGTGACCATTGCGTTCGCGGTTCTTTTCTCGGCGTTCAACGCCCTGACGTTGAGTCCGGCGCTGGCCGCGATGCTGCTGCGTCCGGCGCAAACGAAAAAAGGCCCGCTTGGGTATTTCTTTGGCGGGTTCAACCGCGGTTACGCGCGGTTGACCGAGAAGTATGTGGGCATTTGCCGTGGCTTGATTCGCAAATCCACGTTCAGCCTTGTGTTTCTTGGATCGGTGGCGCTCGCGGCCGCATGGTTCGGCAAGACGCTTCCGTCGGGCTTTCTGCCGGAAGAGGACCAGGGGTTCCTCTACGTGAACGTTCAACTTCCTTTGGCCGCATCGATGGAACGCACGGTGGCGTCGTGCAAACAAGTGGAGGACATGGTGCTCTCGACGCCCGGAGTGGAGGCATGCACGACGGTGGCGGGCTTCACACTCCTGAGCTTCACCCGCAATACGTACTCCGCGACTCTTTGGGTAAGCCTCAAAGACTGGGCGAAGCGGACAAAGCCGGACGAGAGTTATCCCGCCATCAAGGCCAACCTGCTTCGAAAACTGTCCCGCCTGCCCTCGGCCATAGCCTTTGCTTTTCCGCCGCCCGCGATTGCGGGAGTCGGGACGGCGGGGGGATTTACGATGGTCCTTGAAGATCGAAGCGGGAAGGACATCCCCTTTCTGGCGGCCAACGTGAACAAATTCATGGAGGCGGCGCGGAAACGGCCTGAGATCGCCAGTGTCAGCACGACGTTTTTGCCGTCGGTGCCACAGGTTTACGTGGACGTGGACCGCGACCGCGTCATCAAGGAAGGCGTGGAACTGACGGAGGTCTATAAGACATTGCAAACGTTCATGGGAGGGTACTTCGTCAACTATTTCAACCGGTTTGGCCGGCAGTGGCAGGTGTATGTTGAAGCCGAAGGGGCGTACCGGACCAAGGCCGAAAACCTTGGGCTGTTTTACGTGCGCAACCATGAGGGTGAATCGATTCCGATGTCCGCGCTGACGACGACCAAGGCCATCGCCGGGCCGGAATTCACGATGCGCTACAATCTGTATCGTAGCGCCCAAATCAACGGCTCGGCGGCGCCCGGCTACAGCGGCGGGCAGGCGACCAAAGCGCTTGAGGAAGTCTTCGCCCAGACCATGCCGCAAGAGATGGGGTTTGATTACATTGGCATGTCGTTCCAGGAACAGAAGGCGGCGCAGGGTGTTCCGCCGGCGGCCATTTTTGGCCTCTCCTTTCTGTTCGTCTTTCTGATTCTGGCGGCGCTCTACGAAAGCTGGTCGCTGCCCTTTAGCGTTTTGCTTGGGACGCCGATCGCGGTGTTCGGCGCTTTCGCGGCGTTGCTGGCGAGGCGAATGGACAACAATGTTTTTGCGCAGATCGGATTGGTCATGCTGATCGGTCTGGCGGCGAAGAACGCCATTCTGATCGTCGAGTTCGCACGGCTGGAATATGAGAAAGGCAAACCGCTCATCGAAGCGACGCTGACGGGTGCCCGCCTGCGCCTGCGGCCAATATTGATGACGTCGTTCGCCTTTATATTCGGCTCGGCGCCGCTGTGGTTCGCCACCGGGGCGGGCGCGGTTTCGCGGCGAATTCTCGGCACCGTGGTGATCGGCGGGATGCTTGCGGCGACCGGCGTGGCTGTTTGCCTGATTCCAGTTACCTTCTATGTCGTGGAAAACATTGCGAGCCGGCGGCGCGCGCAGTCGAAAGCGGACGTCGGGTTGGCGGCCCCCGCGCCGGGAGAAAGCGGGCCATGAACGGGCGACTCCGCCAAGCCAATCTTTGCCTGGCGCTGCTCGTGCTCTTGTCGTTGGCGGGTTGCGCGGTCGGGCCGAACTATCATCGCCCGCCGGTGAATGCTCCCCCGGTGTTTCGCGACGACCCGGCCCCGGGCACGAACTCGTTTGGCGATCTTGATTGGTGGCAAGTCTATAGGGACGAGACGCTGCAATCGCTCATTCGCTCCGCTTTCACCAACAACTACGATTTGCGCATTGCCTTCACGCGGGTGGAGCAGGCCCGCGCGCTGGCCCAGCAAGCCAGGGCGCAGTTCGTGCCCAGCGTGAATTACAACGGCGCGGTCAGTCGCGGACGAAATGATTTTCTCGGATCGGTCTATCCCAACAACGGGGCGATGCTCAGTTCAGCCTCCACCACGCTAAACGCATTTTGGGAAGTGGACCTTTGGGGCCGCGTTCGCCGTCTCAACGAATCCGCCCGCGCGCAATATTTTGCCTCGGAGGAGGGGCGGCGCGGGGTTCGATTGACTTTGCTGAGCGATGTGGCCTCCGATTACTTCCGGCTGCTGGAGCTGGACCAGGAGTTGGAAATCGCAACGCGGACCACCGATTCCTTTGACGAAAGCCTCCGAATCTTTACCCAGCGCGCGGTGGGAGGCACGGCGTCCGACCTGGAAACGTCCCGCGCCGAGGCTGCTTTGGCGGACGCGATGGCGTCAATTCCATCCATCCGGGATCAAATCGCCGTCACCGAAAATGAACTGTCCCTGTTGCTCGGGCGCAATCCGGGGCCGATCCACCGCATCCCGGCGACAATCGACACGCTGCCGCCGGAGGTTCCGGCGGGGTTGCCCTCGCAGTTGTTGGAGCGGCGGCCAGACGTGCGCCAGGCGGAGCAACTGCTTCGCTCGGCCAACGCGCAAATCGGCGAAACGGAGGCGGAGTTTTTTCCACAAATAGGATTGACGGCGCTTTTCGGAAAGGTCAGCCCGGAATTGTCCACGTTTACGTTGGGAGGCGCGAATGCGTGGGGCGCGGCGGCGGCGGCGAGCGGCCCGATCTTCGAGGGGGGCCGGCTGGTTGGCCGGCTTCACCAGGCCAAGGCGGCGCGTGACGAAGCGCGGCTTCGGTTTCAGCAGACGGCCCTCGTGGCTTTTGACGATGTTTCGGACGCATTGGTCCTGCGCGCGCGGCTTGCGGAAATTCGGGAGCAGCAAGCGCGGGAAGTGGCGGCGTTGATGCGCGCGGTGAAAGTTTCAACCGAACGCTACATTGCCGGCAAGGCGAGTTACTACGAAGTTCTTGAAGCGCAGCAGCAGCTTTTCCCGGCGCAGCTTAACCTTTCCGGCACGTTGCGAGACCAACAACTCGTCGTGGTGACTCTTTACAAAGCGCTGGGGGGCGGCTGGCGGGACGACGCCGGCGTCACTCACCCCCGAACGACACCTTGACCCGGAGGTATCCTATAGTAAGTAGATAGTGACGGCTAAATATGAACAAGTCCGTTGAATTTTTGGTTCATCACGGCGCGGCCGTGTTGTTTGGGGCGGTGTTCGTCGAACAAATCGGCGTGCCGCTGCCGTCGGCGCCCTGGCTGTTTGCGGCCGGCGCATTGATCGGGGCGGCCAAAATGAATTGGGTTGTGGCGCTGGGTTCCGCCGTTCTTGGCTCGATGCTGTCCGATATGATCTGGTTCTATCTTGGACGCCATTACGGCAACCGGGTTTTGGGGCTTCTCTGCCGAATCTCATTGGAGCCGGATTCGTGCGTCCGCAGGACCCAGAATATATTCGCGCGTTACGGCATTGAGGGTGTCGTGGCGGCGAAATTCATTCCCGGGTTGAGCACTTTGGCGCCGCCTTTGGCGGGAAGTTCGGGTTTCAAGGTCCATCGATTTCTTTTCTACGATGGAATTGCGTCTTTGCTTTATGTCGGAAGCTTTATACTAGTGGGAGTCTTGTTCAGCCGACAGTTGGAAGCGATCATCGCGGCCTTTGGCAACCTTGGAACGGGCGCGTTCACTTTAATTGCCACATTGATCCTGCTTTACCTCGGCTTCAAGTATGTTCAAAGGCAGCGACTGTTGCGCGAATTGCAAATGGCACGAATTACCGTGGACGAACTGCACCAAAAACAGGAAGCGGGCGAGAACCTCATGATTCTCGATTTGCGCTCGCAATCGGCGGTTGACGAGGATCCGTTGCTGATTCGCGGGGCCGTCCACGTGAATTTTGACGACGTGGCGCGCCGCCTGGAGGATATTGCGCACGACCGCGATATCATTGTCTATTGTTCCTGTCCCAATGAAGTGACCGCGGCGCGAGTCGCATTGCTATTGCAGCGAAAAGGGTTCTCGCGGGTGCGGCCATTATTGGGAGGAATCGACGCGTGGCGCGAGCGCCATTATCCGACGGAAGCGCGTGTTCCGGCCCCGGCACACTAATTGGGATTATTATGCCAAAACCAGTCATTTGGACAGTGGATGACGACCCGGATGTTTTGCGGGCCGTCGAACGGGATCTCCGGCGCCAATACGGCGACCGATACAAGGTGATTTCGGCGGATTCCGCGGCGTCGGCGCTTGAGGCGACGAAGCAGTTAAAACTCCGCAATGAAACAGTGGCGCTGTTTCTGGTGGACCAACGAATGCCGCAGATGTCCGGCGTGGAATTTCTGGAAAACGCGATCCCACTTTATCCCGACGCGAAACGGGCGTTGTTGACGGCTTACGCGGACACGGATGCGGCGATCCAGGCGATCAACAGCGTCCACATCGATCATTATCTGATGAAGCCGTGGGACCCGCCCGAAGAGCGGCTTTACGGCGTGGTGGATGATTTGCTGGACGACTGGCAGGCGGGCTATCATCCGGCGTTTGAAGGGGTGCGGGTCATCGGGCATCAGTGGTCGCCTCACGCCAATGAGATTCGTGATTTTCTGGGGCGCAATTTCGTTCCGCACCAGTGGCTCAACGTCGAGACGGATGATTCCGCGAAGCAATTGCTCAACACGACGGGGTGCGGGGTAGCGTCGCTGCCGGTAGTGGTATTTTCCGACGGATCCTACCTGGGCAATCCTCCGATCGGCGAGGTGGCGCGCAAACTTGGATTGCGAACGAAGGCGGAGTTTCCGTTTTACGATCTGGTGATTGTCGGCGCGGGGCCGGCGGGACTCGGGGCGGCCGTCTATGGGGCCGCGGATGGTTTGCACACGTTGCTGATTGAAAGAGAAGCGCCGGGCGGCCAGGCGGGACGCAGTTCGCGCATTGAAAATTACCTTGGCTTTCCCGTGGGACTTAGCGGCACGGACCTGGCGCGGAGAGCGATCACACAAGCGCGGCGATTTGGCGTGGAAATTCTCGCGCCGCAAGAGGTCAAACGCGTGCGCGTCGAAGGGCCGGCGCGCGTGCTGACGCTGGACGACGGCGCGGAAGTCGGCTGCCGGGCGCTGCTGATTGCGACCGGGATTGCGTTCAGGAATCTGGACGTGCCGGGATTGGACAGACTTAGCGGCGCTGGCGTTTATTATTACGCGCCGATGTCGGAGGCATTTTCGTATCGTGAAGGGGACATTTTTATTGTTGGGGGCGCGAATTCCGCGGGGCAGGCGGCGATGTATTTTTCGAAATTCGCGCGGCAGGTGACGATGCTGGTGCGCGGGAATTGCCTTTCGGCGACCATGTCGCAATATCTCGAAAACCAGATCGCGGCCACGAAAAACATCGCGGTGAGGTTCAACTCGAGCGTGATCGCGGTGGAAGGGACGGACAGGTGCGAAAGAATTACGATACTTGATAGCAAAACCTGCGCGCAGGAAACCGTGCCCGCGAACGCATTGCTTATTTACGCGGGGGCGATTCCGCGCACGGAGTGGCTGGCGGGAGTCGTCGAACGCGACGAACAGGGTTACATCATTTCCGGGCAGCATTTGCTGCGCGAGGGCGTGCGGCCGCCCGGATGGACGGCGGAGCGGGACCCGTTTTACCTTGAGACGAGCGTGCCGGGAATATTTGTGGCGGGCGATGTCCGCCACAAGTCAGCGAAGGGCGTCACGTCAGGCGTGGGCGAAGGGGCGATGGCGGTAAAACTGATTCACGAATATTTGGACCTTCTATAGCCATGGACAAAACCACTCTCGATGAAGTTCGCGCGACGCCGCTGTTTTCCTCGTTGACCGACGAGCAATTGGGTTGCATTACGCCGGGAGAAGTCATTTCTGTGCCGGCCGGGACCGTGATCGTACCGGCAGGGGAACGGTACGATTTTTTCTTTTTGGTGCTCGAAGGCGAAGTGCGCATTACGAAACAGTACGATCGCCAGGAAATCCTGCTGGGTGTCTTGAAACCTGGCAACTATACCGGTGAAATCACGCTGTTGCTGGGCATCGCGTGGGTTGGCACCGCCCGCGTTGGAAAACCGACCAGGTTATTTCGCCTTCGCGAGGAGGATTTCTGGCGGATGATGAGCACATGTCATACGGTGGCGCGGGAGATTCTTCAATCGGCGGCGAATAAAATGCGGAACCTCGAGGGGTATTCGCAGCAGCGGGAAAAGCTCGCCTCGCTCGGCACGATGGCGGCGGGGCTGGCGCATGAATTGAATAATCCGGCGGCCGCGGCGCGCCGGGCGGCGGCGCATCTCCGGGAGACGAGCGACAAGGCGCAGTCCCTCCTTTGCCATCTCTCGACGGTCCTCAATCACGATCAATGGCGCGAACTTGCGCTCGCTTCACAGGACGCCGCGGAACGGCTCGGGCACGCTCCGGTGCTCGAACACCTTGAACGGAGCGATCGCGAAGAGAAGATCGGAACGTGGCTGCAGGCGCGGAGCGTGGCGGCTTCGTGGGAACTGGCGCCGACTTTTGTGAGCGCGGACGTGGACACAGCGTGGCTGGAGGAAGTGGCGGCGAAACTGCCGGCGGCCAGCCACCCCGACGCGATGGCGTGGCTGGAAGCGCGGTTGAATTTGACATTATTATTGACGCAGATCGAGCAAAGCACGGGGAGGATCGCGGAATTGGTGAAAGCGGTGAAGTCGTATTCCTTCATGGACCAATCGCCGATGCAGGAGGTTGACATTCACGAGGGGATCGAGAGCACGCTGACGATGCTGGGGCACAAACTGAAGAATGTGACGCTCCGGCGGGCGTTCGACCGGTCCATTCCGCGCATCATGGCATACGGGAGCGAACTCAACCAGGTTTGGACTAATCTTATTGACAACGCGATCCACGCGGTGAACGGAACGGGGAAAATTTGCGTCGGGACGTGTCAAGAGGATAATCAGCTCGTCGTGGAGATCGTTGATAACGGCGAGGGAATTCCGCCCGAAGTGCAGTCGCATATGTTTGAACCGTTTTACACCACCAAGCCGGTTGGTTCGGGCACGGGGCTGGGGTTGATTATCAGCAACCGCATCGTGGCGGACCGGCATGGCGGTGAGATTGAATTTGAATCCAAGCCGGGCGAGACCCGGTTCAAAGTCCGGCTGCCCATTCACCGCAAAACATGAAATGGACGCCAACGCGCCAGCAGCGAATCCGAAATGCGAAACAGACCTGAATATCCAGCCGAACGGGCTGGCGCGGGTTGTTTTCAAGGGACGGCTGAGCGCGCGGACCGTGCCGGATTGCTGGAACCAACTGGAGGCGCGCCTGCGGGGCGCACATGTAAAAACACTCGAGGTCGATGTGAGTCAAGTGGAGTTTTGCGGAGGGGCGGGATTTGCGCTGTTGCGTTATTTGAACATGGGCAAAATGACGCCGGGCGCGGGGGTTTCGGTGACGGGGCTGGCGGCGAATTTTCAAAAAATATTTGAAGGGTTTACCGCGCAGGATTACGACGCATTTCACCCGCACGCGAGGCCGACGTGGCATTCGCTGATAGAGGAAGTGGGGCATGCGACCGGGCATATGATTAACGACATGCGCGGGCAGGTGGGTTTCCTGGGGGGCGTGGCGGCGAATTTGCCGGGGGCGTTTGTCAACCGAAAGCGAATGCGTTGGCCGGAGGTCCGGCACGTCTTTGAACTTTCGGGCGCCAATGCGGTGCCGATCGTTTCTCTCGTCAGCCTGCTGCTGGGGTTTATCATTGCTTTCGAGTCGGCGCAGCGGCTGGCGGAATTTGGCGCGCAAATTTATGTGGCGAACACGATCACCGTTGTCATGGTGCGCGAAATGGGGCCGTTGATGACGGCGATTTTGCTGGCGGGGCGGTCGGCTTCGGCATTTGCGGCGGAAATTGGCACGATGAAGGTGAACGAAGAATTGAATGCGCTGGAAACCCTGGGGCTGAGTCCCGTTCGATTTCTCGTCATTCCGCGACTCGTGGCCGGGGTCATGGTGGCGCCGCTGCTGACGTGCTATTCGATCCTCATGGGGGTGGTCGGCGGGGCGCTGGTCATGATCGGGCTGGGGTTCTCGCTGAAGCTCATCCTTCACCAGATGGGGATGAGCGTGCATTTGGGCGATGTGGCGGTGGGAATCGAGAAGAGTGTGGTGTTCGGTATTATTGTCGCCGGCGTGGGATGCTGGCGCGGGCTGCAAACGGAAGAGGGGCCGAGCGCCGTCGGGTCGTCAACCACAAGGGCGGTTGTCACGAGCCTTCTGCTGATCATCGTGGCGGACGCCTTTTTTTCCACGATCACTTATTTTTTGAAATCATGAACGAGCCTGAAGACATCGCGATCTCGGTGAAAAACCTGAGCGTCGGCTACGGCGAGCGTGTGATTCTTGACAAGCTCAATTTCCATGTCAAACGCGGCGAAGTTTTTGTCATGCTTGGCGAATCGGGCTGCGGCAAAAGCACGTTGATGAAAACCATGATCGGGCTTTACCCGCCGCTCTCGGGCGAAGTGTGGATCGAAGGGGCGAACTTGATAGCCGCCGAAGGCGAAGACCGGCTGCGGCTCCTGCGCAAATTTGGCGTCATGTACCAGAGCGGCGCTCTGTTTGGCTCGATGACCGTGCTGGAAAACGTCCGGCTGCCACTGGACGAATTTACCGACCTGTCCGAGCCGTTGAAGGAATTGGTTTCGCTGGCCAAATTGAAACTGGTTGGGCTAGGCGACGCGGTGAACAAAATGCCGTCGGAATTAAGCGGCGGCATGCAGAAGCGCGCGGCGATCGCCCGCGCCATGGTGATGGACCCAGGCATCCTTTTTCTCGACGAACCATCGGCCGGGCTTGACCCGATCACGTCCGCGGGGATTGATCTTCTGGTCTCGGGATTGTCGCATCATTTTGGCATTACGTTTGTCATTGTCTCTCACGAATTGGCAAGCATCTACGCCATTGCGGACCGCGTCATTATGATTGACTGCGCGACGAAGGGGATCATCGCGGAGGGCACTGCCGCTGATCTTCGCGATCACAACACCGATCGGTGGGTACACCGCTTTTTCAATCGGGAAGCGGACCCCAGTCATTCCGTTGAACCCACGTAAAAACCAATGAGCGCGAAAACCGACAACTTCAAGCTGGGGATTTTTACCCTGATCGGCATCGGCCTGCTCGTGACGGGCATCCTTGCTTTTGGCACGTGGACGAGCTTCGAAAAAAAGACGTTGTTTGAAACTTATGTTCCAGGCGATATCAGCGGGCTTTCGATTGGTTCGGCTGTGGAATTTCGGGGCGTTCGCGTGGGCAAGGTCACTCACATTGGTTTCTCCTGGAACGAATACCATGACACACAGCCGGGATCTGTGGTCGTGGTCTTCGAGATGAGGGATGATGCTTTTGTGACGCCGCTGGGAAACGAGTGGCGCGAGGAGCTTAAGACCGCGATTGACCGGGGATTGCGCGCTCGGGTCAAATCTCAGGGGGTTACCGGGACCTGCATCGTGTCGCTTGAATACGTGGATCCGGTCGAAAATTCTCCCTTGAAGTTTTCATGGACGCCCAGGCACACCGTTATTCCGTCGGCCCCGGGATTGTTTGGCGATTTGATTGTTTCGCTGCAAAAAGCGCTGCATCGGCTCGACCGTATTGATGTCACGGGCCTCACTCAATTGGCGCAAACGGATTTGAAGAGCGCTGGCCGCGTGCTGGACAACGTTGAGCGCGTGGATTTCGAAAATCTCAGCACCAATGCCGTCGCCCTTGTGCAAAAGGCAAGCGGCAGTATCGCGAAAATAAATGGCTTGATAGACGACACCGATGGTACCGTTAAAAAATTGCAGTTGGAAAAATTGGTGAAGGATGCCGATTCGCTTGTGGATGACCTGAATGATACGATCAGCAAACTGAAACCTGGATTGACGAGTGTGGATTTCGATTCCATAAACCAAACGCTGGCGAGGGCTCGCCAGGCCCTTCAGAACATCGATGACGTTCTGTCCGATTTGAAACAGTATCCTTCCGGATTCATCTTTGGACAGCCTCCGCCACGCCTTAAACAGATTCAGCCCGCGAACAACCAATGATCCATTCTCACCCATGAATATCCTGCGGACCTTTCCGTATGTGTCGCTCTGTCTGCTGGCCGGATGCTTTGGCCGTCCGCACCTGGACAAGCAAACATTCATCTTTGCCCCGCCTTCCGTCACGACGCGCAGTCAGCCCACGATCAATCGCGTTCTGGGCATCCGAACCGTGGAGGTTGCCGAACCTTTCCAAGGGCGTTCATTTGTTTATCGCACGGGAGAATTTTCCTATGAACGCGATCCCTACGCGGAATTCATGGTGCATCCGGCGGACGCTCTGGCCGCGCCCATCGCCAGGGGATTCCGTGATTCGGGCGAATTCAGCGCCGTGACGGAACCCGGCAGCGCGCTCAAGCCCAACATATTTGTTGAAATTAACGTGGACCAGCTTTACGGCGACTTCCGTTCAACTGAACCTCCCGCGGCGGTCCTGGCCATCCGCTTTGTATTTATCGACGCCCCTGGCGGAATGCCTGGGCAAGTCCTTCTGCAACGCGAATATTCGCGCAAGATTCCGTTAAAAGCGAAGTCGCCCGGCGCGCTGATTGAAGGCTGGAACCAGGCACTGGGCCAAATCCTCGATTCGGTTACGCTGGACTTCAGCCACGTTGATTCGAATACTACGAACCAATAGTCTGCCGCAGCCAGGCGCGCGCGTAAGCCCACCGGCCTTCGTGCGCTGTCGGTTGGAGTGTGTGGCCGCTTGCTTCTCCCGCCATTTTCACCGCCGCAATCCGTCGCAACTCCGCATAAACAAGTGACAACTAACCGCCTCGAGAGCGAAGTAAAGATCGCCTTGCGCCGGAGGGCCATGAGCGGCGTAATCAGGCGCTTAACATTTTGCCCAATTCGGCTAACGTCGCGACGACCAAATCCGGGGGCGGTTTGGACGAGGCGGCTTGCGCTGGCGTGGTTTCGCCGGTCAAGACCAGCACTCCAATTGCTCCCGCGCGCCGCGCCATTTCGATGTCGGTGTAAAGACGATCTCCGACCATCGCCAGTTCGTTTGGCTTGAGGCTGTGACGACGGAGAATTCCTTGCAGCATGGCTACGTCGGGTTTGCCCATCACGGCGACGGGCGCACGACCGGTTGCAGTTTCGAGGGCGGCGGTGATCGAGCCGCAATCGACCAGGGTTGTGGGCTGATCGGTCGGGCAGATGCGGTCGGGATTCGTGGCGACGTAGTCAATGCCGTTGGCGATCCACCATGCGGCGCGGCAGAGTCTTGCGTAGGTCAATGTGGTGTCGAATCCAACGACCACGGCGCCGGGGCGCTCCGCGGGGTCGTCGGGCACGAGAGCGAAGCCGGCGGAGGCGAAGGCGGCGGACATGCTGGGCGTTCCAAGGATGAACAGGCGCCGGGCGGAAGGAAGAAGCTGGCGCAGGTATTCAATGGTGGCCTCGGTGGAGGTGTAGATTTGGGAAGGGTCGATCTGGATTCCCATGGCTTGGAGTTTGGCCTGGTAATCGGCGTTGTTCCGGGAGGGGTTGTTGGTCAGGAATGTGTAGCCGATGCGCAGTTGGCGGAGGAGGGCGAGGAAGGGCAAGGTTTCGGGTAAGATGGTCTCGCCGCGATAGATGGTGCCGTCCATGTCCAGCGCGATGTGGCGGATCGAGGTCAAGGGTGGATGGGGGAGAGATTCCATTAACGGAAGGAATTAAATCCGCAAATTGCAGGGGGGGTCAATGGGGAACCGATAAATTCGTATAAATTCGCGTAAAATCGCAAAACGCCCTCGGAAATTTTATCTTGACGGACACTACCCTTTGTTGTTACCAAAGGCGCATCCTACATTATGTAGCGGTTGACGTGAGTTATTATGCGTTGTCCCAAGTGCGGCAATCAGGACGATAAGGTCATCGATTCGCGAGCCTCCCGCGAAGGTTCGACCATCCGTCGGCGCCGCCAGTGTTTGCAGTGCAACCATCGCTTCACGACCTACGAAGATATTGAGCATGAAGGGCTTATGGTCGTAAAGCGGGATGGGCGACGCGAGGAGTTCTCCCGGGAGAAACTTCTGTCAGGACTCAAGAAAGCGTGCCAAAAACGCCCGATCAGCCCCAAGGTCATCGAGGATCTTGTGGAGAAGATCGTGGATGAAATCAGCGACAAATATGAACGCGAAGTACCAGGGATGGCCATTGGAGAGCGGGTCATGGAGGGGTTGCGGGAAATCGATAAAGTGGCGTACGTACGCTTTGCCAGCGTGTATCGTCGCTTTGAAGAGGCGACGGAGTTTGTGCGAGAAGTCAAAAACCTGGAGGCCAATCATGATTCAACTTAACGCGGATTGTTTGATCTTCCAAACCAATGACGGACAGCAGGTTCCATGTTCAGCCGAATGGGTGACGCTGGAATTAATGGGCGAGGGCGCCCAGTTGGTGGATCCGGAGGTGGTGCGACATGCCTCGGCGGCGGTGCTGCATTATTTCAAGCATGAGTTGCACCGGCAATTTGTGTCGGTGGCGGAATTTGCGGCGGCGCTGGAGAAAGTGCTGCGCAATTTTGGGCTGAGCGTGTACGCCGATCACCAATCAAGTTTAACCGTCCCCCCTGCGGTCCCGGCGACGGAAAAGCGGGTGTTGGATTCGAATCTTCAGACTTTGGCGACGAGCGCGGCGGCGGAAGGGTTTGAGCTGCTGTTCTTTCCGCAGTTACGCCAGGAGTTGCAGCGGCAATTGCAACGGGCGCCGGAGGTGGTGCGGTTTCGGGGTTTGAGGGACTGCGTCAAGCAGTTGACCGGGACGCCGCGGTGGAATCGGCGGTGCCAAAGTTTGAACGACCAGATTGTGGAGTTTTTGCGAAGTTGCTGGGAAACGGAAAGCGCGAGCCAATCGTGCTCGCTTGTGGTGCTATGAGCATCGTATCCATGAGCAAGAGCATCTTTGAGAAGATTATTGCCCGGGAGATTCCGGCGACAATCGTCTATGAGGATGATTTGGTGCTGGCCTTCCAGGACCTGAAACCACAGGCGCCGGTGCATGTGCTGATCGTGCCGAAGAAGCACATTGCGCGGATGGCGGAGGCGAAACCGGAGGACCACAAATTGATTGGGCACATGCTTTTGAAGGCAGCGGAGGTGGCGGATAAGCTGGGTCTGGGCAAGTCGGGTTACCGGCTGGTCATCAATAGCGGGCCGGATGGAGGGGAAACGGTTCCGCACCTGCATTGCCATATTCTGGGCGGTCGGCATATGGGCTGGCCGCCGGGGTGAGGGGGGCGTTTTACAACGACGGGGCAGGGGAGGGCTGCATTTTTTTCATTTCAACCTATCAAATCCGTTGTATTATAGCTGGTGAGACGCCTATGAATGACAAGCAAATCCAACAGGAAACGAAATCGGTTGGGAGTTGGTCGTTGGAGGGGGTGCCGGAACTTACGGGGTTATCGAGACAGGCCCGGCAGCGGGTTCACGCAGTTTGCGTGCGTCACCACTTCCTCCACGCGAGGGTAACATGGTGGAGCGCGTTTGCGTACGCGGTTTTTATTTCCTGTGTTTCTGGTTTTTCGGCGCTGAGTGAGTTTGTGGCCAGATTAATTGGTGTGCAGAACTCGATCTGGTTCCTTATTTGCGGAGCGCTGATAGGAGCGTGGGTCGGCTCGTTTTTATTTTCGCGGATGGCTATATCTTTGGTGCGCGCCTTTTATCGCGAAACTATTGAAAAAGAGCTGGGCAAATAGAGATCCGTCAGGGGCATAGGATTCGATACGATTGGGAAATTGCTTGCGGACTCATGTGTCATTTCACAATGCCGGTTCGAGTGTTTACGAATGGTGACCAGCATGCCCCGCCGACCGCGATTGCAATAACGATTCGTAGCCATCGCTGGTACGAATTCAACCACGAATTCCGGCGTCGGCGACTGCCCTGTTCGACTCTTGTTTTGACCCAGTGGCCGCTCTGGACTAACGTCTTTGTGACCTGACGGAGAGTACCGATGATTAATGGAACAAGGTCGCTTTTTTGGGTAAAACAGTTAAGCCGTAGCCTGCTGTATTACGCAGTCATTCTGATTGGTTCCCTGGACCTTTTTGGCGCACGGACCAACGATATTCCGGGTTGGATTGTTCTTCCAGGAATTGTCTGGGGAAGTGCGGGTACGAACGGGGTTCGAGCGGGGATTTGGACCACGGGCGAGGCATCCAATACGATCGCTACGGTATGGGTAGTTTCGGGGACAAATGTCTCCTGGCCTTACTTCAGACCGCCTGGGACAAAGTTTTACAAGGTTGAACTGTACGATTCTGCCGGCGCTTATATTGCGCCCTTGCGGGATAAAAAAGTGTATGGCGATTTACCGGAAACGATTCTTCCTCCAGAGCCGCAGCGCGGGGAGCGTGGACGCGGGCTGTTCGGAATAACTTCGGCGAACGACCGAGCGTCTCTTCGCGACCGCTTGTTCGGGCCGCTGGCAACCTTGGGCAGTTTTACAGTCCAGAACGTGTACCCGATCGAAAAGGAGGGAAATTACAAGTTGACTATTGGCGCGACCATTTACAGTTTTATTCCCGATTTTCGGCGGGTTCAGATTCCTGCGACCAATCAATCTCTGTTGCGGTTTGATTTGCCATGCGTTACCAGGACGATCCATCTCAGCCCCCGGCCGAAGCTGTAGCAATTACGGTCTGATGCGGAGGTGCATTGCTATATATTGGGCGGACGGCATATGGGCTGGCCGCCCGGGGTGAGAGGGGGCGTTTTCCAACACTGGGGAGGGGGAGGGGCTGCATTTTTGTATTTCACCAAGCGGTTGACCGTCGCATAGTGTGGTTAGACGCACATGGCTGGCAAGCAACCAAAGCGAAAAGCCCGACTGGGCGTGGATGGGCTTGGTCGCACCGAGCTGCATTACGCTGCTTGCAATGGCGACCTGGCGAAGACGCAAGCTCTCCTGGCCGCCGGCGCGCAGGTTGATTTGCCCGATGACAATGGCTGGACGCCGCTTCACTTCGCTGCGCAGGCACACTCTGTCGAAGTATCGGAGGCGCTTTTGGCTGCCGGCGCTTCGGTTGATCCGCGGGATTCGCACGGCAACACGCCATTATGGAAGGCTGTTTTCAATTCGCGGGGACGCGGTGAGCTTATCGCTCTGCTGCGCCGCCACGGAGCAGATCCGAATATTACGAATACGCATGGAACCTCGCCCGTCGCGTTAGCCAGGAGAATAGTCAACTACGATGTTAAACAGTACTTCGCGGATTTGCCGGGGTGAACGCCGACTCATCAAGGCAAGGAAACGTCCATGAGTTTGAAATGGATCGCGCAAGAGTTGGAAATGGGAAGCTGGTCTTCCGTTTCCAATCTATTGATCGCTCAAAGAAAGGAAAAGTGTCAATAGTGAGAACCGACACCGGCACGACACCGGCACCGACACCGGCACGCCGGCACGACACCGGCACGACACCGGCACGACACCGGCACGACACCGGCACGAATATTATATAAACTCAATCTTTCGAGGTCTTGAATTGCTCCAGCAAGCGGGCTATCCTGGTTTCTGATAATGAAGCCACGAATTAAAATAGGGGACATCGTCGAAATTCGAACGCGGAAAGGAAAAGCCTACGCGCAGTACTATCACCATCACTCATCTCCCCCCGGCTATGGCGCACTCTTGCGGGTGCTTCCCGGTTTTTTTTCTGAACGGCCGGCCAATTTTCACGATTTGGCGAAGAAAAGGGAATCGTTCTCAACATTTTTTGCACTTCAGGCTGCCGTTAATCGTGGTTTGGTTCAAATAGCGGCAAGTACGGAAGTCCCGGCATATGCGAAATCCTTTCCCCTATTCCGTAGCGGAATACCAAATCCGGAGACCGGGAAAATCGAGATGTGGTGGCTCTGGGATGGAACCAATGCATGGCGGATTGGCGGGCTGAACGAAGATCAGTTAGACCTTCCAATTCGAGGTGTGATCGGTTATCCACTGTTATTAGACTATATTGAAACAGGGTGGACTCCGCGAAGAGCCCAAGAATTTATCGATCGAGATCGCGCAGTCAAAGCGGAGCAAGGAAAGTTTTCAAATAAGCCACGGACTGTGGAGGAGATGCGGCATTATCTCATTTTTGAACGCGAGGAATCCGCAAAGGCAGCCCAAGACCAAATCGCCAAGCTGGGGTTACAAGCTGGCGTCACAGATTTAGGGAAAAGCTGGGGAGTTAATGTTTTGCAACCAGATTTGTCGGACGAGACAGTCGAGACTCTGGCCAAACGACTAGAAAAAATTGCCTTAGCCGCCGATGGCATTTATGACGGAACAGAGGTTAAATTGGAAAAAGGCGTCGAACGGTAGCTTCGTCCAATTTGAAATGCCCCCTTCGTCCAAGACTGAGCCGTTTGATTCCCCTTAAAAGAGCTACGCCTCAAACGTCTCAGACTCGGACTTCGCCCCGAAATCAGTCTGGTCGTGATCGTCGTTGTCAACAGGATTTCGCCCCGTTTGCCCTTCGCAACACTGTTGCCAGCGCCACCACCAGAGAGTTGTTTTTCTTTGAGTTAAGGCGCTTTGCGCCAGGGATTGAATCGCTCATTGCCGCTGGGCTAGTTGTTTGGGAACGGGGGATTAAGAGTCAGCATCGCTCGGCCCTTTTTTCTTTGTGTCGCCGCTGTGGTTGACCGTGTGTGTACACAATTGATCTTCAAGCAACCTACCGGGGGGCGGCGCTGGCGCGCCGCGCCCCCGGTAGGGACCGCTTAAAGTGTCACAACTGAGCGATTGCCCAAGGTTGTGCCCGACGCCCTCTCTGTTACCGAGTGGCCTGTGATGCCGCTGCTGTTGTGCGATGGCTTCTCAGGTTTGCTCGATGCAGCTTGCGCCACGTCGAGTTCGACAGAATAAGGTGGCAATGTTCGCTTCCAAACTTTCGCATCTCGTAGTGTTGCTCCGATTGCGAAGCATAGCCCAGGCCCTTGAGCACGTAACCGACGCCGTCGAGGTCGTCGCGATGCCGCATCACTCTCGCCCACCCGCCGCCGAGCGATTGCCACAACCTGTATCACGTCAAGGAACTGTTGGGCCACGAATCGTTGGAAACGCTCAAGCATTACACCCGGTTGACCATTGCCGACTTGAAAAAGACGCACGATAAATGCCATCCCAGGGAGCGGGGCGAGGGCTGACTTTTTCCTTTTAGCCGCCTCTGTTTAGGGGCAGACTTGACACATGCGCCTGTGGAAAATCCTATTGGCACTGCTGCTGGTGTTAACCGGCAGCGGGCCTTCCGCATTGGCGAGCGTCCCGCTTGCGCCAGAAAACCCCTGTACCGGGCAATTTCGCGGTGTAGTATCTGGTTACAGATATTACAACCCAACTCTAGGAAGGTGGTTGGGAAGGGACTCCGCTGGGGAGCAAAAGGGGGGGGATAATCTTTTTGGATATTGTGGAAATAATGGCGTTGTATATATTGATGATAATGGTCAATTCGTAATCGGTCTGGTAGTCGGTGCGATTGCGGGCGGAGTCACAGGTTATTTCGGAACTTGGCTGGGGGATCCCAACGCAACGACGGAAGACGCGTGGCGTAACGCAGGAATTGGCGCAGCGATGGGCGCGATTTGTGGTATTCTCGACCCCTCTGAAGGCTTGATGGCTTCTGCGGCAGTAAACGGATTGGCCGGGGCGGCAGGTGATCTTTTGAGCCAAGTTGGTGCCCACCCAAATCAACCAATTGATCTAACGGAAATTACTTTATCGGGAATTGCTGGTGCTGCTGGAGGGGTGATCGGTATTAGGACAACAGGCCTTAATCAAACTCAACTGAGCGCCGCGTTGGTCGGTGGTGTTGCAGGAATGGACACCTCTTTTGTGGGAAGCTTGGCTAGCTCAGCTCTTAAAGACGCATTTGGCGACGCAATGGAGATTCAGCTTGAACTTCAATAGAAGGTGATTGGATATGCGTTTATTAATTTTTTCCAATCTTGACCAAAAATGCAAGCCAAAGTACAGGTACACATTCGCCATTTTACCTTTCACGTTCATGATGGCATCGTTTTTTGCTTTGCGCTTGCTGATGAATTGGCTAGCCTCAGTTTTTCATATCTCGATGACCGCCCATCTTAGAAGCCGCCACATCGGATTATTCGACATAGTGACGGTGTTAGGCATGATCGCATTTATACTCGCCGGATTTATTTTTGGTTATCTCGCAAATGCATTGATACTTTACTTCTTCTGTGGTTGGTCGATGGAAAAAGTGGAAGACGTATTTCTGCATTCAAATATACCGGCTGATTGGTACAAAGACTGAGGCGCTTTGCGCCAGGAATTGAATCGCTCATTGCCGCTGGGCTAGTTGTTTGGGAACGGGGGATTAAGACCCGGCATCGCTCCGGCCGTCTGTCGTTGTGCCGGTGTCGTGCCGGTGTCGTGCCGGTGTCGTGCCGGTGTCGTGCCGGTGTCGTGCCGGTGTCGTGCCGGTGTCGTGCCGGTGTCGTGCCGGTGTCGTGCCGGTGTCGTGCCGGTGTCGTGCCGG
>DATAXU010000047.1:0-11808 GCA_036272955.1 Verrucomicrobiia bacterium
GGCAAGATCAGCTACCGTTTCGAATGGACTGGGCGGTGCCAGGACTGCGCGTTGGGGGACCAGTGCCTGGGAGCGGGACAAGAGCATCGCACCGTCACGGTGGGCGAGCATCACACGGTGTTGCAGGCCCGGCGCCAGGAACAGAAGAGCGAGGCATTTCGCCACCGCTGCCACAAACGCAACGCCATCGAAGGCACGCAGAGCGAACTGGTCCGGGCCCATGGGGCGCGCCGGGCGCGTTACCGCGGACTGGAGAAGATGCGGTTGCAAAACTACTTTGTGGGCGCGGCGTGCAACGCCAAGCGCTGGGTTCGCAGAATGATTTGGGAACTCAAACAAGCCCGGATCGGCGCCAGGGCTTCGCTTAATCCGGGCCTGGCACAGGCGTAGTGTGTACAGAGGCGGAAAAAAACAAACCAAACACCGCAAAATGCAATGAAAAGAAAAAAACGCGGCGCAAATCGCCGGAATTTGAAAACAGTTCAAGTAATTGACACGGCAAAACTGTCAATTACAAGATAATCCCGGATCTGAAATTTTCCAAAAATGGGGGTTTTTCAGCAGAATCGAAAGTTAAGATGTGACTCTGCCGCAACTTGACTCTGCCGCAATTGGCCTTTGGCGTGGCACTGGCAGAGCTCGGAATTCCACGGCAATACGGCATCGCCGAGGCGCAGGAAGACCTCGATCATGCTCGTCGTCAGTAATACCTCGCTCATTTCAAACCTCGCCGTCATCCGCCTTCGCCCGGGGGGCTATGGCGCGATACTATCCGCCGTCGCCATTGGCTACGGCGGATAGTACGTGTAGGTATTATCTGGTTGCCAAAGCTCTCGGCGGATGGGATGATTTTTCTCGTGGTCATCTCTCTTGCGCGGTGCGCATTGATTTTGGCTTTCTGTTGCGGCGCAGGGGCTTTGCGCGCCGCTGGGTGGCCTGTCTTTCGCGGGAATCCCGCTCTCACAGGCGTTGCGGATGGCCCCCTTCCTTCCCAACCGCAGGTGCTTTGGAGTTTCAAAACTGGCGGGCCTGTCCGCTCTTCGGCTGTCATCGGGGATGGCAAGACGTTCATTGGGTCCAATGACGGGCATGTTCATGCGCTTGACACCGTGACCGGGCGGGAGGTTTGGAAATTTGATGCGGGGGCTTCGGTTCAGGCGCCGCCGTTGCTGGTTCGCAATGCCATTTACGCGGGGACCATCGAGGGGACGTTTTATTCCATCGATGCGGGGACGGGACAGATGATTTGGAAATATGCGACGGAGGGGAAGATTCTGGCTTCGGCCAATACGATTCCGGGACCGGATGGGGCGCCGAGGATTTTGGTCGGGAGTTATGACTTTAAACTTTATTGTTTGGATGCGGCGACGGGGAAACCGGTTTGGACTTATGAGACGGGGAATTATATCAATGGGACTTGCGCGGTTGCGGGAGGGGAGATCGTTTTTGGAGGGTGCGACGCGTTGTTGCACGTTCTTTCGGCGACTAATGGGGCGAAGATCAAGGAGATTGATGCGGGGGCTTATATCGCTGCGTCCGTCGCACTGGCGGGGGATTCGGCTTATTTTGGACATTATGATAATGAGTTTTTGCGCGTCGATTTGAATGACGGGAAAATCGCGTGGCACTATCATGATTTGGATTTTCCTTATATGGCGGCGGCGGCGGTGACGGCGGATCGGGTGGTTTTTGGAGGACATGACAAGACTTTGCACTGCGTGAACCGTAGCGATGGGAAGAGCCTTTGGAAATTTCCGACGCGGGGGAAGATCGAGAGTTCGCCGGTGGTGGCAAGGGGGAAAATCGTGTTCGGGTCGGATGATGGGTCGGTTTATATTGTTTCCTTGAACGACGGGAAGCAGGTTTGGTCGTATGAAATTGGGCAGGCGGTGGCCAGTTCTCCCGCCGTAGCGGATGAAAAAATAGTGATAGGTTGTGACGACGGAAGCGTCTATTGCTTTGGCCAAAAAGGTTGACTTAAAACGACACAATTATGACCGACTCGCAAACCATGACCCCAGCGGCCCCACCACTGGAAAAACAAACGACGGTCGGCAATTATTTCGTTTCCAATTACCCGCCGTTTTCGTTTTGGAAACCGGAGTTTGTGCCGGAGTTTCTGGCGGCCCTGGAACGTCCGCCCGCGCCGGAGACGCCGTTGGGGGTCTATCTGCATATTCCGTTTTGCCGGAAGCGGTGCCATTTTTGTTATTTTAAAGTTTATACGGACAAGGATTCGGCGGCGATTCGAGGTTACATCGACGCGGCGTTGCAGGAATTGGCGCTTTATGCGGGCAAGCCGATCATTGGCGGGCGCAAGGCGAATTTTGTTTATTTTGGCGGCGGCACGCCTTCCTATTTGTCGGTCGATCAGCTTCGGCATCTTACGGACGGAATGAAGAAGCTTATTTCGTGGGAGGGGGCGGAGGAAGTGACGTTTGAATGCGAGCCGGGGACATTGACCAGCCCCAAGCTTAAGGCGATTCGCGAGATGGGGGTGACGCGATTGAGCCTGGGTGTGGAGAATTTTGACGATCACATTCTGGAAATCAACGGGCGGGCGCATCACAGCAAGGAAATCGCGCGGGCATATGGGTTTGCGCGGGAACTGGAATTTCCGCAGATCAATATCGATTTGATCGCGGGCATGGTCGAGGAGACGGAGACGAACTGGCGCGAATGCGTGCGCAAGACGATCGAGATGTCGCCGGATAGCGTGACGATTTACCAGATGGAAGTCCCTTACAACACGACGATTTACAAGGAGATGAAGGCGGCGGGCAAGTTGACCGCGCCGGTGGCGGATTGGGACACCAAGCGCGGGTGGGTGGCATGGGGGTTTTCTGAATTGGAGAAGGCCGGCTACACGGTCGGGAGCGCTTACACTGCTGTAAAGAATAAGGAGAAAACGCGCTTTGTTTATCGTGACCGATTGTGGGCGGGGGCGGATTTGATCGGCCTTGGGGTGGCGTCGTTTGGGCACTTGCAGGGGACGCATTGCCAGAACTTGCACGAATTTGAGCCGTATCTCAATGCCGTCCGATCAGGGCAGCCGCCGGTTTATCGGGCATTGACGCCGAATGCCGATGAGCGGCTGATCCGGGAATTCATCCTGCAACTCAAACTGGGGCATACGAGTTGCGATTATTTTCAAAAGAAATTTGGCGTGGATGTCCGGCAACGTTTTGCCCAGCCGCTGCAAACGCTGCACGATTGGGGATTCGGCGGCGTGGAGGGCGGGGAGGTCCGACTCAACCGCGAAGGGTTGCTGCAGGTGGACAGGCTGCTGCATGAATTTTTTCTTCCCCAACACCGGAATGCGAGGTACGCCTGAACCCCAAGGAAGATCACATGGCGCCGTTTGCACCGCGCCCGATTTATTCGGACATTTATCCGCTGGACGAATTTTACGCGATGCGCGGGCAGGCGGCCCCGGTGCTGGGGCGCATCCAGGCCGCGGAGATGCCGGAGCCGTATCATTCGCTGCTGGTCCACCAGAGCGACATGACTTCGACGCTCGAAAATTTTCACAAGGAACAATTGCACATCGAAGTCCTGGCCCGGCACGTGGTCGAAAACGAGTATTTTCGCGAGGTGGCGCTGGTGCTCAATGGGAGCGGGAAACGCGTGGAGTTTGGGGCGATCAAAATAATTCTTGATGTATTTCCCCTGGAAGCGCGGCAGGAGATTTTGAGGGAGCAACAGCCGCTGGGGCGGATCCTGGCGGCCTTTGGCATTGTTTTCGCGAGCCGGCCGAGGGCGTTTTTGCGCATGGCTTCCGATGATTTCATTGAAGGCGCGTTGAGCCTGACGGGCCGGCAATTTCTTTATGGGCGGCGGAATACCCTGGTCGATGGCTGGGAACGGCCGCTGGCTGAAATCGTGGAAATACTCCCCCCGTAAAACACATGAAAGACGCAAAACGATACGATGCGCTGATCATCGGCGCGGGGCCGGGTGGGTCGTCCGCCGCCGCAATCCTGGCCCAACACGGCCACCGCGTGCTTGTTTTGGAACGGGAAAAATTTCCGCGCTACCACATCGGCGAATCACTGCTGCCGTTCACGTTTCAGCCGCTGGAACGGCTTGGTTTGATTGACAGGATGCGGCAGTCGGCGTTCGTTAAAAAATACAGCGTCCAGTTTGTTTCCCCGTCGGGGCGCGCGAGCCAGCCGTTTTACTTTTTTGATCGTTATGACCGGGAAACGGTCGCGCAAACCTGGCAGGTGCTTCGCTCTGAATTTGACCAAATGCTGATGGAAAACGCGCGGGAAAAAGGGGCGACGATTCTGGAAGAGACGACGGTCAAGGAATTGATCAAGGAAGACGGGCGGGTGGTTGGGGTCCGCGCGCAAACCAAGGGCGGGCCCGTGACGGAACATCGCGCGCCGATTACGCTGGATGCCTCGGGCAAGGAGGCGTTCTGCGCCGTGCGCAACGGGTGGCGGGTCAAGGACCCTGAACTGAACAAGATTGCGGTTTGGACTTATTACAAAGGCGCGCATCGGGACGAGGGGATCGACGCCGGCGCGACCACGGTGGCGTACGTTCCCGAAAAGGGGTGGTTCTGGTACATCCCGCAGCACAACGACATGATCAGCGTGGGGGTGGTCGCGGAAGGGAAATATTTGACACGCGAGGGGATCAAAAATCCGGAGGCGATTTTCCTGCGCGAAATCGAGCAGAACCAGTGGATCAAACAACATCTGGCGTGCGGCAAACAGCAGGGGCAATTTTTCCTGACAAGCGAATACTCTCATCACGCCAAACATTGCGGGTGTGAGGGGTTGCTGCTGCTGGGCGACGCCTTTGCGTTTCTGGACCCGGTATTTTCCTCCGGTGTCATGCTTGCGCTGAAAAGCGGCACGCTGGCCGGGGACGCCGTTCACGATGCCATCGTCGAGGGGGATTTTTCGGCCGCACGATTCGCGCGCTACGGGCGTTTTCTTCGCGAAGGGGTCGAAAACATGCGCCGGCTCGTTTATGCGTTTTACAATCCGAAATTCAGCTTCCGCACGTTGACCAATAAATACCCGGATGCCGTCGGCACGATCACCGATTGCCTGAGCGGGGACGTCAACAAAGATTATTCCGAATTGTGGCGGCAAATCGAGGAATACGTTCCCCTGCCCGATCCGCTGCCGGTTGGCGAACCGTTGCTGGACGAGGCGCAAATGCAGCCCGTATGACACGGCTGCGCGCGCTGGCCACAGCGGCGTTCCTGCTGGCGGTTTTTGCGGCAAATGCGGACCTGCGGTTCGCATGGTTGAGCGACACGCATATCGGCTCGCCCAATTCCGAAGCCGATCTGCGGGCCTCGGTGAAGGACATCAATTCGCTGGATGGATTGAGCTTCGTCATCGTTTCCGGCGACGTCACCGAATTCGGTTCGCACGCACAATTTGTGACGGCCAAAGCGCTTCTGGACCCATTGCGCGTGCCGTGCCACGTGATTCCGGGCAATCACGATTGCAAATGGTCGGAGTCCGGGGCGACGGAGTTCGCGAAGATCTGGGGCGACGACCGATTTGTATTTGACGCCGAGGGCTATTGTTTCATCGGGCTGCACGAAGGGCCGGTGATGAAAATGGGCGACGGACATTTTGCGCCGCAAGACCTTCGCTGGCTCGACGCCACCCTGAACGCGACGCCACGCGGGCAGCCGATTATTTTTGTCACGCACTATCCCGTGGACAATGAGATCGACAATTGGTTCGAGGCGCTGGACGAGCTGAAGAAATTCAACACGCAAGCCATTCTTGTGGGCCACGGACATCGCAACAAGAAAATGGATTTTGAGGGCGTGCCAGGCGTGATGGGGCGCTCCAATCTCCGCGCGACCAATGCCATCGGCGGTTATTCGCTGGTTGAAATCAAGGACGGCGAAATGACTGTGGCGGAACGGGCGCCTGCCGTGGAAACAAAGCCCGTGTGGGACACCATTCGCATGGAAAAGCACGATTACGCGGCTGACACCAACCAATGGCCGCGCCCGGATTTTTCGGTTAATTCCAAATATCCGCGAGTCAAAAACAGGTGGCAATTCAACGCGAATTGGACGGTCGCCTCCTCGCCCGCCGTCGCGGGCCGGCGGGTGTTTTTCGGGGACGGTAGCGAGACGGTGCGCTCGCTGGATTTAAAAAGCGGAACGCCGCAATGGGAAGCGAACCTGGGCGCGGCGGTGTATTCGACTCCCGAAGTCGCAGACAACCGAGTGGTTTTTGGTTCGACGGACGGGGACATTTACGCGTTATCGGCGAAAACGGGAAGCACCGTGTGGAAATTCCAAACCGCCAGGCCGATTGTCGCCAGCCCGTGCGTCGCGGAAAAAATTGTGTATATCGGCGGCAGCGATGGGCACTTCCGCGCCCTGGACATCGGGACGGGGCGGTTGCTTTGGGATTATCCCGACGTCGGAGGATTCGTCGAAACGCGGCCGCTGGTCCGCGATGGCACGGTTATATTTGGCGCCTGGGATTCGTATCTTTATGCGTTGGACGCACGGACGGGCGCATTGAAATGGAAGTGGAAGGGGCAAAGTCCAGGCAAGCTCGGTTTGATGTATTCGCCCGCCGCCGAGTGGCCCGTGGCGGCGCACGGTAAAGTTTTTGTCGTGGCGCCCGACCGGAGGATGACGAGTTTGGACATGGCGGACGGCACACAGATTTGGCGCACGGCGCAATGGCAAGTCCGGGAATCCATTGGGATGTCCGCAGACCAGTCGCGTTTTTACGTGCGGACAATGCCGGGGATCATTGCGGCGTTTTCCACCGAGGCGGCCGAACCGCGGGAGCTTTGGGAGTTGGACGGCCATATTCGTTACGACATCAATAGCGCGATGTTGGAGGAACGGGGCGGGGTCTTGTTTTACGGGAGCAAAAACGGCGTGTTGATCGCCGCAGACGCAAAAACCGGCGGGCTGTTATGGGAACATAAACTTGGGGTGACTGTGCTAAATACGGTCGTCCCCCTCGGCGCGAATGACGTGCTGGTCGCCGATGTGGATGGGAAGATCACACGCGTTCAAGCGGGCCGATGATTGGACGAAGTGAGCAACCATTCCTTGCCACCAAGCGGCGGGTCTTTATCCTTGTGCTGAGATGAAGTTGGCGAAGGAATTATTGGAAGGCATAGATCGGTTTCTCGATGTCTTGCCCGCAAAGACGCGCCAGCGCGGGCGCGCTTACTTCGAGCAGGGCAGCGTACTGACTGTCACATGCACTGACGCAAACCGCAACTATTCGGCGGTTGTGCGCGGGGGCGAGGATCACAACGTCGAATTGATATACGCGGAGCACACATGGGTTTCGGGGTGCTCATGTCAAATGGGCTATGATTGCAAACACGCCGTGGCGGCCATGCTCGAATTGAAAAGATTGGCTGGTGATGAAATTGAAAGCCGGGACGGAACCAGAAAGAAACCAGCGCCGGGCGCTGGGCAACCGTCGGGTTCGCCGCTTTATGACCGGGTTATTGGCGCACTGGGACGGAAACCCCACGCAGGGGAAGTCCATTTCGTCCGTCAGATTCAAGCGGCCTTTCAAACAGCGCGGTATCGAACGTTAACCGAGCGCGATCTGGCGCTGTTCAATGAGCGTTGGCACTTCAGTTACCAGCCGCTTGATCTTTGGCCGGAGTTTCCCCGCGACGATTATTATTGCTGGCTTTTCATTGCCTGGGAATTCCAGCGGCGGGAGATTCCTTGCCCCGCTTTCCTGAATGAAATCACGGATTTCAGCCTCATCGAAAAGGAGATGACGCGATGGCAACGCGGCAAAGACATCGCCCATTGGAAAGAGTGGTTTCGCGGTTTTGAGGGGGGTGAGCCGGCCGCTGAAAACAGGACGCTGGACTTGCGGCTCATGGTGCTGCCCAACGAGGCGCGATTGCAATGGCGCAGCGACACCGGTTTGGAATTTGCCGATCTCAAGCAGGCGCAGGCCAGGAGTTTTGCAGATCAATTCGAGCACGGCGGCCTGCGGTTGACGCCGGAAGCGCTGCCGTTGTGGAGCGCGGTTTTCAAGCCGTGGAGTTACGACAGTTGGTGGTCTTTCAAATACGCAAACTCGACGGCGCGCCCGGCGCTCAACCGCCTGCTGCGCATGCCGCTGGCTGATGACAGGGTCGTCGATAGCGGGGGGCGTCCCTATCCGCGGATTGCCGAACCGTTGCGCCTTCGACTCGTGGAGCCGGAAAAGCGGGACGGCGATTATGAACTTGCTCTTGCGACGGCTGATGGCTCGCCACTGCCGGAAATCTTTTGCACACTTTCCGGGCGGCCGACGCTGTATTTGACTCAGCGCGGATTGTATCACGGGCCATCCGCCGATGCACTTGACAGTGAGCGTCGCAAAACGATTCCCGCGGCGGCGCTTGAAACGAATGACGGCGTGCGCTTTCTTCATGCGAGGGGCGTGCCGTTGCCCGAACATCTGGCCGGGCGCGTGCGGACAGTTCCGGTGAGTGTGACGCTCACGTGCGATTTGAAGCCGACATTGTATGGCGGCAAGACGGAAGAAATCAGCATCAGCGTGACCGCGCGGGCGCCGGGAATGAAACGCGAAACATTGACGCCGGGAGGCTGGAAGCGAGAGGAAACACTCCGCACCGAGAATTCTCCGCGCGAGAAAGGCGTCATCACGATCCATGACCGCACCGCGCAAAGGCATTTTCCGCGACTCCTGGAAATGATCGGGGGGAAATGGGACGGATATCCCGAGCAGTGGCGAGTGCGCCTGACGAAAAAGACGCCGGAAATTTTTGCGCCGTGGCTGAAATCCTTGCCGCCGGAAATCGAAGTTCAACTTGACAAGGAATTGGCCACCCTTCGCGATGAACCCGTGACGGGAGAAGTTTCTCTCGACGTTTCCGAGGCGGGCATCGACTGGTTCGATCTGAGGGTGGTCCTCGACGTCACCGACGCCACGCTCACCGCGGAGGAATTGAAGCTGTTGCTCAGCGCGCGGGGCGGCTATGTGCGGCTCGGCGACAAAGGATGGCGGCGATTGCATTTCAATATTTCGAACGAAGAAGACGAGCAACTTGCCCGTCTTGGTCTCAACCCGAATGATTTCTCCGGGGAAGCCCAGCGATTTCACGCGCTGCAACTCGCGGACGACGCCGCAAAAACATTTCTGCCGCCGGAGCAGGTGGAAAAAATCCAGCGGCGCGCAAGCGAATTGAAAATGCGCGTTACACCCGCGCTTCCACAAAGCATCCGGGCGGACATGCGGCCTTACCAGGTTGACGGCTTCCATTTTCTTGCCTATCTCACCGCCAATCGTTTCGGCGGCGTGCTGGCGGACGACATGGGTCTGGGCAAAACGCTCCAAACATTGGCGTGGATCGCATGGCTACGGGAAACGCCAGCCGATCCTCAGACGCCGGCGCCCAACGCCTCCCTCGTCGTTTGTCCCAAATCGGTCATGGACAATTGGCGGGCCGAGGCGGAACGATTTTATCCCAGCCTGCGAGTGCGACTCTGGCGCGGCGAAGGCGCGGAGGAAATTGAGGGCGCGCGGCAAGGCGCGGACCTTATCGTGATGAATTACGCGCAACTGCGGCTGCTCTCCCCGGCCATCGCGACAAACCAATGGCTGGCCGCGATACTGGATGAAGCGCAATACATCAAAAATCCCGACTCGCAAACGGCGCAGGCCGCCCGGGCGCTCAAGGCCGATCATCGCCTCGCGCTGACGGGCACGCCCATTGAGAATCGCCTTCTCGATCTGTGGAGCATCCTCGCGTTTGCGATGCCCGGCGTCCTGGGCAGCCGCGCTCATTTTCTCCGTCGATTCAACGCGCAAGATGATCCTTTGGCCCGCCGCCGCCTGGCAGGTCGCGTCCGCCCGGTTCTTTTGCGGCGCGCCAAATCGGAGGTCGCAAAAGATTTGCCGGACCGTGTCGAGGAAGATTTGTTTTGCGAAATGGAGGGCGAGCAGCGTTTGCTCTATCGCGCTGAACTGAAGCGCGCGCGGCAAATTCTTCTCCGACTGAAAACAAACCAGGAGCTCAACGATGAGAGATTCAACATTCTCACCTCGTTGCTGCGACTGCGCCAGATATGCTGCCACCCGGCGCTGGTGGACGCAAAATTGCGCGAGGCCGAAAGCGCCAAAGTCAACGCGCTTGAAGATTTGCTGGGACCGCTGATGGAAGAGGGAAACAAAGTGCTGGTTTTTTCGCAGTTTGTCACAATGCTCGATTTGCTGCGGGAGATCGTGACAGACCACGAGTGGCCGCACTTTTACCTGGCAGGAGACACGGAAAATCGCGGCGAACTTGTGCAGGAATTTCAATCCACGAAAGGCGGGGCGGTATTTTTGATTTCCTTGAAAGCCGGAGGATTCGGTTTGAATTTGACCGCGGCATCGTATGTGGTGCTGTTCGATCCGTGGTGGAATCCGGCGGTCGAAAACCAGGCGATAGACCGCACGCACCGGATCGGACAGACCAACAAAGTGATGGCGTACCGGTTATTGATGCGGGAGAGCATCGAGGAAAAAATCCGCGCCCTGCAACGGCAAAAGGCGGCGCTGGCCGGGGACGTTTTTGGCGAGGAGCGGTTTTCGCAAAGCCTGACACTCGACGATTTGCGATTCCTGTTCGCGGAATGAGAAACTCTGTAATTCCTCGTCCGGTTTTCTTCTTATCATGAATAATGGCGGGTGTGGCCTCATGGCTGAGGGCGCTCGCTTCCACTCCAACCATAAAGAAAACCATGAGAATCCAGAGCTTGAACCAGAAAGCGGATGAGAAAGATGTCAGTATTCAGGAGCAAGCCACGGAGATTCGGGAACTGAAGCAGAGCGTAGACGACATAAAAAACTGGTCGCAGATGCTGGCCGAAAAGAAATAAGCTAAGAGCGTGAAACGTGGTTACTTTTCACCAAACAATGCTTTGACGTCCTGCGCGCCGTGATAAACGTGATTTACTTGGATGCCATCGACAATGCCCCGGTAAAAAATGAGGTGGTTTTCAAAACCCGTAATGCGCCAGGTGCGGACATCACGGAGCCTGGGACTGCGGAATCGTCGCGGTCTGCCCAGGCCGGGGGTGGGCGGCAAGCGTTTTGAACGTCTCGTAGGCCGCTTCGACGACGCGCGTCGCGGCATCGGGATTATCCTGGGCGATGAAATACCAAATGCCCCACAGTTCTTCCTCGACACAAGGATCAAGGGTATATTTAGGCATCAGATCGGGATTCTTTAATCCGTTTGCGAAGTCGGCGAAACACTTTCTCTCCATCAAGGCCTTCGCCACGGTCAAGGCGGTCAATACTTTGCAGCAATTGCGCTTCCAGTTCCGCAAGGGTCCTGGGTGCCTGGGGAAGTCGCACGGCCTGGTCTTCCTTGAGACGGCGGAGACCGGCACGGACAACTTCACTGGCAGTCTGATACAGTCCGCTCTCAACTTCTTTTTCGACAAACTTTGCCAATTCCGGCGTCAGCGAAATATTCATAATTTGAACTCTATCATTTCATCGTTACACGCATTATACCAAGAATAACAGGAATGAGTCAAATTCTGTTATTCCTTTTTTTCGTTCTGTTTTCAAAACCGCTCCAAGCGCTTCCCCAAAATTTCTTCGCCGTTGCGCGCCATGACTGTATAATGCCATTTGGGTGCAACTTGAACCGACCAGCATTTATTCCGGCCGCGATTACTCCACCGGAGAACTCGTCCGGCGCCTGACCGCCATGGCGTGGAAGTATCGCGGGGATTTTGTGCTGTCCCTGGTGCTGAGTCTCGTGCTGCTCATCCTGGGCCTCATCGGTCTCCAACTGCTGGGGGTCGTGATCGATGTC
>DATAXU010000048.1:0-14413 GCA_036272955.1 Verrucomicrobiia bacterium
ATATACGGCATTACTGGTAGTCTCTCCTGAGATCACATCAAACACAGGAACGCTGAATTGCACAATGGCCTCGGCCCCGTTCGGATCCGGTGTCGTTTCGACCGGCTGGATATTGGCAAACGGCGAAAATTTTACCTGATAGGCGAGGTTGGTATCCGCGAAGTTTGTATTGACAAGAACAATATTGAAGTAAAAATTGGTCGGCTCGCCAGCCTGAGGATACGTGTAAATGTACGTGGCATACTCCGCCGCGTTACCGATTATCTCGTTTGTGGTGCCTGCGGCTATGACATTGTCGCGTAAGGGCAGGCTGATGTTACCGCTTCCCGTGCCGCGCCCGGTAACGGGCTGGGGAGGCGTATCTCCTAAACCAATCCCATGGCCATAAACGTTAAGCGCCAGCGTCCCATTGGTCGCTCCCCAGTAAAGGTCGTTTAAAATCGGCGACTCCTCAAAGTACCGAAATGCGAGTGTTCCGTTGACGCTTTCATCGTACGTATTCTCCACAGATGTGACGTCAAAAAGGTCGTTTCCGCTCAAATCTCCAGCAACCAGCGCGCCAGAAGAATTGGTGAGGGTTTTTCCCACCATTTTCATGGCTCCATCTGCTCCCACACTGATGGTGCCTTTATTAAAAATATTGGTGGCTTCCACCAGGAGGTACGAAGGCGACGGAACACCACTGCCAGGCAAGAATACTGTTGCGCCGCCATACGAAGGAAAGCCAGGGGATTGATAAAGGTCCACAGCGGTAATTGTGCCGTCATTAACAAACTGTGTCGCTGGATGGATCGTCTTTTCGGTCACGGTTTCAAATTTAAAACCGGTTTGACTGATCATCTGACCACTCGGTGTATTCGTAAAGTACAAAGTATCCGATGTCGAATACTGCAACCCGCCGCCCGCGAAGAAACTGCCTTCTTCCTGGTCCTGCGAGCCGACCGTAAATTCCATCGTAGCCTCGTTAATGAAAGCAATCGCATCGATATTTGTTGGAGCAGTGAGGTTCTGGGTCTGGTACCACGCCGTGGCCGGCCCTCCAAAAACCGGCGCTGCACAGCCAAGCGCCAGCAACACTCCCGCATAATATCCCTTCATAGTTGTTTGATCTGTTTTCATTGGGTGGCTGTTCCGTTGGTGATGATCGAGACTGGGCTATAAGGACTGCTTAAGGTTGTCGTCAGGCCTGAACCGAGAACTTGCGATTCCAGTTGCTGAATGCTTGTGCCGTTAGGAAATGCAATTGGCGCCGTTGACGACCCGTTGAAGGACCCCCATATAAATCCCTGCTCAAACGAGTTGTCCTGATCGAGGAAACCGGATCCTCCAAGGGAGGTCGCATTGTAAAAAATTTGCCCGTCGTTGTTAAGCGAGATGATCAATTCGGGAGTTAGAACCGCAGCACTAATGGTATTGGGATTGACAAGCGCGCCAGGAGAAACAGCTTCGCCATAAGTTATAAAGTTGCCATTCGGGTTGTTTCTTACAACCGCAACTTCGTAGTTGTCGGGACCAGGCTCCACCAAATCTCCCGCGGTAAAAATAATATCCGGCGCCACTATTCGCCGTGTGGCATTCACCGTTTTTACCACGCCATTGGCCACTACGTGTACGGAGTATTTATATGTTCGTGGGGTAAAATTCGTGCCAAGCAGGGAATCATAAGGCGTTTGCACGAAGGTAACTTTCTCTACCCCGCCTAATAACCCCCCAAAGCCAGAGATGGCGCTACTAACAACACCGTTGGTGCTAACAGGCACCCAGGATGACTCCAAGGTGGACGAAGCCAACACATTCGAATCAAGCCCTTCGTTGACGTAACGGTTTTGGCGGTACAGGTACTTCAGCCCCCCCATGTCATCCCGCGTGATGCCCAAGTAGTACCCTCCCACTTGCAAGCCCTCTTTTGTCGCAACTGCGCTAAATGGCGGAACTCCAGGCTGCGTGCTTTGTTCCATCGCGTCTCCTGACGCAATTGCTGGACACAAGTCGCCAATCTGATAAGTCAACAGGGTGCCATTGACGTAATCGCTGACGTCATAAGTCACCGGATCATAATTCCTCTGGAGCACGACATAGTCAAAAGCACAGGAACCCCCATTCTCTAGCGTGGCTTCCGCAACTCGCTCACGCAAATCGTACGTATGGGTTTCCCCAATCAATCCCAGATGCTCGATGATTATCCACATGACAGTGGATTTGAGATCCAGCATTCGAAGAGCCTGCGCCGTGTAATTGACTTGTTGATTTCCCTGCGTTAGAAACGTCGCAAGGTTGGCGCTGGAGGCGGCGGGCAACGCGTTGAAGATCGCGAAAGCCGAATTCACAGTGGCTACTCCCTGTGAGCCGAAAAAATTTAGAAACGTTGAATCGAAAGCGTAAGTGATAATTGGCGTGTTTTGCCGTGCGCCGTCGCCAAGGTCCTTGGTCCCTCCCAACTCCACATAATCCGCCCCAGCCAGGTCGCCAGGCCCAAGGACGTCAAAAATCGTCGCGTCAGTGATGGGAATAAAGGGCAGGTATCGAATCCCGTAGTCGAGGTCCTGTGTTTGCCACGTCTCGGCAGGCCCCCAAAGCGAAAAAGCCGACGCGCTAGTGATGGTGCCCGCCACAAACATAAGCCAGATAAGCTTCTTAAAAGTTCGACGCATAAGCCTGGAATCTACAGTGTATTGTTCATCACGGAGATGAGGTTAAAGAGTAAGCCTGCCCCCGAAGGTCAAATCCCGAGGTCCCCATAAAGCCGGACCAGATAACCAGAAACTGGTTCAGCCCATTCCACGCAACCGTCGGGTGAATTTGTTGACTGACGGCGATAGTGTTCACTTGAAACTCATTGCCGGAAATTGCGGTTCCTCCCTGCAAAAAACGCCCAAACACACCTTCGCGCGAACCATCCTCCCCCATGCTCGTCCAAACGACCAGACTCCCGCTCGGGCCAGTCGCGACCTTGGGTCGATATTGGTCGCCATACAGATAGGTATTGATGCGGAAATCCGTCGCTTCAGGCATTCCCTCCGCGGTAAAGGGCCTTCCCCACACATCCCAGCCATTGGTTGGCACCGACGCGTCGTTTTGCGACCAAACCACGACAAATCCGCCGTCGTTTAAGGGAGCAATTGCTGGAGAAGCGCACGGGTTTGCCGTGCTATTGATGGCAATTTCGTCAGTTACAGGCACTCCCGTCATCGTGTAAATGCGGGCGTAAACATCAACGCTGTTATAATATCGCTCCTGTTCGGAGACCCACGTGATGACGTAATTGCCATTTGCGAGCGTCGCCACTGCCGGGTTCCTCTGATTGTAGGCGGTATATTGATTGACCCGGAATTCCGGCGTCGTTCCAACTCCCGTGGCCTTGAGCCTGCGGGCGTAAACGCCAAACATGCTGCCGTCCTCGCCGAAGCTCTGCCATGTGACGATAGCGGTGCCGTCCGGCAACGCCGCCACGTCCGGGTTGATCTGCGCGTCGGCCAGGTAGGTATTGACGCGAGTATCAATGGTGTAAAAATTGGTTCCGTAAGTCGTGTTCGTTTTGGTAACGACCCCCCTGCACAGGCGCGCGTAAACATCCGGCGTCCCCGCAACTGTGGAATCCCAGACAAAAATGGTGTTGCCATTGGGCAGCACCTGGGCCTGGGAGTTGAGCTGATTGCCGGTCGCGTTTTTATTGACGCGGAACATCCGCCCCCCGTTGAAACTGGTGTTCAGCATCACTCCGCCCAACCCGGAACCGATGTTGTCAATGACGTTGTCCTGCCAGCCAATAAACCCGACGCCTCCGCCAAAAGAGATGGCAGGCAAAACCTGGTCGCCGGGAATATTGCCTAAAATCGAAAATTCCCCGCCTTGCGGCGCGACTGTGCTTTGCCCCCACAGGGCCGTCGAAAATGTTAGAAACCCTCCTAAGCACAAGCTCATGGGGACACGGAAAATGACCGACATATAGTTCATCCTTTTTACCAGACGTTTTTTCGGCTGTCCACGGAAACTTTCATGTTTTTGCGGTGTTTTAAGGCTTTTTTTGGCTTCTCAATTTGCGATCCGCGCCTCCTCAGCGCGCACTCATTTCCTGGTCAAAAAAACCCTCAGCCTTTATGCGCCCCTGCTCCAATTCCTGAAGCATGGTCCTAAACCCCCATTTCCCAAACAGGACCCTCAAAGCCTCGTCGTCTCCCGGCTTGACAACAAGATCTTCCAAAGTCAACTCACATCGAGTCTCGCTGTGCAAACGCACCAACTGCTGATTCCGCCGAACCAGATCCTTGGACGCCTGCAAATTCACCCGCAATGCCTCTGAACGAATTTCCCCCAAGTGTCCATACAACTCCTCCACCGACCGAAATTGGGTCAGCAAATTGGTAGCAGTTTTTGCGCCAATGCCCGGCACGCCGGGAATGTTATCCACCGAGTCACCAATCAGGCTTAACCAGTCCACAATTTGCGTGGGTTCCACGCCTGTCTTGCGTTTAACTTCTTCCGCTCCCCAAAGCGCATCCCCTTTGTCATGCGGATTGAGAAGGCGAACGTGCGGCGATACCAGTTGCATGAAATCCTTATCCGAACTGGCAATCACAACCTCCATTCCCACCGCCTCCGCCTGGCGCGTGATCGTGGCGATGCAGTCATCCGCCTCGGCCGACTCCTTCATGTAGGAGAAAACCTTTGCGGCGCGCAGGAAATCGACAATCTGGTCGAGCTGTTCCTCCAATGCGGAAGGCATCTCCGGCCGATGCGCTTTGTAATCGGCCAGCAACGTCATCCGCTCCGCGGCCAATCCGCCGTCCCACACCACCGTCAAATGGGTCGGTTGAACCCGCGCCCGGATCTTGCCGAGCATTCGGATGAATCCATAAATGGCGTTCGTCGCCGCCCCGGTGGGCGACTGTAGCGAGCGAATTGCATAGAACGCCCGGTAGGCATAGGAATGGCCATCGACTATCAACAACCGCCCGAACGACGAAGATTCGGAAGATGTCGGGCTGCTATGCATGACAATTCAGTTTTAATTCATTCTACGGCTGGGGCAACGGAACAGCGGTCCCCGCGGGTTGCTGAGGAACGGAGACGCGCGCATACGGCATGTCCTCGTCGTTATGCACGCGGTTCCCAGCCGGGTCGATGATCGTCGGCGTTACAAAGATCATCAGATTATCCTTGGTGCTGTCAGAGGACTGGCTTTGGAACAAACGTCCGACAAAGGGAAGATCTCCCAGCACAGGAACCTTGTCGCTGATTTTCGTAATATTTTCGGAAATTAATCCTCCCAGCACCACCGTCTGGCCGTCCCAGACATTGCAACTGGTGACCACCTGGCGCACGCGGAAGTGCGGCAGCGGCAACTGGGCCTGTAATGGAACACCGATCGTTGAACCGGCGGCGGACTGGGCCTGCGGAATGAAAGCCCCCGGCGGATCATATTGCAAAAACTCCGTGTAAGTCGGAATCAGCACCATTTGAATCGAAAAACCATCCGCCGAAACGGTCGGGATCACATCCAGCACCGGGCCAAACGAAAGAAACGTGGTTGTGTACCCGATGGAATTGGCAACGACGCCCGTGCCGCCTGTCAAACCGCCAGTGCTGCTGCCGGTCGAGGTGAGAGTGGTGCCGGTGACAATTTCCTGCAAGTCCTGCGCCGCGACGTGCGCCTGGCGTCCACTGAGCGTAGTGACTTCCGGCGCCGCCAGCAAATCGGAACCTGTGCGCTGCTCAATCGCATTGATCGCCACCCGAAACTGAGGATCCGTCATGATGCCGGTAAGGGTCGCGACAGTGGGAATGCTCGCGGAATTGTTAAGAGGTCCGTAAGTATTGCGCAAACCGGAAGTGATATTTCCGTCCGTAGCCAAAGGCGCGCTGGCGCCTGGACCGGGGAGAAAACTCGTGGTCGTGCTTCCGCCTGCGAGTGTGGTTGTTATCGGCGTCCCGCCGCCAGGGAAAATGCCGCTCGGATTAGCCGTGGTCGCCGGCCCCTGATAGGCGGGAGCGGTTCCGCCCTGTAAGCCTAACGCCCCTCCGTTCAACAAAGTATTTCCGATGTACCAGTTAAATCCAAGGGCCCGGGTGTCCTCCTGGCTTAGCTCCGCGAACTTGGCTTCGATCTTTATCTGGGGTGGGGTTTGATCGAGTGTTTCCACCGCCTGCTGGATGATTTCCAAATCCTGCGAGGAAGCGCGCACCAACAACAAACCCAGCCGGTCATTGAAAAACACACTTTTGCCGGGATCCGTCAAATTGACGCCTGCCGCTGTAAAATATGCCCGCACCATTTCGTGAAGATCCAACGTGCTGTTGGTGCGACTGACAAAGCTTAGGCCGATCTGCCGTCCACCCGCACCGGTTTGCGTTCCACCGGTGCCGCCCGTGCTAATGGGAGCCACATCAACTTGAGGAATGTTGGCACCCAAGCTGGTGCCGTTGGCCGAACCACCACCGCCGCCACCACCACCACCACCACCACCGCCACCGCCACCGCCGCTGCCAGAAGTCTGGGTTCCGAAGTTGAGCGTGATGGCGCTGACTTGTTCAAGTCCCTGCACAAACGTGTTCGGGTCCACTTTGAATACTTTGGAGTAAAGCGTCACCGCTTCGGCCGGTTTCGGCGAAAAAACGACGGCGTAATCCTCGATCGAATATCGAATCGGCTGGTCCGCCACCTTGGTAATGGCGTCCAGAACATCGGCCAGGCGAAGGTTCGTCAAAGGCGGCGCAATCTTGATCGTCACAGTGCTCATGTCCACGGCGGGAGCCGGAGCGGCGACTGCCACGGCGCCGGCGGGCGCATTGCCCGTAATATCGGTTGGGGAAATGGCGCCTACAGCCGCGTCGGCGTGGGGATTGATCATGAAATTGATGCCGACACCGTCCGGGTCGCGTTTTTGGGATTCAATTCGGAGCCGGTTTAAAACTTCGGTCAAAGGCAGGTCGTACTGAACTTCGTTGAGACGGATCCGGTTCAGTTTGGAAATAATGTCCTGGCGACCCGATGTCGTGTAAACCAGATTTGTCATGGCCATCGGGTTGGGAATGGGAAGATTTTGGGCCTTCGTCGAAGGAATCCATGACTCTTCAACATCCAGGATCGCGGTCTTAGCACTGGCTTCACGGGCGCGCGCCCGGTTCATGAATCGAGCTTCCTTGATTAGGTCCAGGTAATAAGGAGCGGTCCGATTGCCCGGTTCTTCCTTCATGACCTGGACCAAAATGGCCTCTGCATCGTCCAATTTGCCCATTTCATAAAAGAGTTTGGCATTCTGGATTCGGGTCGCAATATCCACCTTCTCTCTCTTGAAGGCAGGAATCGTCTTAAGGGCGTCGGGACTGGGCACTCTTCCCAGTTGCTCAATGGCGCGCTGGTTGATTTCCGCCTTAAGATGTTGAAGGGCCTCATTATTGGGATCAACTTTCAGCGCCAGGTCCGCCTGAGTCGCGGCCGTGGTCACATCGCCGGCGGCCAGGGCTTGCCGGGCTAATTTCTCACGAACAGCGTCCAATCCGGCGACCGCGTCACGTTTTTCAAGGTCCACCGCGGGATTGCCAATCTGGACGGAAGGGATCAGCGCCACGGCTTCCTGGTAGCGCTTGGCAGCCTCCTGCAATTCGTTGCGCTTCTGATCGGAGCGCGCTTCATCCAGCTTCTGGTGAAGGCGGATGGTGGCCTCCTGCCGGCGGACGGCTTCCTCTTCGGCCATTTGCACCGGGTTATTATTGTCGATGGCGGTTTGAGCTTGCAAAGAAATGGCCAGAAAAAAGGCCAGCCGAAGGCTTATTTTAGCTGCAGATGTCATGGCGTCGTTTTAATTTAAAAATACTTCTGTCCCTATTCGTGGGGACTCACTTCCACTTGATCTCCGTTACTTTTGTGGTTCGATTGGACTTGACTCTAACGGCATTGGCGTTGATTTCAACAACATTATACGGCACGTCGTCCAACGTGATAACATCGTTGACATGTACCTTGGACATGATTTTGGATTCCGGGTCGTACCGCAAGTCGGCAACATAGCTGTCCACCTTCTCGTACGGCTTGTCCTTGGTGACTGTAACCGTCTCCCCCGTGTCCGGCAATGACAGCTCCAATGCAGTCGGATTATCGGGATCACCCTCAACGTTGCGTATAATGTAAAGGCCGGACCTCATCTTTTCGTCCTTTTTGGCGTACTCGGTGGTCTTATGGGAAGGATGCTGGGGATCGGAATGCTCCTGAATGGTCATCACGTAAACACCGCTTCCCTGCCCGCTGGCGTGATCAAAACCGATGATGGTATAGAGCTTCGTGATTTTGGTAACAACAAGCGCGTCCGCCCCGATTTTGACGACCTTCAGCAGCGTGCCGTCACTTTTCAACTTCCATGTCACTGGATTAAACAGATTGTGGTCTCCCGAAAGTGTGATTGACGGCGGGTTGGTGACTTGCGCCAGCGCCAACTCATCGGTGGAAAGATTGATCGGAACCACCGGTGCGCCCTTCCTCGGGGGCTGGGGCAACGGAACCATATTCTCGCGGACGCGGTCAATGGCCGATTTCATCCAAACCGCCGCCGCCGCGAGGCCCAGCAAGACGACGCACAGGACAATTTTCTCGTAGTGTCTCTTGAGGAATTCCATTAGCGGCCTCGAAGCTTGGGTTTCACCGCAGCGGGAGCGGGCTTTTCCGGTGGTTTGAGTTTCACTGCATCAACAACAAGTGTTACGTATAAGGGTACCTCCTGCAAAATAGTTTGCGGCGGCGTCGGAGCCGCCGGCGCGGCAGCCATCATTACAGGGGCTTGCTGCTGGGGCGCGTATTGCCCTCTCATTCCGCGAGAACCGTAACGCTCGCCGCCAGGCATCATGTTCGGATATTGCGGGCGCGGCATATAAATCTGTTGCTCCCTCGGAGAGGGCGTCGGCGTGGCGATTTGCGGCAGGGGTTCCTTGGATTGTTCGACATTGATGTATTTGACGATGAAACAATTGCTGGAATCCGCAAAGCCCGCCAGCACCGTGGCGATCTCCTGGCTAAAACAGCGAAAGGTCAGTTTGTAAGGCGTGACCACTCCCCACGTGTTCGAAACGCTGGCCGCTGATAAAACGTCGTTTCCGTCGTTGTCGTCTGAACAAGCAGGCGGACGCTGGATCTGCTGGAGATAATTGATCTTGGCCTCAAATACAATGTGCAAAATCACCTTCATTTCCTCCAGTTCCTGCATCCACGGAGCAATGCATTCAGGGGTGAAACTCAGCTTTTCCTTCTGCTGGGAAAAGCTGAATGAGTAATTGGGCGGCAATGATATTCCGTTATTCGTGGCCTCGGCCCCAAATGCCCTTATGTCCGCGTTCATTTGTTCGCCAAATCCATGGTCATCCTCCGGCGGCGGAGTCGGAAAAGGCGCAAACGCCTTCCGAAAACTCCCCAGAAACTCCTTCACCCGGACCTGGTCGTCTTTCGCCATTTGAATATTTTCCTTGGTAGCGGGGGGTTTGGCATTGACCAGCGTTTTGTATTGGTCCGCGCTCGTGGAGTAATCCGCCGACACGGTGGCATTGGCGCCGAGCGCCGAATACAAAAGGTATCCGCAATAACCCGTGGCAATCAGTCCAATGGCGACGGTGATGACGAAGATAAGATTTCGTTTAACCCACGCCATACTTATAATTTGATCGGATGCGTCAGCTTCACTGTCAGCGAAAAGGTAAAGTTGTTCGAATTGGCCGGATCGACTGTGATGTCGCCCGACAGATCGGCCTGTTTAAAGGCGGGATTGTTGGTTAACCCCTGCTTTAACAAAAAGGCCAGGTCCGTATTGGCGTTGGGTGAAACGTTGTTTCGATTGACTCCCCGGCAAAGCAGGCTGATGTCCGTGATTTCCCCCGTCGTATTCTGGACGGGCGCTGCCAGCGTTTGCGACGGTTGCGCCCTCATTCCCCCGTAGTTCCCGTAACGACTCCTTCTATATCCGCCCATGCCGCCGTAACCCGCACCCCCATAGCCGCCATAGCCGCCATAGCCGCCGCCACCGGTACTAGTGGCTTCAGCGCTGGCGCTGAAAGGACTTCCCGTGGCAAGCACGGGACTGAACTCTTCCAGCCAGATGCCCACATCCGTATTTGTGCCGCCGTTGTCCGGCGTAACGAGCCTGGCCTTTTCAGTATTTTCGGCCTGGAGAAAGACGCTCCGCATCGCGGTCAAAACATCGATCCAGGAAAACCGGGTATCCGCCAATTCTTTCAATTGGTCGGCTTGCTTTTTCAACGTATCGCGCTCCCCCGATGCCGACTGCAGTAGTTGGCTTTGCTGGGTCAACGGTGCCAATCCCGCCTTCACTTTGTCCAATCGTTCCCTCAGAACAACCCCAATCCGCTGCTCGGCGATGAAAATCACAAAAACTACCAGCGCCAGCGCAAAAACCGACGCAATCAAGTAAGGCTTTTTGCCGCCGAATTCCTGCCGTTGAATCGAACTCTTCGGCATCAGGTTCAATTCAACCGGGCAGTGTGCCAGGTCCCGCAAGCCCAGCCCCACAACCTCCCCATAGGAATGGGCGTATTTGGACAATTCCTCGAGATCTAACGATGGATCGATTTCAATGTTTCGGAACGGGTTGAAATACTCCACCGGCACATTGAGTTTCTCGGCGAAAAATTGCGCCGTGTAAGGCATGATCGACGCCCCACCGGACAGAAAAAGCCGCTGCGGCGCGGAGCCTCCCTGTTGCCCGCGAAAGAACTGGATCGTCTGGTTGACCTGGATGTGCAGACGAGTCATCACCTGCCGGGCGATCTTCGCGATGGCCGCCGCCTGCGGGTCCTCCGGTTCCTCGTAAGCACCCCCAAGGCTGACTGATCCCTTTTCAATTTTGATGGCTTCCGCCTCGGGAAACTTGATCTTTGCCTCGTTGGCAAAATCCTGGGTGATGGAATTGGCCCCGATATTGATGCTTCGGGAATAGACTTTCCCTTTCTCAAAGAAGAGCAGGTTGCTGGTCTTGGCTCCGATATCCAGCAGCATGGTGCATCCCTCCAGGTCGCCGTAATTATACCGAAAAGCGTTGCAAAGCGCCGCAGGGGAAGCGTCCACAAGCTTCATGCGCAATCCCGCGCCCTCAGCCACCCGAAAGAGGCCTTCGACAATTTCCGATTTCACCGCCACCAACAGGACCTCCAATTCGCTCGTGGCCGACGTGCCGAGAATCTGATAATCCCAAACGACTTCATCAAGCGGGAAGGGAACGTTTTGTTGGGCTTCGTATCGGATGATCTGTGTGACCTTCGAGGTGTCCACAGGCGGCAACTTGACAAATTTGGAAAAGACATGGAACCCCGGCGCGCAGGCATTCACCTGGCGCGAGGCATAACCTTTTTCGGACAGCAATTCCTGGAGGGCCTTTTGCATCGCCGCCTCACGGCTTGCCTCTTGCGATCCTTCGAGTCCCAGGGCCTTGATTCCGTACTGTTTGAGGCGCAACCCTCCAGCCTCGTTTTGCTCAAACTCGGCCAGCTTTAAACTTCCCGCCCCGAAATCCACCGCTAAAAATGACTTCGAGTTTAGCATTCAATTCGCCCATGCTGTGCGAAACAAAAAAATTTCGTTCGGTCTGAACCGGTATTCATTCAAAAAGTGCGTGCTAGTTACTGCAAATCCCGCAAACGGTCAAATGTTTTGATTAAGAAAGTTCTCGCTAGCTATCAACATGCCAGTGTCTTGCCAAAGTTTTAAACATCCTCTTTTACCCCTTGAATACTTTTTTTCCGCCTCTCCCGTGCCCTGCAATTTACTGCATCAATTCCACGCATTATGCGTGACAGTGACGCATCATCGCGCCGGCGTTATCTTGCTTCGAAAGTATTCAATCGTCTTGACAAGCCCTTCCTCAAGCGCCACCCGCGGCGTCCAACCCAAAATCTTCTGCGCCCGCCCAATGTCCGGCCGCCTCTGCTTCGGATCGTCCTGCGGCAGCGGCCGATAAACAATTTTGCTTCGAGAGCCGGTTGCGCGGATGATTTCACGCGCAAATTCCAGCACCGTCATCTCGGCCGGATTGCCGATGTTCACCGGGTCATTGGCGCCGCTCATCATCAAACGGTAAATGCCGTCAATCAAATCCGAGCAATAACAAAAACTACGCGTCTGCCCGCCCTTTCCAAAAACCGTCAGCGGCTTGTTCTTTAACGCCTGGCTGACAAACGCCGGCACAACCCGGCCGTCGTTCAAACGCATGCGCGGGCCGTACGTATTGAAAATGCGGACGATCTTGGTGTCAATACCATGTTGGCGATGATAGGCCATCACCAGCGCCTCCGCAAAACGCTTGGATTCATCGTAGCAACCGCGCGGTCCAATGGTGTTGACATTGCCCCAATAATCTTCGCGTTGCGGATGTACCAGCGGGTCGCCGTAAATTTCGGAAGTCGATGTCAGCAAAAAACGGGCGCCTTTTTCCTTCGCAAGTCCCAGCGCCTTGTGTGTTCCCAACGACCCCACCTTTAAGGTTTGGATCGGCAATTCCAAATAATCAATCGGACTGGCCGGCGACGCAAAATGCCAGACGTAATGGACAGGCCCATCCAGAAAAAGGAACTCCGTGACATCCTGCTGGATAAACTTGAAATTCCTGTTGCCCGCAAGGTGAGCGATGTTCTCGACGGAACCGGTCACAAAGTTATCAATCGCCACCACCTTGTGCCCTTTTGCCAGTAAATAATCAACCAGGTGCGAGCCTAGAAAGCCCGCGCCGCCGGTAACGACAGATACGTGTGTCCCCTTGCTGTTCGCTTTTCTTTTCATGTGTTGGAATGCCACCACTGCGCTAACGCGCCCCCTTGCCAAGGAGAACCACCCAGATGGTGCGCCATAGAATTTTGCAATCCCGCCCCAGCGACCAATTATCGATGTAATCCAGATCCATCCGCACCCATTCTCTGAAATCCGTCACGTTGCTGCGTCCGGACACCTGCCAGGTGCAAGTCAATCCAGGCCGGACGCTGAGCCGGCGCCGATGCGCCCGGTCATCGAAGCGTTTGACTTCGTCCACCGGCAGCGGGCGCGGACCGACGAGGCTCATTTCGAACCGGAGGACATTGAACAATTGGGGAAATTCGTCAATGCTGAATTTTCGCAGAATCCGCCCCACCGGCGTGACTCGCGGATCGTTGGTGACCTTGAAAACCGGGCCGGACATCTCGTTCAACGCGGCCAGTTCCTGCTTCAACTGTTCAGCATCCGTGACCATCGACCTGAATTTGTACATGACAAATGGCTTGCCATTCAACCCAGCCCTTTGTTGCCGGAAGAAAATGGGGCCTCGCGAAGTCAGCTTGATGGCGATGGCCGCCAGCAACATCAGCGGTCCGAATATCACCAGCAGCACGGCCCCGCCGGCTAGGTCTATGATTTGTTTGACCAGCAGGGGCCATGGAGTTTCCGGCCCACTATGAAACACAAGCACCGGTCTGCCGTAAAAATCGTCCAGCCTTGTTTGCGAAATCTGGGTCTGGAAAAAATCGGCCATCAGCCACGCCTCCACTCCCTCCACCTCGCACGCATGAATGGCCTTCTCCACCTTTCCAAAATGCGTATGCCGAGCGGCAATTGCGACCGTGTTGATGGAATGCTCGTGAAGAAACAAAATGAGATCCTCGATCGAGGTTTCATTCAGGTCGAAGTCCCCGGCAACCTCCAATTCCTCCATCCCCCGCCCAATTTCTGTCCTCAACCACGATGTGTCTTCCCCAGCCCCAAGCAGGACGACTCGCCTTTTAAACTGTGCCTGTCCCAGTTTGGTCTTGAAGGCAATGCGCAGCATTTCGTCCTTGATCAGCATCAAGCCAAAAGCGCAAAAACCAAACAACACAAGGACACCGCGTGCTCCCTCGCGTCTTACCAGGAATTGGGTTAAAATCAGCCCGATTGAAGCGATTGCGCAGGCTTTTCCCAATTGCCAGGCTGTCTGCCGCCGCGACGCCAACACCGGCCGTTCATAGTATCCCTGCCACTCCAGAATGATCGGCGCCATCGGTATGACCACCAGGAACAGCCAGAAATAGTCAGGGCTGAAAGGCGTTATCGGGTCTTTGAAAAAAGGCAAACCAAACAGACGCGCCCGCAATATGTGCCCCATTCGCAGAGCCAGCGCAAAAATGCCGCCATCAATAATTTGATAGACCTGCACGCGCAGTTGGTGGTCGCGACGCAACATACATTATCAGGGACCGATTTGACTCATTCGCGGGCGACCGGTGGGAGCCGTCCGGCCTGCTGGCCCGTCACTACTTGAAAATCTGGCACCGACGATTGAATAAAATGCTCAAGACGGCTATATGTGGCCTTTTCCTCTCCCGGAAGGCAAGTGACAAAATAACTAATATAACCCCATCGCTCCAATTGCCTTTTCTCCGCCATGGTTTGGGCAATTGACCAGAGCCGTGATGC
>DATAXU010000049.1:0-31691 GCA_036272955.1 Verrucomicrobiia bacterium
GTGGGGGACAGGGGTTGGCCAATGCAAAGCGATGATGGAGGAGTTGAAGAGCCAGGGCTTTCATGGGGCTTTTTGTGTGGAGTATGAATACCACTGGGATAATTCGACTCCGGAAGTGGCCCAATGCGTGAAGTTTTTTAATGATACGTGCGCGGAATTAGCGGGCAGTCCTGCAAGCGCGCCGGCGCAGTAGGTTTCCGGCGTTCTATACACGCCCGATTTTAAGGTGGAAAAAACGAGCGCCGTCGAGGGAAAAAGTGCAAATAGTGAGGACTGACACCGGCTCGGCTCGGGATGGTGGAAAGTCACCTCAAGGGCATTCTGGCCCATTGGAAGAAAGGACTGACCACCGCCTTCATGGAAGGCTTGAACAGTCTCTTTTCAGCCACCAAGCGAAAAGCGCGTGGCTATCGAACCACCAAAAACCTGCTCGCGATGCTCTATTTCGTAGCGGGCAAGCTCCAAGTCCCATGCTACTGATCCACTGAAAATGTCGAAGAACCCCAAAAGTTTCCTCCGATTTCAATGCCGAGGAAACGGTTGTCGGAGACAAAGCAATCGTGAACCATACCGGTTTTGCCGCCAACCTCAATGCCCACTTGAGAGTTGCCAGTAACTTTCAGGTTTTCCAAAGTTCCATTCTCTCCTACGTAAAAGACGCCAATCGCCCAGCCGCTGACGCAGCCGTTTCGCACCGTGATATTCGTGTAGTCGTCGTCAACTTCGATTCCGGCTGCGGTTGAATCATTTGTCAGGGAAAAGCCGTTCAAGTCCAAGACGACGTTGTTAGCCTGGATTTCAATTCCATTCAGGTCCGAGACACCAGCGATATTGGCCGTCAGGTAATAAGAACCCGAATTGGTGATGGCAAATTCGGCAAATACACAGCCGGGCGTATGAGTGGCGTCCACCGGCGTGCGCGGTTCGATTTGCGAAAGGGTCAACATAGTCGGCCCGGGTGGTCCGGACGGAGTCAGGCTGCCTTGGGCGAGCATGGGTTGGATGGAGATGAGCAGGCAGCCCAAAGTGGCCGCAAGCGCGACACGGGAGAACAGGTCTGTCATAGGTTTCGTTTTAGGCCGTTGGAACGTTCGATGCTACCGCGATGTCGCCAGAACAAGAGGCTCACAGCCACGAAACCAGAAATGATGGCAACCGGGCGAGGCTGGCAAATATCGCCTTGCGCGTCAAACTTTTTCCTCAGCTTTTTCCGACTTGGACCGCAAGAATCGGATCGCCCTAAAGACGCATCCAAGCGACACATCATCGCTGGTTGAGAACTCGCCCAAGTCCTAAACTATTCAAGCTGCCTGAGCGACCACTTTCTCCCGCGCTTTGGCCCATGCCGGAATTGTTCAACCACCGGCAAACACAGCCGGTTGACTCCGAGAGAAGATCGGCGCGTTCATGTTTAGAACATGACGCGAACGCCAAGCGGCCGTCATTACGAGTTTTTCCTTTCTGTTCGCCGCCTCTTCCAAATATCGATTAAAACGAGGATGATCATTGTTGCTGAAATCGTCACACCCGTCTGTAAACGGCGGCTTACATCTACGTCGTGTAATCTATATTGTAAAATGTCGCACACGGCAAAGATTGCCACCGAAAAAACTAGAAGAGCCTTTTCGGATCGGCTAACAGGCTTCTCCATAACTCCCTCACATTTACACTTCAATTAAGGCCTTGTAAATGCGAACCGCAGCCCTATCCGACCAAACCGCTTTTCGCGTACGCGCCGAAGCACGAACGCGGGTTAACGGTGAACGGCGGGTCAATCTCCCGCCATGAAACGAGGCAACGAATTCAGAAAATACAAACGACTAATAAGCCACTGAGAAAAGTTGAGGAACCGATTGCGTTATCTTTTGCGAACTGGCTCGAATTGATCTTTATTTTTTATATTCTACGAGCATCGACGCACCGCACTGCAAAACACGCCTCATCGCTGTACTGGCTATTCGACCTGTCAAAACGAAGCTTTCTGCCTCGAATCGGGACTAACATACGCATTTCCGCAGCTCGGTCAACCGAGATTTTTGGCCGACGCTAGCCCCAGTCCCATTGAGTCCTGATGGGGGAGAATGAGGGATGAAAAAGGGTGAGGAATTGCTTTGCGAAGATTCGCTTACACCGTCGCGAGGCCACGGTCGTTGAGGCCATTCGGAGTTTTTCGCGAAAATCAGTCGAGGTTCAATTCCGTTTTGGCCTTCTCCCAGGGGATCAGCGGTTCATTGCCATTTTCGGCAATTGCGGCCTGCAAATCGCGCAGGTCTTCCAAATCTTCGACGCGCTCCCGCAAATGCTCCACGGCCTTTGTCAATTGTTCGACTTTTTGCAATACGGCGGCATCACTCATAAGCTTCTTTTCTGTCTTTGACAGCATACACCTGGATGACGTCCCCTGCCAGCAAGAAAAGCACTCTGAAATTTCCAACACGCAGCCGGTAATAGTTGCCTTTGGCTTGGAGCTTGAGCACATCGCCTTGCAGGCCCTCACGCATTTCTTCCATCCGCCAGCCGATGGTTCGTCGCTGTTCTTTGGGCAATGCCCGCAATTGCTCCCGCGCCTTCCTGCTGATTTCGAGGCGGTAATTCACAGGCAAAATTTAGTGCCGCCGTTCTCTCGACTCAAGCAATGGTTTCGGAGCCATTGTGCCCCGCATTGTATCCCTCACACAGTTTTTTGGATGTTTTTCGGTTCCCTTCGGTCTCAATCGACGAACCGCGAACGCTCACGAAACTCTTGATTTCATTGGTTAAATCCCGTGTTGTCCTTTTGGGGGATTTTGGAGGAAAATCTCGTTGACAAATTAAGAGTCAACTGCTCTGGACCAGTTGAGCTACCGAGGCAACCTCTATTGTGCCCTTTATTTGCATGTCACTGGCACAAACTCAGGCAGGATTCGTCTTCGGCCGTTAATCGGCGGACGCTTGACAATAAACAGGATTGGTGGTACCAGTTGCAGCCGAGAAAAAGTCTCTGAAAAACCGTTCTCCATATATGGCGGGTGTCCCGTCGAGAGGCTGTTTTTCAACGGTTGCGGTTTGCTGGCTTCTGCTTCTTAGTGGCATTGGCGCCGTCGAGATGGCAACGGCTCAGCCAACGAACGACAATTTTGCCGAGCGGACGGTCATCGATATCAACAAAGGCAGCGTTTCCGGCACGATCTCCAACGCCACGAGTGAAGTTGGAGAACCGCTTATTCCCGGCATTTCGAGCGGGCAGACGGCTTGGTGGACATGGAAGGCGCCTTCCAACGGCATTCTGACCATCTCAAACTCCGCGACAAGCTTCAGCCCGTTGGTGACCGTTTATACCGGAGATGCGTTGAGCGACCTGTCTCTCGTGGCGAGCAATAATTACCTGCCTTGTTATGTTTTCCCCTACAACGGTGAGATGTCTGAATGCGGGTGCCATTGGCGGATGCGGGAATGGGAGACATTCCACGTTTTTTCGGGGCAGAACTATCAAATCTGCGTGGACTCTCCGGTGATCACGGATTCATCCATCGTCGTGATTTCAACACCGTTTACCTTCACCAATAGTGAGGGTATGGTCCAAACAGCCTACGGCGAGTCGTATGGACCAATCGAGACGACCAATATTCCGCCCGCCAGCGGAATGGATTTGGCCCTGGCATTCACATCAGCGCCGCCAAATGACGCATTCGACAAACCCGTCCAACTGGCGGGGCTGCGGACACGAATTGCGGCCTCGAACAAAGGCGCCACCAAAGAACCTGGCGAACCGGATCATGGAGGCAACCCTGGCGGAAGTTCGGTCTGGTTCTCATGGGTCGCTCCCGCTTCCGGCCGGGTGACGCTGTCCACCAATGAAATCCCACCCTACGCTCCGCCGTCGGGGGGAAATCCAGGGGGCGTTATAACGATTACGGTCGATCCGTTCTACTGCGGTGAACTCGAGGACGTGAATCCGCCGGCGCAATTCTATCCTGTCCTCGCCGCCTATACCGGGACGGCTGTGGATGCCCTCTCGTCGGCGAATTGTCTGCCGATGGGGCTCGATGCCTATCCTTACGCTGTCGAGTTCGACGCGGTCAAGGGAGAGGCCTACCACATTGCGTTTGATGGCAACATGGGGACAACCGGGGATATAACGCTTTTTCTGGCGCTGACAAAGCCGGCGGCAAACGACACTTTCGCAAAGCGGATCCGATTGAGCGGAATCAACGTCGCGGTCACCGGCGATAACGCCGGGGCGACACATGAAGCTGGCGCTCCGACGGTTCCCGGGTCCATCGGCAAAAACTCCTGGTGGACGTGGACCGCGCCCGTGAGCGGAACCGTTCTTATTGACCTGACGGGAAGCGATTATTCGTTTCCCATCGGAGTTTTCACGGGGAATGCCCTGAGTAATCTGGCGCTGGCCGCCGAAGGTTCTGGCAGCGTTTCATTTCAGGCAGTCCAAGGCACTGCCTACCAGATTGCCGTTGCGGACGCGGACGGATTGACTGGCAAGATTAAATTCACAATGCAGGCGCCGGTCGTGGAACTGACACTGACGCGCCCCCCTCTGCGATCGAGCGGATTGGCGTTGCTCACTTACAACGCCGCACCGGGCCAGGTTGTTCTGCTGCAATATTCGCAGGACAATTCCGCGTGGAAGAACGTCAGAACTGCGACCGCGTATCAAGGCAAAGTAAGCTTTGTCGTATCGACCAGCAGTGTGGCCAAGGGCGTTTTGTACCGGGGGATCGTCGTGAATTGTATTTCAGGCCTGTAACCCATTCACCTCTGGCCGTTCTCTCAGGATTGTACGGCCCCATAGTCTGCAGATCATATCTCGACCTATGGGGAATTGATTGAAAAATGCAACGACGTCCAGATGAACTTCAATTTTGGCGGATGCGAAGAAAGAACGAGGAAATGACTTTTCGGGTCCGGTCAGCTACCGTGCAATGTCAGGCCGTTGCGGCAAAGGTTTCCGGAATACAATCTGGGTCTTGGTTCGGCTGTATCCCAAACTCTCGTAGAAAAGGTGCGCGCCGGCTCGCGTCGTGCGGCAGCGAACCAGAGCCTGAGCTACTCCATGCTCGACCGCCCAACTTTCGACTCGCTCCACCAAATCACATCCGACTCCCTGCCGATGAAATCGCTCATCAACAATAAGACCGCCAATCTCCACTCGTAAATCAGACTCCAAAAATTGCGAGAGAACACCATGAATCCAGCCGATCAATCCGCCATCGGCAGACTCAGCCGCGAAAACAACGTCGCTTGGACTTGCGAGCAATCGTTGAAGGCGCGTCCTCATCGCATCAGCCGATACCGGATAGCCAAGCTGGCCGGCAAGACGTGCCACCTCGGCGCAATCCTGCTCGCGTGCATGACGTATGTAGTAGCGTGACATTTTTGGTTTACAGCAAGACGCTTTTTGGCGTCGGTGCGGCTCGGGATTATACAGCCCGCAAATGCAGAACGAACCCTTTAAATCAATGCGTTGCAAAGCACTTTTTCACGCCTTCAGCAGCCGTCACCGCGCTTCCGCCGCTGGATCCAGTGGGCTTAAGGAACGACGCCCACAATGACGAGAGGAACACCTGGGACGCCACGCCCATTTCGCACTACATTGTACAGCTCGCCTTCGTAATAAGCGGGGCCGGACGACATCCTGGTTTGCATGGATTTCATCGCCAGCACTTCTATCCCGACATCGATTTCATCCCTGACGTAAAAGGCGAGATGTTTCACAAAAAGATCGTAGGCCACAAAGGAGTATTTGCCGAATTGAACTTCGAGGGCGACACGGTCTTTTACAAAATCGGTCTGGTTGTAAGACAAGATGGGGGTGGCGCCGGCCCGGATGATTTCCTCTTTTTGCTCGTCGGCGTCCTTTGTCATTGTTGCCCGGATCAATTTGGCATCCTTGGTAACCCAATAGGTCACCCTGCTCTCGTTCCAGTTCAATTTTTTAAGGCGGGCGCAGAACTGTTTGTTCATTTCGATTGGCGCGTAGAGAAGGTTGCCTTTGATGCGCTTTTCTTTGCTGACCTTTGTCCTGCAAGCCTGGGCGTCTATCCTATTTATTACGGTCTCGACTTCTTCCCAGAGTTTCGGTTTATGCACTTTGAGGAACTCAAGACCGTTGAGATGGCTGTAGATTTCGGCAATTCTCATGAGAACTGGAGCCACGGAGCTGTTGTCAAAGCCTTGCCAGCCTTAGCAGGATCAAAAACAGGTGTGTTTCTGGCGCGGATTTTCAGCTCGCCCGCCGCCGCCAGTTGCATCCGTTCTTTTGCGATATGAAAGTATTCCGCCACTGTTTCAGCGCCCGCTGTGCGGCGGTCATTGAGAATGGCTGCGGCCTGGGTGGACCCCGCGCCCATGAACGGATCGACGACCAAGTCCGCCGGTTCGGTCAGCGAAACGATGAGGCGCTCGGCCAGTTCTATTGGGAACTGGCAGGGATGGCCTGTCTTTTCGATATGATTGCTTTTGACGTTAGGGAAAATCCAGACATCGCCGGGGTTTTTGCCGAGAGGATTGCAGGAGTGTTTTCCGGCGTTCGGCCCTTTGAAATATTTTTTGCCGGGATATTTTTGCGGAATCCGAATTGAATCGAGGTTGAAAAAGTAATCATCGGACTTTGAGTACCACATGATGACTTCATACCGTCCAGAAAGCCTGCGGGAGCAGTGCAGCCCGTGTTCAAAGTGCCAGACGATACGGTTTCTCAATTTCATTCCGAGGCTGTCAAAAACAGGATGGAGAAGAATATCAATGGGCAAGATGGAACCATTTTCCACGTAATTTCCCACCTGCCAGCAAATAGAGCCATCATCCGAAAGGGCGCGATGACATTCTTTGATGACGCTGCTCTGCCACTCGACATAGGCATGCACCTCACGGCGCTTTTCGTATTCCTTTCCGATGTTGTATGGCGGTGAAGTAACGACTAAAGAAACGGATTTATCCGGAAGTGAGGCGAGAAGGTCCATGCAGTCACCGTGATACGCCGTTGCCGCGGCCGAGGGGGAATAAGTGGCGCCGATATTGATTTTTTGAATCGTAAAGTTGAGATCAGTCGGAGTTCGAAAGTTTTCCGATGTTTCGCTCGAAGCGCCGCTTGAATTGGGACGACCGGCATGTTGCATCGATGGAGTGTTTCGATTTTCCGGGCGTTTGCCAAGACTGTTTTAAATGCAACCATTCATTTGGGCCGGCGGCTGTGACCGGGCTGAAATCGCGAGCGAGCGCCTACTTTTGCCGGCGTTACTGCTGGGAGAAAAGGCGGACGGGGCCGAGGAGGCCGGACTCCATCAAGGGGGTGCTTTTTCTCAATTGGCGGACGTTTGTGCGGGTGAAACGCTTGTCGAATGGCAAAAAGTGGTCGCCGATAATCCGGTTGGGCCAGAAATTGACGACTTCGATTTCAAGGGAATTTTCACCGGGGCGGACGGCGGCGGTGATGTCCGCCCGGAATGGCGGGGTCCACACTATCCCACAGGATTTTCCGTTGACTTTAATTTCGGCAAGCTCGCGGACGTCACCGAGGTCGAGGAATATTTTTTGGCTTGCCAGACTGGGCAGGGTGAAAGTTTTGCGATAGATCGCGGTGCCGGAATAATATTTGATGCCGGATTCACGGCGGCGGGTCCAGCTTTCCAAGTTGTCGAATGTCGCCGATGCCGGGCCGCCCCAATGGGGGTCGAACTGAACTTTCCATGGGCCGGTGAGTTCGCTGATTTGTTCAAGCTCGGGCCAGTTGCGGGGCGTGGTAGAGGGATGGGCGGCGGCGGGTTGGCGGAAGATGACAAATATCGAACCGCATGGATTGAAGTGAAGGGGCAGAATTGTGCGGCCGTCTTTTTCGTTGTAGTCCGTGGCGAAGTGATGGTCGCCGCTGACGGCATCCCATAATTCCGGGGCGAGGGCACGGATGCGGAAAGTGGCATTTATGGAAACCGAGTTGCTGGATCGGTTCGCGACGAAATAGATTTCGCCGTCGGGGGTGGTGCGATGGATGTAATCGATCTGCGGCTGCGGCTCCGAGGCGTCGGACCATTCGAAATCCGGCGGCAGGCCCCGGGCGAGCATGATCTGGCGGGCGGTTTGATTGGTGATGATGCCGCCGGCGACGCCATATAATTTATCGGCCAAGGCATTTAACTCTTCGTCGGACTTTGGGTAGTCGTTCAAGCCGCTGGCTTCGGTGGGTCTGGGGCCGATGACGGTGGCGCCGGCGGCGACGAGTTCGGCGACCTTGCGCAGGACGGGGAGGGAGAATGAATTTCTGTCGGGCAGCACGAGAACGCGATAGCTCATGCCGTCGGGCAGGACGATTTGGCCGTCGTGGACGCTGGTTCGCTCAATCATCGCTTCCTCGGTAATGACGTCGTAGTCGTAGCCGGGGAGGATTTTCGCGGGGTCGGATTTTTTCAGTTGCGCGAAATTGGGGACGTGATCGCCATAATAATAAAGGACGTCGGCGAACGGGAGGCCCTGTTGGAGGAGGGCCTGGCAACGATCGATGTAACTGAAGAACGCTTGCGACTTGTCCCACCATGTCACTTTGGGATTGAGATGGGTGCCGGCGAAATATTGCTGGCCGGGGATGCCGGTGGAATCCGGCGAGCAGACGAACGCGTGCCAGACCAGGACGTTCAACCCTTCGCAGAGGGCCTTGTCGAAACTGGGTTTGAGGTTGGACCAGATTGACTCCTGCCAATTCAGGCCGATGTCGGTGAAGCCCTCGGCGAAGACGAGTTTGTGGCCGTAGGTGTGGGCGGCGCTGGCGGGTTGTTTGACGAAGAACCGATTCTCGTCCCCAATGCGATGCTCCCAGGACCAGGCCCAGAATTCGCTCATCGGGGCGTCGTCCCAGCCGAGGCATCGTTGGGCATCGATGGGGACGGCGTGGGGGCCGCCGGATTCGGGGTGGATCAGCAGGCCGTGCTGATGGGCCTTGTCGCGGAACAGACGGTAATGATGATCGATGGCGAGGTCGCCCAGGGTCTTGCGGTAATCGGCGAGGAAACGGTCGCTTTGGTTTCTGCTGTTGACGATCCGGCCGGCGAGGGTCGGGAGCCAGGGAACCATGTCGTAGCCGCGGCGTTTTTGAAATTCTTCGCGCAGGCCGGCGGTCCAGTTGGCGAGTTCGATTTCCCAACTGTCGGTGTGCAGATACTTTAAGGTGCGGCCGGCGAGCGGGCCGGCGTCGGCGATCAGGGGATCGACGATGGCGTTCCAGTATCGGTCGAAGGCGCCGGCGTCATAGACGTCGAGCGCGTAGCCGCGCCAGCCCTCGCTGGAGGTGGAAACGAGGGCGTGATCGCCAACGGTGTAGCCGAAACGCAGGACCTGCCATTGGCCGGGAGGGGCGTCCCAGCGCAAGACGCCGTTGGTGTCCATCTTTTCTGTCAGGTCGATTACGGCTTTTGTGTCGGTGTCCTGTTCGCCGGGTGTGCTGGGATATTCAGCAAAGAGCGGCGATGTGTCGGGGGCGGAAAAGGGTTCCAGGGATTTTTGCAGGGCTTTCTCACGCCAATTTTCCAGCGGGCGGGCTGCGGTTTTTTCTGTATGTAATTTGTAAGCAACAATATAGGAATCACGATAGAAGTCGTGCTTGTCGTCGGGCTTTGGGAGAGGGGCTTCGATGGGGGTGCCGCCGGTGAAATTGGTTTCGGACCAAAGATATTGCTTGGCCGCGTCGTCGGGAGTGACGATTGGGCCGCCTAAGTTCCAGCCGCTCTGGATGTTAAGGTCGATTTCGAGGCCGAGGCGGTTGGCTTCGCGCAGGGCGTATTTGTAGAGTTCGCGCCAGGCGGGGGTGAAGAACGTGGGGCCGTGGGGGACCTCGGCGTTGCCTTCCTGGGAGGAGCCATCGGCGTCGATGATGACGGCGCCGCCGAAGCCCTTCTCCTTCATGCCTTCCAGGTCGTGAGAGATGGATTCTTTGGTGACGTTGCCGTTGAGCCACCACCAATAGGCGCGGAGGCGGGCCTGGACGGGGGGATCGTTCCAAACCTCCTCCAAGGCCGGGGCCGCCCAAAGGGGGTGGACAAGCGCGATGCAAACCAGCACCAATTGTAAACCGACAATTCTCAAGAAAAACAAAGTGATGGAAACCTCCTGTAAGGTCAAATACTACAAATAAAATCCTGATTCGCCTCGCAGACAGGAGACATGACCTCAACTAAGATAATCACCAGCAATAACATGCAACAAACACTACAAATTCCGATGGTCATTCCGATTGGCATCGGGGTAGCGGCCTATTTGATTGGGGTCGGATTGATGTTTCGCAAGGATAAGTTCGGACGACGGCGGCGATGGCTGCCGCTGGACTTTGTCTGGGTGCCGTTGGGCGGGTTTACGGTCGCAAGCCTTGTTGTTCTTTGGTGGCATTTGAAGTAGTCAAAAAAACGCTGGACAACCCTGGGGGGTTCGTGATACTCGTTTTTGTGTAGCCACAATTCAAGGTAACTACATATGAAAAAACTATTTGCGACTCTACTTCTGATCGGGGTTTCGTGGGCGTACGTCGGCGTTTCGGCGCAGGCCGCGGAGACCACAACCACCGTGATGACTGTGGCGAAAGCCAAGAAACATCATCACAAAAAGAAACACCACAAGAAGAAGCACGTCTCGGCCTAAGCCCCCTGCTCTTTCGACAGTCTGAATTTGTCATTGGAAAGCCCCGCTTGCCAGAAGGCGGGGCTTTTTGTTTACTGGCTTCGTGATGAAAAACGCTTTCGATACCATTGAATCGGTCATCGCCGACTTGCGCAAAGGGAAGATGGTGGTGGTGGTCGATGACGCCGACCGGGAAAATGAGGGCGACCTTATCATGGCGGCCGAATGCGTCACACCGGCGGCGATCAATTTCATGGCCAAGCACGGGCGGGGTTTGATTTGCGTGCCGACGACTTACGAGCGGTTAAAGCAGCTCGGAATCGAGCAAATGGTGGTGCAAAACACGGAGAATTTCCGCACGGATTTTCACGTGAGCGTCGATGCGGCGCGGGGGATTTCGACGGGGATCAGCGCGGCGGACCGGGCGTTGACCATCAAGATCATGGCGGATCCGACGGCGGTCCCGGAAGACCTGGTGCAACCGGGGCATGTCTTTCCGTTGCGGGCGAAACCGGGAGGAGTGCTGCAACGGGCGGGGCACACGGAAGCAGCGGTCGATCTGGCGAAATTGGCGGGGCGGCGGGCCATCGGGATCGTTTGCGAGATCATGAGCGAAGATGGATCGATGGCGCGGTTGCCGGAGTTGAAACGCTTTTCGACGAAACACAAATTAAAACTTTGCACCATTGCGGATTTGATTCATTACCGGCGCACGCGGGAAAAACTCGTCGAACGGGTGGAAGTGGTGAAAATGCCGACGGCCTATGGCGATTTTGACCTTTACCTTTATCGGTCGAATCTCGACGGGCAGCATCACCTGGCGCTGGTGAAGGGGGACGTTGCGGGGAAGAAGAACGTGCTCGTGCGGGTCCATAGCGAATGTTTGACAGGGGATGTTTTTGGGTCGCGTCGGTGCGATTGCGGGCCGCAGTTGCATCAGGCGATGAAGTTGATCTCCGCCGCCGGGCGGGGTGTCATTGTTTATATGCGGCAGGAAGGCCGGGGCATTGGGTTGCCTTCGAAAATCAAGGCATACAAATTGCAGGAAAACGGGTACGATACGGTTGAAGCCAATCTGAAACTGGGATACGGGATGGACTTGCGGGAGTACGGGCTGGGAGCGCAAATCCTGGTCGATCTTGGATTGAAGACGATTTCGTTATTGACGAACAATCCGAGAAAAGTTGTCGGGCTGGAGGGTTACGGGCTGGAAATTGTGGAGCAATTGCCGATTAAAATTCGCGCCAACCCGCACAATGCCCAATATCTCGAAACCAAGCGGAAAAAGCTGGGACATTTGTTGTAATTATGTTGACACCCGTCCAGCGGCAAAAAACTCCGCGCAGCCGCGGTTCTTTTGCCATTATCGCTTCGCGCTATAACACCAAGTACGTCGATGCGATGGTGGCGGCGGCCGAGCGCGAATTGAAGAACAGCGGGGCGAAGCGGGTGCGGGTCATTCGCGTGCCGGGGGCGTTTGAGATTCCCGCCGTTGCGGCGCGACTGGCCGCGGGGCGTCCGCGTTTGAGCGCGCTGATTTGCCTGGGAGTGATACTGCGCGGGCAAACGAGCCATGCGCAGCAAATCGCGGATGCGGTGAGCGGCGCGCTGGCGCAATTGCAGATTCAACATGCGCTGCCAGTCATCCATGAGGTGTTGCTGCTCGAAAACGAGGCGCAAGCAATCGTCCGCTGCCTGGATGCGCAACACAATCGCGGAGCGGAGGCCGCCCAGACCGCGTTGGAAATGGAACGGGTGATGCGGTCGCTGCTGGAATGATCAACCAATTAAAATCGGCTTTGGACGCCGCTTTGAATTTTATTTATCCGCCGGTGTGCCGGATTTGCGAACAGGAACGCGCGACCGCTTCGGAGGGATATGTGGGAGGGAAATGCTGGTCGAGGCTGAGGTTTGTGAAACCGCCGTTTTGCGACCGGTGCGGGTTGCCGTATGAGGGGAGCATTACGCATACGTTTCGTTGCGAGAATTGCGCGGGGATCGATTTTGGTTTTCGCTTCGCGCGCTCGGCGGTGGTGGCCAATGGGATGTTTCTGCAAGTCATCCATTCCTACAAGTACCAGCGGGCCGTCTGGTTTGAACCGTTTCTGGGGGATTTATTGACGCGCCAGGCGGCGCCCGCGCTGGCAGCCGAGAAATGGGACATGATTGTGCCAGTGCCGTTGCATCCGGGCAAAGAGCGCGAACGGGAATTCAACCAGGCGGAGCGACTGGCGCGGCGGCTTGGGCGGACGCTGGGGCTTCCGGTGAGGACACGACTGGTAAGGCGAACGCGGTTTACGACCACGCAGACCCTATTGACACGGCCAGAACGGGCAGCCAATGTGAAGAACGCATTTGCGCCGCGCGCGGGCAAACAATTAGATGGCGAAAAAGTTATTTTGGTAGATGATGTGATGACGACAGGAGCAACTACAAGCGCGTGCGCGCGGGCCTTGCGCCAGTGTGGCGCCGGCGACATCTGCGTCTGGACGGTCGCACGCGGGCTTTAACGGACTCCGAAAATAATACAAAGAAGAGGATCTGATATGGCAACAACTTCGTTCACAAAGAAGACCCTCGGACTGGAAACCGTTGAACCGGCCGTGACGCCGCCACCGCCTTCGGACGCGACGACCACATTCGTCAAGAAAACCAAGCTGGCCGGTTCTTCTTCGCGCAAGCGGGACATCCCGGAAGGGCTTTGGACGAAGTGCAAAAAATGCGGGGTGATGATTTACGACAAGGAACTGGACGCGAACCTGAAAGTCTGCCCGAAGTGCAATTACCATTTCACGATCAGCGCGCGCGAACGCATTCATGCGCTTGTGGAAACGTGTTCGTTCGAAGAGATCGACGCGACGATGGAGAGCGTTGATATGCTCAATTTTACCGGCGTTTCGTCGTACACGGCCAAGCTCGAGCAATACAAAAAGGAGACCAACCTGAAGGAGGCGGTTTGCACGGGCATCGGGCGAATCGACCGGCACCGGGTGGCGCTGGGAGTGATGGATTTCAGTTTTCTTGGGGGATCGATGGGCTCGGTGGTTGGGGAAAAGCTGACGCGATTGTTCGAAGCGGCGACGGACAAAGGTTTGCCGATCATCACGATTGCCGCCAGCGGCGGGGCGCGGATGTATGAGGGGATGTTCAGCCTCATGCAAATGGCCAAGACGTGCGGGGCGCTGGCGTATCATGCGCGAAACCGGCTTCCTTATATCAGCGTGCTGACCAATCCGACGATGGCGGGGGTGATGGCGAGTTTCGCGGCTGTCGGCGACCTGATCCTGGCGGAGCCGGGAGCGATGATCGGTTTCGCCGGTCCGCGCGTGATCGAGAGCACGACGCAATCTGAATTGCCGGCGGGATTTCAAACGGCGGAATTTTTGCTGGAGCACGGGCTGATCGACGCCATTGTTCCGCGCCTGGAAATGAAAGCGAAGCTTTGCGCGTATCTTGAATTTCTGATGGAAGGGCGCGAGCACCTGGCTGCGCTGGGCAGTTAAAAATGGACGACTCCATTTTACGATTATTGGGCCGCAAGGATTACACGCCTTCGGATTTTCGCCAGTTGTTTGAAAAGCTCGGCCTTCGCCCGGAATCCCAAACGCCGCTGCAACAAGCGTTGCGGCGCCTTGAGAAAAACGGGCAGATCATCCGCACCAAAGGCAACCGTTTCATCAAGTCCGACGAGGCGGACCTTGTGCCGGGGATCATCCGCGTCAACCGGCAGGGCAAGGGGTTTCTGGACCCGGACGATTCCGCGCTGAGTGAAATTGTGGTGCCGGAAAGCGCGACGGGGACGGCGTTGAACGGAGACCGCGTGCTGGTGCGCCATCACGTTGGCGGCGGGGAGGACGGCACGGGGGCGGTGGTGCGCATCCTGCAACGCAAGCGTACACAGATTGTCGGCACGCTCCAGCGCAGCAAGCAGTTTTTATTCGTCATACCCGATGACCCGCGGATTCCGCACGATATTTACGTGCTGCCGCCGCGCGACACGGGGCGACCCGCCAATATCGGGGACAAAGTGGTGGTGGAATTGCGCGACTGGGAATCGCGGCACACAAATCCTGAGGGCGAAATCATCGAAGTCCTTGGCTCTCCCGACGCCGAGGGGGTCGATATGCTTTCCGTGTTGCGGCACTACAATTTGCCGCTGCACTTTCCGAAAAAAGTGCTCCAGGAAGCCGCGGCGCACGCGAAGACGCATCCGCGCGGAGAACCGGCGCCGGAGGAATTGCAGGGGCGCGTTGATTGCCGGCAGCACAATGTCGTCACCATCGATCCCGATGACGCAAAAGATTTCGACGATGCGATTTGCCTCCAACGCGAGGCGCAGGGACGGTGGAAACTTTGGGTGCATATCGCGGACGTTTCCCACTATGTGCGGACGGGGACGGCGCTGGACGAGGAGGCGCGGACGCGGGGGAACTCAACGTACCTGGTAGATCGGGTCATCCCGATGCTGCCCGAGGCGTTGAGCAACGAGATTTGTTCCCTCAAGCCGGGGGTGGACCGGCTGACCAAGTGCGTCGAATTTCTTCTTTCGAACGAGGGGCGCGTGCTTGACGCGAAATTTTATTCGGCGGTCATTCGCTCGAAAAGGCGATTCACTTACAAGGAGGCGCTGGCGATTTTGCAACGCGGGCCGTTGGAGGATTCCATTTCGCAAATGCTGCATGACGCGCACGAAATGGCGCAACGAATCCGCAAAGCGCGGTTCCGGGCGGGATCGCTCGCGCTGGATTTTCCGGAAACCAAAATCCGGCTGGACGCCCATGGCCGGGTGCTGTTGATCGAAAAGATTGAGAACGACGTTTCCCATCAATTGATCGAGGAATATATGCTGCTGGCGAACGAAGCGGTCGCCGGGCGGCTGATGTCGTTGGGGCGGCCCTCGATCTACCGCGTCCACGAGCCGCCGGACGAAACGCGGCTGTCGGATTACCGGGAAGACGTGGTGAGCCATCACATTCCGTGCGGCAATCTCACCCATCGGCCGGAAGTGCAAAAGCTGTTGCAGCGGCTGGACACGATGCCGATTGGGGCGGCGTTGAAAATCGGTTTTCTGCGGTCGCTGATGAGGGCGCGTTACGCGGTGGAACCGCTGGGGCATTACGGCCTTGCCAAAACGAAATATACGCACTTCACCTCGCCGATCCGGCGATACGCGGACCTGCTGGTGCATCGCACTTTATTTGACAACGTCAAGACGCCGGCGCACGCGCTCAAGCCGATGGCGATGCACATTTCGGAAACGGAGCGCAATTCCTCGGACGCCGAACGGGACAGCAAAGAGATCAAGCTTTTCAGCCACCTGCGCAACCAATTAAAGAGCGGACGCCCGGAGAACTACCATGCCCTTGTGATCGACGTGCGGAACTTCGGATTTTTTGTCGATGTTTCGGGATTGGGGTTGAGCGGGCTGGTGCATCTTTCTTCGATGGAGGATGATTTTTACGTTTTTGACGCGCAGCGAACTCATCTCGTGGGCCGGCGCACGCGGCGGGTCATTCAACTGGGCGAAAAGTTGAGCGTGCAAGTGGCCAAAGTGGACACGTTCAAAAAGCAGGTGGATTTCCGCCTCGCGGGCGCGAGCCAGCCGTCATTGAGGCGGATCAATATTAAGCGGGGCGTTCGTCGTTGACTCGGAGCTGGATTCGCCGGGTTTTGTGGTCGGCTTCTTTTCGACCATCAGTTGGGAACGGTCGCGAATCAAAGGATCGATGAGCCACGAATTGACGACATAGGTCCATTTATCCAACGCCTTTTCCTGGTGAAGTTTGTCTGAAAGCTGTTTCGTTTTCTCGAGGAATTCCTTGTCGAGTTTCTTCTTGTCATCCGGTTTTTCGTCCTTTCCGGGAGTCCTTTCGGCGGGGACGGCGGCGTTGACATCGACATTGAGATCGTAATCGTTCTCCGGGGTTTTGTCTCCGACCTTGAGGACGTACGTAAAGCCCGCGAAAGTCTCAACGGTCACGGTCAACGGTTTGTCCATCCCTGTTTTCGCGGGGGACTGGTCCGGGGCAACATCGACAAAGCTGGGATAGGACAAGGTGCTGGAAAGCGAGGAAACCTTGTTCGTGTCAAGCACCTCGCCTGCCTTGGGGTTGGAGAGCGTCCACGGCGCGGATTCGCTTTCGCGGCTGAGTGTCCATGACTTGTCCTCGTTGGTTGAGACGAACGAAATCATTTTTGGCTTTTCCACTTTAAAGAAATCCTTGTCGAGCCATTGAGCCGGCTTGGGATCGACGCTGTTCAAAGGATCGGAAATGGTGAGGACATCCTGGGGATCGCTGCTCAACATGACGTATCTGCCATCGGCAAAACCGTCGTCGCCGAAACCCGCTGGAGAAGGGCGGTCGGATTTCTGGGTGTGCTTCTTGCCGAGCAGGACGGATTGCATGGTTTTGCCCTTGTCATCGGAGAATTCCAGGAGGGTTGCGGACTCGGTGCCTTTGCCCGGCTGTTCGAGGTGCATTCGGCCAAGTTGGGAAGCGCCGATCGGCTCGGATTGCTCGACTTTCAAATCGCCGACTTTAATGAGCAATTCGCTGATCTGTGAGAAGTTGGCGGGATAATTGGCTCTTTGGGCCACACACCAATGGCCGTCCTTTTTGTCGAGGTCCAGGGCGGTGTCGCCTTTGATATGGATGGCGGCGACATCATTCATCTGGAAATTCTTGAGCAATTTCTGGCCGATCTGCGCGCCGGAAACGTCCCAGGATTCCTCCCGGTGTTTCGTCAATAGTAGAGACGCCCCGCCGATGACGGCCAAGGCAACCAAAAGCATAATCAGTTGTTTGCGATTCATTTTGCTGCTGTGCGTTTGCGTTTGACAACGGCGAGGACAATTCCCGTCAAGGCCACCAGGACCGGGACCGCGCCGATATTGATGACCTTGGTCCAAAGTTCGAGAGAGTCCGTGTCCTGGCGCAATTTTTTGCGGGTCAATTTCAAATCTTTATTGACGCCGGCGACTTTCGTTTGATAGTCCACCAACTCCTTCTGCTGTTCGGGGGAAAGAATAAACTGCTGTTCGCTGCCGGACTTGCTGGACTGCAACTGGCTGATCTTGGATTCGGTCTCGGATTTCATGGCCTCGAGTTCCTTGACTTTGTCCTCCCATTCGCGCCCGGCCTTGGCTTCCATTTCGTTGAGGCGCGTGAAAGGATGGTTGAGGCTGGCGCGGCTGCGCAGACTGATCAAATTGTTGTCGCCGGACAATTCCTCAACGAAACTCTGGACGAGATTGAGGTTGCCGTTCATGGGGCGGACAAGGCGGTAGCCCATGAAATTCTGCACCTGAACGCAAACCTGGTCGTTGAGCATGTCGCTATCGCCGACCAAAATGACAACGCCGTCGCTGGTGGATTCCTTCAATTGCGGCTCCTTGGACTGGTCCGCGGCGTTCTCGCCTTTCTCTTCCTTGGCGGGCTTTGGCGGGCCGTCTGGAAAGGCGGTTTTGAATTTGCCGGTCAAACGCACCGCCAGAGGGTAGTCCACGCTCGAAGCGTGGAAATCCTTGACGATTTGCTCGGCGCCGATGCTGGCGGTGACGCCTTCGACCAACTCGGATTCGGGCGAGGTATGGACCAGGACGGTTTCCTTCAAACCGGTGGCGGGCTTGCCGGTGAACGCGCCGGCAAAGGGCATCACGAGATTATCAATCTGGCTGGTGACAACGTCGTCATCGTTGATGCCGTCCTTGTTGACAAGCAGGACTGTGGGCATCACGGCGCCGTTTTGCGGGTTGTGCCCCGCGAAGGTCATGTCCGCCACGACTTTGTTGATGTCCATGTCGAGGCCCCAGGCCTTGAGCAGTTTGTCGAGGGAGGACTGGCCGGAACTTTCGCCGAGGACTTGCGCCATTTGATCGTGCTTTTGATCGAAGTAAGCGTGCGGGTCGAGGAAGGCGAGGAGCTTGCCACCGCGCAACACGAATTGGTCGATTGCATATTGCGTCTGCTCGGTAATATCGCGGGGATGATCGACCAGCAGGACGTGGATGTCGTCGTCGATCTTGGTGGCCGTCATGGGAATTTCACGGATGGTAAAATCCTTCTTCAACTCGCTGATAAACGTGGCGGCTTCGGTTTCGCCCCCCTGTTGTCCCATCTGGCGCATCATTGGATTGGCCTCGGACCCGAAAATGGGCAAGGCGCTCATCACGCCGACAATGGCGGGAGTGGGATTGATGACACGGGCGATGGCGCGGGAGATGTCGTATTCAAGGAGCTTTTCACGTTCGGGAGCGAGCCAGGGAATTGTCTCCTTTTGGTCGAGCATGTTGATGGCGATTCCCAAATAAACCTTGTCGCCGCCGAACGCGGAGGTTGCCTGGCCTTCGACGCCGTCGAGGCGGGCGGAATCCTCGGCGTCGGAATCCGGTTCGGGGTCGAATTTTTTGATGACGATTTTGCCGTGGCTGGCCTGCTGGTATTCACCGAGCAAATCCTCGACGTGCTCGGCGTAGGTGCGCAGGGAGGGTGGCATTGTGGTGCCGCTTTGGGTGCAATAGAAACGGATGGTAACGCGGGAATCGATCTTGCCGAGGATTTTGCGCGTTCCCGGGGAGAGCGTGAACGCTTTCTCGGCGGTCAAATCGACGCGCTCCTTGGCGGCGCTGGTGACGACGTAAAAGGCGATCAGGACGATAAACATGACCACGACGCCCGCCGTGGAATAAAGGATCGTTTCAAAATTTTTCTGCTTCATGGCTTGGTCTCTAAAAATTTCAGCCGGCCCGATGGCTGCGGAGGATGACACCCGTGGTGAAGAGCGAAAAGCCGATGACGCACAGGAAGAAAATAACGTCCCGCGAATCGACTACGCCCTTGGTGAAATATTCGAAATGAGTGATGACACTGAACGCGGCGAGGGTGTGAACCAGCCACGCGGTGTCGGTCAATTGCGTCAGAAAGTTTGTCGCCGGCGGAAAGCCGATGAGCACGAGCACCAGGCAGATCACAATGGAAAGGATCAAGCTGACGACCTGGTTGCGGGTGATGGCGGACGTCATGCAGCTAATCGCCAGGTAGGCGCCGGCCATGAGAAAACTGCCGACGTAGGACGCGAGGATTACGCCGTTGTCGGGTGATCCCAGGTAATTGACGGTGATGACAATGGGGAACGTCAATACGAGCGCCAGCAAAAGGAAAAACCATGAGGCGAGGAATTTTCCGACGATGGCCTGCCACGCGGTGATTGGAAGGGTGAGGAGGAGTTCGATGGTGCCGACGCGGCGTTCCTCTGCCCAGAGGCGCATTCCCGCGGCGGGAACCAAAAACAGGTAGAGCCACGGAAACCAGATAAAAAAGGAGCGTTCCAGGCTCGCCTGCCCCATTTCAAAAAACCCGCCGAGCAGGAATGTGAAGGAGCCGGTGAGCAAAAGAAAAATGACGATAAACACGTAGGCCACGGGTGAGGAGAAATATCCCGATAACTCGCGTTTTGTAATGGCTCTTATATTGCTGATGGAATTCATACGCTAACTTGCTGCTCTGTTTGCGACGGCTGCTTTCCGGTTTCCGGCAGGGTGATGCCGCGGAAAACTTCGTCCAGCCGCCCTTCTTCGGTGTGCAATTCCTCGACCTGCCAGGAACCCGCCGCGACGAGGACATTTCGCGCGAGTTCGCCGTTACGATTGTCGGCCTTGGGATAAACGCGCGCCCAGACTTTGCCGCTTTCTTCTTTGACAATCGCGGCCCGGCGCGAATTGGCGACGGACGAAAGACGTTCGACGACGGCGGGTCCGGCAACTCCGCGCACCACCAGCAAGACGGCGCCGGCGGTGTCGGACTGCTGTTTCAATTGCTGAGGAGTGCCGTTGGCGACGATCTGGCCGCGGTCAATGATGATCGCGCGCGAACAAACGGCCTCGACCTCCTCGAGAATGTGCGTGGAAAAAATAATCGCCTTGCGTTCGCCCATGCGGCGGATCAAGCCGCGGACTTCGTGCTTTTGGTTGGGGTCCAGACCGTCGGTGGGTTCGTCGAGGACGAGGACCTCCGGGTCGTGGATGATCGATTGCGCAAAGCAGGTGCGATGGCGGTAACCCTTGGAAAGAGTGTCGATGCTTTGATACAGGACGGATTCGAGGAAACACATTTCCACGACGCGATGGATTGCTTTTTTCCTGGCGTCGCCGTGCATGCCGCGCAGTTCGGCGATAAAACCGAGAAAGCCTTCCACGGTCATGTCGGTATAGGCAGGGGCATTTTCTGGGAGGTAGCCGATGAGGCGCTTGGCGGGAATGGGATCATTAATCATGTCGTAGCCGCCGACAGAGACGACGCCGTCCGTTGGAGGAATGAAGCCGGTGATCATGCGCATGGTGGTTGATTTGCCCGCGCCATTTGGCCCGAGGAAACCCAGCACTTCGCCGCGCTCCACTGTGAAGGTAATGTTATTCACAGCCACCTTCGGCCCGAAAGATTTGGTCAGGTTATTAACTTTAATCATTCTTAATACTCCGCATGCCGCAGCGGGATACCTGCGGTTTATTATTTCGACTAATTAACCGCCGCGCCGTTCAAAGGCAAACTTTTTCGCCTCGGCAAGGAGTTTGAGAAGGTGGAATAAAAATTGTTCAAAAAAATTTTCCTTCTGGCATGGGGGGAATGGGTGCGGTAATTTTGCGGGGTGAACCTTGGAGTCCAACCGGAAGTCATCCTGACCCATGAGAGCGATTTGGATGGGATGGTGGCGGGGTTGCTTTTGCAACGCCTGGCGAAACGGCTGTTTAACGCCGACGTGCCGGTGGAGGCCTACCATTATAATAGCTGGAAACTGCGGGAGCCGCGGGAGAAATCGGGGTGGATTTGCGACTTGAGTTTTGAGCCGCGACTGGACAAGGCGGACTGGGTGATCATCGACCATCATGCGACGGAGATCCAACCGAAAAACGCGCGGCTGATTCATAACCTGGAAAAATCCGCCGGGCTGCTTTGCTATGAATTGTGCAAGGAGAACGGGCTTGGCTCGCCGGAATTGGACCGGCTGGTGCATTTGAACAATGTGTCGGATTTGTTCCTCGAGGACGACCCGGATTTTGTTATGGCAAATGATTACGCGAACCTTGTCAAGACTTACCAATTTTGGAATTTGCACGCGCTCGTCGAGGGGCGGCTGGAACGATTGCTGGACCATTCGTTGCTGGAAGTGATGGCGGTCAAACGGCGAATCGAGGACCCGCTGGGGTTCCAATGGAGCAAGGCGCATATTTTGGAAATCACGCCGAGCGTCGGATGCGTCGATACGGTCATTGGCAATACGAATTTGATCGTGCATCAATTGCTGGAAAACAATGTGAGCAAATATCCAATCCTGCTGACGCTGTTTCGCAAGGCGAACAATACGGTGGTGGTGAGTTTGCGGAGCCGCAACGGACAGGCGCTGAAGATCGCGGAGAAATTGCAGGGAGGCGGCCACGCCAACGCTTGCGGGGCGACATTGCCGCGGTCGATCCGAAATATTCACGACGCCATTGATTACTTGCAGAAGGTGCTGAATCCCGCGGCGATCAAGGACGCGCCGTTGAACAGCCTCGACAGTTTGTTTTCCAGCCTGGAAATCAAGCCGCAGTGATTAGCGCGAAAACGGCTCGAAGACCCGGGTGAAATCCCACGGCTGTTGGTCGATGCCGCTGTTGTGATTTCCACCTTTGCGTCCGCCTTTGGGGCGGTCGCGGTTGCTGGACCAAAAGCCGACGCTACGCACCCAATCCGTTTTGGAGGCGAAGTCCATCACTTGGCGGGCGTCGTCGAGGGTAAACACTTCGCTTTTCTCGTCATTTTTGCCGATCATCGGAGTGATGCCGATTTTGATGGAGGGATCAATCGCGAGAGTTTGGCGATGCGAGGCGAGGGAGGCGGAAACAGCGAGGTCGCCCATCTTTTTTCCGCGCGACAACTGCGCGCCATAATCCATCGTCATAATATCCACCGACTCGATTTTGACGCCGCGCGCGGTGGCGTCGCGAAGCATGACGAGGGATTCCTCTTCCATTCCGGTGGGATTGACGGGGAGGGTGAATGAAACTTTGAGGCCGGGATTTTTCTGCTGGAGATGGTGGATGACCTCGTTGCGCCGCTGGTTGGCGTGGATGTTGGAAAGGGCCTTGCCCTCGATGTCAAAATCCATCCACGTCAAATGATATTGGTCGATGACGGACTGGTATTTTTGTTCAAGTTTATCGGGGTCAGGCGTATTCACGGCGATCTCGGTGCCGCCCTCGCCGCCGAAGGAGATGAGAACATCGCCGCCCGCCGCGCGTAGAGTATCAATCTGGTCGGCGTAATATTTCGAACTCATGCGCAGGTCGCGCGAACCGGTCCACGAAGGATACCCATCGGGGTCGCTGATGATGAACGCGAGCGTGTAATAGCGCTGGCCGGTTTGCGAAAGGCAACCGTCGATGTTGAAGTATCCCTTTGGAATAAACGCGTAGGGAGCGAAAACTTTGTCCGGCCATTTTGCGGCGACGGCGGGCGCGGGGGTTTGCCTGGAAGCGACGTTCCAGCCTTCGACCTGGACGGAGGGATCGGCGCCGCCCAGGGCATTTGCGTCGTACGTCGCTGCAATTTCGCGTTCCTCGCCGGGCAACAATGAGACGTAATTATCCTGCCAGAGAACGGGGAGAATCTCATCGTCGCCGTGATTGACTTTGAGGCGCAGGAAAAACGCCAGGGCTTTGCTGGAATTTTTCAACTTGACGGTGGTGGTCTCGTCGGCGCCCTTGCGCACGGAAGTCGCCGAAATTGTCACATCGCCGGGGGCAAGGGAGTTCAACGCTCGGAAGTCGGCGAACTGGCGCGTTGGAGTGTAATACCAATCCGAACCTTCCTTCGGTTCGCCGAGAGTGTCGGGCTGCGTGGAGAGCCAGTAAAAATTCCGGCTGATCGTGGCGCCGGAGGCGTCTTCCAGTGTCAGCGCGAGAAAATAAACCGGAGTCAGGCCGGCGGGTTCGGGCAAGGTGAAGAGGCGCTCGCTTTTGTTTTCGGGGATTTCGACTGAGGTTTGCCGCGCCCATTGTTCGGTGGCGTCGAGATTGTAAATGTGGGCGGTGGCCTTGAGATTTTGAAACTGCTTGTAATAATTATTGACGACAACAATCGAGCGGTCGTCGTAGGAATATTGGATGTGGAGGGGTTCGCAGGCTTTCTTCGCGCCGAAGTAGCCGCCGCCGGGGCGGAGGTAATAATCGTAAAGATGCCAGATCATCGAGGGCCATGAATTGTTCATCATCCAATGAATCACGCCGGTGGAGTCGAATTTGTTGCGGCCGTAGGCTTCGAACATTGCGCGCTCGCCGTCGTAGGACATGACCTGGGATTTTCGGCAATAATCGACAATTCCCGTGGCGTCGCCCAGGCGTTTTTGGAGGGCTTCGGTATAAATGTCGAGGTGTTTGAAGGGGCCGCCGCCGGAATGGAAGCTCCAGACACTGTCGATGGGCCAAAGGTCTTCACTGGGAAGCATTTGGCGCAAACTTTCAATGGGGGGAATGGCGGGGCCGGCGCTTGTTTCGGTGTTGAATGAATAGGCGCCACCGGCGGTTTTATCGACATACCAATAGACGGGCGGGACGTAATTGTAAGGGCCGGTCATGCGCACTCCGGTTGGCTCCCCTGCCCTGCTCGGTTTGCCGCTGGCGCTGGAGAGGACGGAATTGGGCCAATTGAGCGCCTTAAAGACGGCGAGGTAGTTTCGTTCGGCCTTTTCGGTGGGCGGATTGTCGCTGCCGTAAAGCCAGGCGATGACCGAGGGATGATTGCGTATCCGCCAAACCTGGTCGCGAAGAGATTCGGCGGCGATGTCGTAATCGTTGGGCTTCCATTTTTTCCATTGTTCCCAGAAATCGCAGCAGCACCAGCCGGCCAGGACCATGATGCCTTCACGATCGCACAATTCCAAAAAGCGCCCGCTCTCGGTTTTTCCTTCGAAGCGAATGGCGTTGAGGTGCATGTCCTTGACGTAGCGGATTTCCTGGATTTCGCGTTCAGCGGAGGGCCGTAGAAACATGTCCGGCGCCCAGCCACCGCCGCGAATGAGGATCGGTTTGCCGTTGATTTTAAAGACGCGATAGCCTTTGTCGTTCAACTCGGAGGTGGCCTCGCGGATGCCGAACTGGATGGAGTCGTGATCGGAGACAGTGCTGCCGACGGTGGCGGTCAAATCCAAATCGTACAGATTTTGAGGGCCGACCTCGGACGGCCACCAGAGGCGCGGCTGGTCGATGGTCACGGGCGCGAATTCAACGCGCTTGGTCTCGTGCGCGGCTAATTCGACCGTTTGTTCGAAACGAAGTCCCTGGATATTGGCTTGGATTTCGACGTTCGCCGTGTTGTCGCTCGCGTTGTCAACATCGGCGGAAACGGTGAGATGGGCCTTGTCCAGCGATGGCATGTCGATTTTGGAAATGACCTGGGGATGGCGCAAAGCGACGGGGCCGGTGATTTTGACGCTGACATCGCGCCAGAGGCCCATGTCTTTGTCGGGCGGCGCGGGGTTCCAATCAACCCAGGTGATCCCGAGGTTGTCAGGCCTGGGGGCGAAAATCTCGACGGCCAGGACGTTGGGCTTTTCCGGGACGACTGCGCTGGTCACGTTGAACTCGTACGTTCGATATGAGCCGGCGATTTGTTTGTCGTTTGCGATGAGTTTGCCGTTGAGCCAGACGTTGGCACGATAATTAATGCCCTCGAAATCCAGCCATACCTGGCCGTTTTTGGGAGGCTCCACGCGGAATTCCTTGCGATACCACCACGACACGGCAAAGGGGCTGGTGTTGGACATGCCGCGATTGGAGAAATTCGCGCCGATGGGATAGTCCATCCCCGGCATTGACCGCAGATTCGTCCCAAAAAAAGGGTCGAGATAAACTTTGTCTTCGACCAGGCATCCAACGACTGTGGAAGGAACTGTGGCGGGATACCAACCGCCCGGTTTGAAATCGGCGGTGGAAATCACGTCTCCTGAGTCGTGAAGCTTCGCGGAGGATTGCAATAACCAACCGTCGGTGAGCTTGATGGTTTGCGCGCCCGCGGCGAAACCAACAAGGGCGCAGAATAAAGCCAGCGCCCTTTTCATTCAGGGAATTCCGCGTTGGAATAGACGTCCTTGACGTCCTCGTGGTCTTCCAAAAGCTCGATGAGCTTGCCGGCTTCCTCCGCGGCTTTGGCGTCCTGCAATGGAACCGTGAGTGCGGGCAGCCATGTGACTTCCGCACCGGCGGCCTTGATGCCCTTGGCTTCGATTGCCTTGTGGACGGACTCAAAGTGGGCGGGGTCTGTCAATACTTCGTAACCGCCGGCGTCGCTCTTGAAATCCTCGGCGCCGGCTTCCAGCGCGATTTCCATCAAGGCATCCTCGGCGGCGTTTTCGCGCGGGACAATGATCTGGCCCTTGCGTTGAAACAGGCGGGTGACCGAACCGGAGGTGGCGATCGCCCCGCCGTTTTTCGTCAGCAAACTGCGGATTTCCGAGGCGGTGCGGTTTCGGTTGTCGGTGCTTAATTCGACGAGGATGGCGACGCCGTGGGGGCCGTAAACTTCGTAGGTGAGATCGTCGTAATTGATCGCTTCGCCGCCGCCGGTGCCGCGTTTGATGGCGCGGTCGATATTATCGCTGGGCATGTTGGCGCCGCGGCATTTGAGGAGGACCATGCGGAGGCGCGGGTTCATCATGGGATCGCCGCCGCCGATTTTGGCGGCGATGGCGATTTCCTTGCCGAGTTTGGCAAAAATCTGCGCGCGCTTGGCATCGATGCCGCCCTTGAAGTGTTTGACCTTGGCCCATCTGCTATGACCTGCCATAATTCCAATTCTAAAAAATTGACGTTAAACGACGGACGGTTCGACCTGGACGGCAGTGCCGTAACATAAAACTTCCGAAATACCGGGGCCGATTTCCGTGGCATCATAACGCACGCCGATGACGGCGTTGGCCGTGAGCTGATTGGCATGGCTGATCATGTCCCGAAAGGCGTCGTCGCGGGCCTGCTCGCAAAGTTCGGTGTAAATGGTAATGTTGCCGCCAAATAAACTCTGAATGGTGGCGCCGACATTTCCCACCACGGATCGTGAACGCACCACGATGCCGCGGACCACTCCGAAATTCTTTGTGACGCGATACCCGGGAATTTCAAACGCTGTCGTTGTGAATGGATGTGTCGTGTTCATTGCGGATTGATTGAACACCAAGGCGGAGGCGGGCACAAGCCTGTCAATTTGGAGCGGCGGGCCAGGTTGCGAGCGTGATTTTGTGGCTTTTTGCGAGGGACTCGACCGCCTCGCGTTCCAGCAGGAGCGTCCGGTCCGCCTCGAAAACCAGCGCGGAAACGCGGGCGGCGGCGCACGTTTCCAGCGTTTGCGGGCCGAGACAGGGAATATCGAAACGGAGGTCGTGTTTTTCCTTGGCGACTTTGACCGCGACCGCTCCTTTTCCGTTCGCAAGCTCGCCGCCGCGGCGCAGGCATTGGTCGGTCCCTTCAAAACCTTCGACGGCGAGCACGGTGCCTTCCTTGACGACGACCATCTGGCCGATTTCCAGACGGGAAATTTCCTTGGCAATGCGAAAGCCGAACGCAATGTCCTCTTTTTGCGCGGCGGTGAGCCGAGGCCCGGCGGAAAAGCCGGCGGCGGGCATCAGGGGTCGAAGCCAGGAGACCGGTTCGATCAAAGTAATGCCGTCCTTTTGCAATTCATCGGCAAGCGCGCCAAAAATGGAGTGCGCATTTTTTTCCTTCAATTTCATCAGCATGGCCAGGGCGCGAAAATCCGGGCGGACATCGAACAGGTTTTTGGGGGCGATTTGCCCGAGCATGACGCATTGAGCCACGCCGCGATCCCGAAAGGCGGCGATCATTTTCGACAACTGGCCGACCTTGAGCCAAACCATTTCGTCCACTTTTTGCGCCAGGGCGGGATCGGTTTCGTTTTCGAACCCGACGGCAACCAGGCGTTTGACGCCTTGTGCGCGCGCCTGTTCCGCAAAAGCCATCGGCAGCGAGCGATTGCCCGCAATAATCCCAATGGCGTCTGGTTGCTGCATACTTTCGGAGGGTAGCGTCAACCCGCCTGTGGCGCCACCCAATTAACATGATGTATGCGGAAGTCCTGTCGTAATTTGGCAAAGCCAACGATGATGAATACGGCGTCGGTGGCGACGGTCGGAACGCAGAAGATTATTGTGGGCAGCACGAGCACGTACAGGATGGTCAAGCCGGCGGCGGCGTTGGGCTTTCTTATTGTCAGAGCCAGCCACATTCCAAACCAGCCGGCGGCGAAAAAATCCGCCACGTGCCTGACCATCTGGTAAAGCGTATAAGCTCCCATGAAGGCGTCCGGCATGGCTCCCGCAAATACCGAGCGGCTCGAAAAGCAAAAGCAGGCCAACTGGCTGAAAAACAACACGAGCACCGGCCATAGAAAAATCCGTCTCAACGCCATCCATTGGCCCTTGATGATCTCATTCATTGTCATTGGGGTGCAGCAGAGCAACTCCAACGCGCCCGTGCGACGGGATTCGCTGAAAAAGCGGCAGGCCTGGATTGTGAAAAGAACTTTCAATAAAAAGTAGCAGGGCCACGATAGATAGTGATTGAGAAAGGGAGTTCCGGCGCCAAGGGCGTCGAACGCGGACGCGGTCAGTAAAAGCGCCCCGGAAATAATTGCGATGGCCCAAGCGAGCACGCGCATGCGGCGCGAGTCGTCCAAAATCCAGAGGACGGGGTTGACGGCGAGCAATCCGGAGCGGCGATCTGTTTTGCCGGCGAGCAAATCGCGCGCGAAAATTCGGCGCCAGCCTGTGCGGATTGGGGGCTTTTCAGTAAAGACGCTCAGACGCCATCCTGCCAACCCCAGGAACAGCCACCCGGCTCCGTTTGATATCGCCAATGAACTCCAAAACGACCCGGCCTGTCGGAAGTAGTTTGCGGCCGAAGCCAGATGATACGATGTGAGGGGACTCACGGCGGCAACGTAAAACAGCGGCGCGCTGAATCGCACGACGACCGACGACATCTCGTATGCGATGATCGCGGTCACGATAATTCCGAGGAGCAGACAGACAGCGCTGGACATGGCGCGATAGGTCGATTTTGAAATGGAGGACATCCATATGGCGGCGGCGACGGAAACGAAGAGCGTATTGGCCAGGGTCAGGCACGTCCGCCAGAATTCGCCGGCCGTAACGCCGCCGGCAAGCATGGAAAGGGCAAGGACCGGAAAGCCCGCCAGCAACCCATAGAAAGCATTCAGCGAAACCGCGGTGAATTTTCCCAGGACGACGTCGTAGCCTTTCAAATCCGTCAAAAATAGAAATCCGAGGGTCCCTTCGCGCCTTTCCTCGCTCACACAATCCGACGCGAGAAAAATTCCGCCCAACAGCGCCAGGAACAATGTATAGCGGGAGACAATCAAAAACACCATTGCGCCGCCGCCGCCCATCGGCCCCACCATTTCAAACATGAAGAGAAGAAAACCGCCGATGACGATTCCTATCAACGCGACCGCGCAACGGATGATGAATGTTGTTTTGCGCCGCGCCGCCACGCGCAGTTCCCGCGTTACTATCGGGAGAAAAATCATTTGACCGTCGCCAGGACGGGCGCCGGCTGCTCTTCCTCATCGTCGGAGAATCGTTTGCGTTCGTAGCCCTCGGAGGCAACGAGCCTGAAGAGGGCGAGCAATTTTGAGTTCGCTTCCAGCGCAAAGAAAAAGTCCACACCCACCCCGAAAATGCCGGGGAAAATCAACAGGGCAGTCCAATCCAATCTTCCGGGCGGGCCCGATGTGGAGTAAAGAAAGAGGATTGCGAAGAACAACAGGTATGGCGCGGCGACGATGCGAAGCACCGCCCAAAGCACGGCCCTGTTGGACTTGCGGTTGCTCAATCCCTGCCACATGGCGACCCAAGCCAGGGCCGCCAACTCCAACACCAGCGATGCTCCGGCAATCAAATGCAGCCAGACCAGTTCAGCAAATGCGCCGCGCGCCGAACGCTGGACTTCGATCGTCAAAAAAAGCACGTTGGCCATCAGCAGCACAATCACAGGGCCGGCGAATTGACGCCATAGCGACGCGCGCTGGCCGCTGACAATTTCCTCCGGCTCCAGCAAGGTCGTCAGAATAAGTTGCAATGCCCCCTGGCGCCGGTCTTCGGCGAGTGTCCAACTGGCGTCCGCCGCCAGCCAGATTTTGAAGACGGTCCCTGTCAATATGAGTATAAAAAGGTCGTCCACGGGACGAAATCGAAAATGGTCCATACACACCCATCCGGCACCCGCTGTCAGCGTCGCGAGCCAGACGAGCCAGCGCTTGATTTCGGGCCGTGATGCGCGCCACAAAAACGGATTTACCTCGAGCAAGACGCGGCGGAGGCGGTCGCGGCGCAGGATGTTTTCGACCGCGGGTTTCAGCGACGCCTTGCTTTGGCTTTCATCCTGCCAGGAGCGAGGCACAAACCAGCAGGCGAACACGAAAAATCCCCAGGCGTACAATTGCGTGAAGAGCGCGGCGATCCAGAAATCAACCGGGTTAAGATGGTAAAATTCATCGAAGGCAAGGAAACATCCCCGCGCCGGACTGGTCAGAAGGGAGGCGTGGAGACCGGGGAATTGGAAGCCAGCCAGGCACGCGACATTGAGAATCAGGGTGAACGCTATGGCGAGGGCGATGGACTGATTCGCCCGGCGGCAAAGCGAGGATGCGGCGAGTCCGAGGTTGCAAAAAAAGAAGAGAAGATTCAGCGACACAAAACTGACGCGAACAACGTCGCCCAGAGTGACCGCGCCAAGCACCAGCGCAAGGGCAAGCACCGGCAACAACGCGAGCATTGCGTAAAGTAAATTGATGCCGGTGGCGACGAGCTTTCCGATGACGATGTCGTAGCCCGTCAAATCCGTCAAAAAGAGGAGACCGAGAGTGTTCTCGCGTCTTTCCTTGCTCAGAGAATCGCTGGTGACGTGAATTCCGCCGAGACCGGCATAGACGAATACGAGGATGGACAGACCGCGAAACACCGTCGCGCCGTTTGGCGAACCAAATGTGCCAAAGACGAGAAGGATCCACGCCGTCAGACCAATTCCCAGAAGGGTCGCCAGCAAGCGGCCCCAATAAGTAAACAACCGACGCGAGGCGACGCGCAATTCCCGTTCGACTATCGGAAGAAAAATCATGCGGCTTTGCCCGGCACCGGGCGAACATTGAGCGAGCCTTCGGAGGCAATTTTACTGAAATCATTCTCCAGCCTGCTGGTGGCCAAAGCCCAAAAGCAACCGTCGATGGCGGCGCCGGATAGGCACCAGAGAAATATCACACCTTTCTCTCCCATGCCGGATGAATCCGCGAAGAGAGACAGGGACATGAGAAAAAGACCAACGGGAATGCCGATAACACAAAACAGCGCGGGCATCGCGGAGCGATTGGCCTTGCGGGCCTTGAATCCGAACCATGTCCCTAGCCAACTCAACACGTAGCAGTCCGCCACCAAAAATATTCCCACGGCAAGGTGAGAGTAAACGAGCATCCGGGTGTCCCCATTCCATAGCACATGGTGCGGGTTTAGTTCCATCATCAGAAAGAACACATTCAAGAGGAGAAGAGCGGCAATGGGCAAGCTGAATTGGCGGCCTATCGACGTTAGTTGGCCGTGAACAATCTGGGCCGGCCCCAGTCCCGCGGTCAAAACTAATTCCAATGCGCCGCTGCGCCGGTCATCCCCCAACGCGCGGCCGGCTTCGGACGCCACCCAGGCTTTTATCATCAACCCGGTCCAAACGAGGAAGGAAAGGTCAACGCCGATATCAAAGCCGTCCCCGTTCCGGATCCCGGAGACCCATCTGGTCAATCCCCAAAGAACGGCCAACGTTCCAATCAGCAGCCACACCGAAAGCCGCTTGAAGCCGGGTCTTGAGGCGCGCCAGAGAAATGGATTGAGGGCCAGCAGGTGCGCGCGTTGTTCGGGGTCGATCCAGATTCGTCGCCGTCGGATCCGGCGCGACGTTTTTCCCACGGGAACATCCTGCCAGGAGCGGGGAACAATCCAGCACGCCAAGCCGAGAAAGACGCAGGAATAAAAGAGAGTGACAA
>DATAXU010000050.1:0-13022 GCA_036272955.1 Verrucomicrobiia bacterium
CGATTCAATCCGGTGCTGGCCTACCTCGAACAAGTCGCCGGCGACCCGCGCTTCATCGAGACGCACCGCCTCTCGCCCTATCCAAACCGCAGCACCGACATCGGCGTGGTGCTGGACTTGATGATTCATGACTTGGACGTCGTGCTGGGTTTCGTCCATTCGGAAATCGCCAGCGTGGACGCCGTCGGCATTCCCGTGCTCAGCGCATCGGAGGACATCGCCAACGCGCGTCTTCGTTTTGCCAACGGCTGCGTCGCCAATCTCACCGCCAGCCGCATCAGCCCCGAGCGGATGCGCAAAATCCGCGTCTTCAGCGGCGGCGAAATGACCAGTTACGTCTCCCTCGATTACCGCGCGCAGGAGGGTTACATCTACCGCGTCGCGCGTGAAGGCGAGGAGGAATCGTCCGTTTTGAAAAAACTGCTGCGCAGCAAAGACAACAGCATCGTGAGCGAATTCGCCGGCAGAAAAATCGTCCGCGAACCGGTGCCAATTGAAAAAGACGAGCCGCTAAAACTGGAGTTGCGCGATTTCATCCGTTGCGTGCAATCCGAACAAACTCCCAAAGTCAGCGGCGCCGTCGCCAAACGCGCGCTGGACCTCGCCTTTGAAATCACGCGCCAAATCCAGGCCCGCCGCTGAAGAAAATTTCATGGGTGGCTTGATCCTCATCCTTCCGATTGTCGCCTTTGACATCTGGCTTTCCGCCACGACTGGCAGCCGGACGATCCAACGCTGGATCGCCGGCGGACGATGGCGGCCAATCGCAGGGGTAATCTGCATCGGCCTGCTACTGGCGATTTGGCTGACATTTTTCGTCCACTACCAATGGGGAAAAGATGAGAGCGTCATAGGCTTTCCAATCCCCCGGGTATTCTTTTCCTTGGACAACAAAATATGGACGCGCTCCACCCTCCCCGGCATCTTGCCCTACCTTGGCGGCGCGGCGGATTTTCTCACCGGGTTGGCGGCGCCATTCATTCCGTTCAAGGTCGCCGAATTTCTCAAAGTGGTGAAAGCGGAAATGAAATGAAACCCAAAACCGTCATGGTTGTCGCCGGCGAGGCGAGCGGCGATGCGCTGGCCGCCGATCTCGTGCGCGCTTTGGCCCCCACGCTGGATTCGCCGCGTTTCATCGGCGCGGGCGGCCCCAGGATGGTCGAGGCGGGAGTGGAATGCTCCTTCGATTTGACGGCGGACGCCGTCATCGGACTGGTCGTTAAAAAACTGCCCCTGTTCCGCCGCCGCATGCAGGAATTGACCCGCCTGGCTGTTGAACAAAAGCCGGAACTCATCGTGCTGGTTGATTTCAGCGGATTCAATCGCCGTCTCGGCCACGCAATCAGGAGCGCGTGCGGAGGCGCTACAAAAATTGTACAATTCGTTTCCCCCCAGGTCTGGGCGTCTCGTCCCGGTCGCGCCGATAAAATGGCGCGCGATTTTGATTTGTTGCTTTGCCTGTTTCCGTTTGAGAAGGAATGGTACGGGCGCCGCACCCCGCACTTTCGGGTCGAATGGGTGGGACATCCGATGTTCGACAAATACAAGATCAGCGGACGCGAGGAGGGGCCGGTCCCGGCAGTTGTTCTCTTGCCGGGCAGCCGGCGCGGGGAATTGAAACGGCATCTGCCGGTACTTTTTGAGGCGGCCGAACTCATCGCCGCAAAACAAAAGGTCCGATTCAAAATGGTCGCGCCCAATGAAGAAATGGCCGCCATCGCTCGGGCATGGCCGTCCGCCGGGACGGCGAAAATTGAAATCCAGTCCGGCGATTTGGAGACCGCATTGTCCACGGCGACAATTGCGATTACCAAAACCGGAACCGTGACATTGGAATGTGCGTGGTTCGGCGTACCGACGGTTGCCTTTTACAAAACCGACGCGCTGACCTACGCCATCGGCCGCCAAATTGTAACCGTGAAATACGCAGCGGCCCCCAACATTCTCGCGGACACGGTTCTATACCCCGAATTTATCCAACACGCCGCGACGCCTGCCAACATTGCCGGCGCCGCGCTGGAGTTGCTGGAAAACCCAGACCGCCGGCGCGAAATCCGCGCCGCCTTGCGCGAGGTGATCTCGACCTTGGGCGGACCGGGAGCAGCGACGCGGGCGTCGGCGGCGATACTTGATTTGTTCTCGCTGGACGTTGCGCGCCGCGTCCATTAGTTTGAACTTGTGCCTAAGGCAAAAAATGCCGACTCTGCCCCTGCCGATTTGAAAGAGCTTCCTTTTGAGGAGGCGATCAAGCGGCTGGAAACCATTGTGGAAGCGATGGAATCGCAGGATTTGCCGTTGGAAACGCTCCTGGCCCATTACGAGGAAGGTTCGAAACTCTCGCAAACCTGCCAGGCGAAATTGGCCGAGGCTGAATTAAAAATCCAGCAACTGGACAAAAACGCAAAAGGGGAATTAAGCTTGAAACCGGTGAATTTACCGGAACAATCCGCATGAGCCGCTATATTGATATGGTTGATCATCCGTCGCACGTCAAAAAACTGACGTTGGAACAATTGCAAACGCTGTCTGCCGAAATCCGGCATGAGTTAATCACAAAGCTGGCAAAAAACGGCGGGCATCTGGGGCCAAATCTGGGCGTGGTCGAGTTGACGATCGCGCTCCATTACGTCTTCTCCACGCCCCATGACAAATTCGTCTGGGACGTTAGCCACCAAAGCTATGTTCACAAATTGCTGACCGGCCGCAAGAGCCGCTTTCACACCATCCGCACCACCGACGGCTTGAACGGGTTCTCGCTGCGCAAGGAAAGCCAGCATGATTGCTATGGCGCCGGCCACGCCGGCACGGCGCTTTCGGCGGCGCTGGGAATGTGCGCGGCGCGCGATCAACGGGGGTCCGACGAAAATGTCGTTTGTATTTTCGGCGATGCCGCGCTAACCAACGGGATTTCGTTCGAGGGCCTCAACAACATCGCGCACACGACCAAACGGTTTATCGGCATCCTCAACGACAACGAGTGGAGCATCGCCAAAAACGTCGGCGCCATTTCCGCGTATCTTAACAAACTCATCACGCATCCGCGCTACAACCAATTGCAAAAGGACGTGGAGAAACTGGTGAAACGGATGCCCAAGGGAAACCTCGCCATCAAACTCGGCCACAAAGCGGAAGAGGCGCTCAAAGGCGTCTTTAACCAGGTCGCGCTGGAACAGACCCGCGACCCCGTCGAGTCCGACGGTCGCGGCGGCTACGGCAGCAGCCTGATTTTTGAGGAATTGGGGTTGCGTTATCTGGGACCGATCGACGGGCACGATTTGCCACTGCTGATCAGTTCGTTGGAATTTGCCAAAGCGAGCGAGGCACCCGTTGTTCTCCATGTCCTGACCACCAAGGGAAAAGGATACGAGGCGGCGTTGAATCACCCGGAAAAATTTCACGGCTTGGGGCCGTATGATCCCGAAACGGGCACGACACCGCCGGCCAAACCCGGTACGCCACCAGCCTACCAGGACGTTTTCGGCCAGACGATGGTCAAGCTTTGTCAAAAGGACAATTCGATCGTTGGCATTACGGCCGCGATGCCAACCGGCACGGGTCTTAAGGCGCTTGAAAAAGCAATGCCCAGCCGCTATTTCGACGTCGGCATTGCTGAGGAACACGCCGTGATTTTCGCGGCGGGGATGGCGACGATGGGGTATCATCCAGTTTGCGCCATCTATTCCACGTTTCTGCAACGCGCGTACGACTGCATTGTGCATGACGTGGCATTGCAGGAATTGCCAGTCATTTTTTGCATGGACCGCGCCGGCCTTTCCGCCAATGACGGGCCAACGCACCACGGACTATTCGACATCGCGTATTTGCGGTGCGTTCCCAAAATTATTTCGATGGCGCCCCGGAACGAAGACGAACTGGCGGACATGATGTTCACGGCCACGCACCAAAAGCTTCCGACCTTCATTCGGTATCCGCGGGGAGCGGCTGAGGGCGTCCCGGTCAAGGAACAACCGGCACTCCTGGAAATCGGCAAGGCGGAGGTCACGCAAAATTTTTCCGCCAAGGGCGGTCGTAAAGTCGCGCTATTTGGATTGGGCAACATGCACCACCTGGCGGTCGAGGCCGCGAAGGAACTCGCCGCGGAAGGTTTCGATTGCGCCGTGATCAACCCGCGTTTCATCAAGCCGTTGGATGCCGGGACGACGGAATTCTTCGCGCGCTCGGCGGAGCTTGTGGTGACTTTGGAAGACCACGTTTTGCCCGGAGGCTACGGCGCCGGCGTGCTGGAGCTTTTGAATGAAAAGCGCGTTGCGACGCCAGTTGTTCGCATCGGCTGGCCCGACCAATTCATCGAGCACGCCTCGACCGTCGATTATCTGCGCGAGAAATATGGCCTGACCGTCGCCAACACGATTGCGCAAGTCAAAGCGATGCTGGCCGGGGACGAAGGCGCGCGTCTGACCGCGTTCGCATAAACCCCTTGTGGACTTTCCCCACTCCGCGGGCGACTCGGTTCGTCTGACCATTACGGACATTGGCTTCGGCGGCGAAGGCGTCGCCCGCCTCGGCGAATTTGTCGTATTTGTCCCATTCGTCGCGCCCGGCGAAGTGGTGGAAGCGGAACTCACGGAGGTGAAGAAAAGTTTCGCCCGCGCGCGGCTCCTTAAGGTCGTTGAACCATCGCCGGACCGCGTGAAGCCGCCGTGCCGGTATTTCGGCGATTGCGGTGGCTGCCAGTATCAACACCTGGATTACCCGGCGCAATTGCGCGTGAAACATAAGCAAGTGCGCGATTTGTTCCAGCGCATCGGTCGGGTTGACCCGGCCTTGGTTGAGCCGGTAATACCGTGTCCGCAGCCATTCGGCTATCGCAACCGCATCATGATTCGCAGCCAGTGGGACAAGTTCAAGCAAGGGCTGAATATTGGTTTCATACGGGCGGATAACCGGCTGGTGGTCGATATCGAGGAATGCCTGATCGCGGAGCCTGCTTTAAACGAACAGATCAAACAAGTCCGACTGCATCCTCCGCCCAAAGGCGGGCTTAAGGTGGTGCTGCGCATCGCTCCTGAAGGATGGCGCCTGCCGCGGGATTCCTTCTTCCAGAATAACTTCTTTTTGCTTCCCAAATTGGTGGAGACGGTGCGGGACCGCTTGCGCGATTGCGCCTCCCGATTTTTGATCGACGCCTACTGCGGCGTCGGTTTCTTCAGCGTCGAACTGGCGGATTTGGTCGAGGAATTCGCCGGCGTTGAAGTGGATACGGCCGCCATTCACGCCGCGCGGCAAAATGCCCAGGACCGGGGTCGCCTTAACGGGCAATTCCTGGCGGGACGAACGGAGGAGCTTTTGCCTCATATGCTGCGGCGATTTGACGCGGGGACCACGACGTTGATTTTGGACCCTCCGCGCACGGGTTGCCCGCCGGAATTGATGCAGGCGTTGCTGGCGGCCCACCCGCGGCAGGTCTTATACGTCGGGTGCCATCCTGCAACAATGGCGCGCGACTTGAACGTTTTATGCGCCGGGGATGTCTTTCAAGTAACGAAGATCGTGCCCTTGGACATGTTTCCGCAAACACAACACGTGGAATGCGTCGCTGACATTCGAACGCATAATTCCTTGCGTGACGGTACCCCTGTCAGTCAAACTGGCAATATCCATGACGGTTGAAGAAAAAAGCAATGTGCCACGAAGCAGGCCGATTGTTCTCCCACCCTGGCTGGTGGTGCTGGCGGCGTTGGTTCTGTACGGAATTACCCTCAACCACTGGGTGACGCTGCGAAGCCTGCCAGTGGTCTCCCAGATCACAGGATGGGACTGGCATCCCTTGCCGCTGCCATGGCGGCCCGAAGCTGTGGCACCGCTTTTTTTCCTTTTGACCTATCCGGTCCGCCTTCTTCCCGTGGCGTTGCAACCCTTATGTTTGAATGCGCTGACGGCATTATGGGCGGCGCTGACGTTGGGCCTGCTGGCTGTTTCGGTGCGATTGATGCCGCACGACCGCACGCGCGAACAGCGCCAGCGCGAAGGGGGCGAGTTTGCCCTGCTTTCGGTTCGCGGTGCCTTCCTGCCGCAGCTATTCGCGGTCCTGATGCTCGGTTTGCAACTGGGTTTCTGGCAACATGCCATTTCCGCCAGCGGAGAGATGTTGAACCTGCTGGTGTTCGCGTTCCTAATATTTTGCATCCTGCGCTACCGCATTTCTCAAAATGACAAATGGCTTTTCCTAATGGCGTTTGTTTATGGACTCGGCGTAACCAACAATTGGGCGTTATCGATTTTCGGCTTTTTCCCGTGGTTCCTGATGGCGCTGGTTTGGGTCAAAGGGTTCAGTTTTTTCAATCTCCGTTTTATCGGTACAATGATCGTGTGCGGGCTTGCCGGTCTCCTGCTCTACTTGTTGATGCCCGCCGTTGGCGCTCTTGGCGCCGAACCCGGAAAAGCCGGGTCAACCTTTGGATTTATCCTCGGCAACGAATTGGGCCAGCAGCATTACGCATTCCGACTTGTTCCACGGTACATCGGATTTGTCGCGTGGCTGGCCGCCATTCTTCCCCTGATTTTCGCCGGGGTTCGATGGCCGTCCTTCGAGGGCGAAGTGAGCGCCGCCGGCAACATGCTCACGCAATTCATGTTTCAGATGCTGCATGTGGCCTTCCTGATCTTTCCCCTGGTCATTTTCTATAACTTCAAATACAGCCCCAGCGTCCGCATGAACGAAGCGCCAACCAGCTTCCTGACGTTCTACTACGTGGCGGCGTTGTGCATCGGCTATTTCAGCGGTTACTTTCTGCTCGTTTACGGACGGAAACCCGTGCAGGGCTGGATGCGCGTTGGGCCACTCAAAAAGTTCCTGAACCGCGCAGTGGTCGTTGTGGTGTGTATTTTGTCCCTGGCCGCACCGATCATTCTCGCCGTTCAGAACGTCCCGCACATCGAAGCCGCGAGCAGTCCGGCGCTGACGCAATATGCAAACTCCGTACTGGATGCATTGCCGCAAAAAGATGCCATTATTCTAAGCGATGACCCGGCACGATTGGATCTGTTGCAAGCCGCTTACCAGCACCGCCATGTCCCCGATCAAAATCTGTTGATCGAGACCGGTTCACTCGCGCATCGCGAATATATCCGCCACCTGGTGGCCGTCTATCCTGAGTTTAAGAAAAAACTCACATCGCCGGACAAGCTGCCGCCCGTCGTCTCCGACAGGATGCTCGACGTATTCATGTACCAGACTGGGCGCAACCATCCCATTTACTATCTGCATCCCAGTTTTGGATATTATTTTGAGGAATTTTACCTCAAACCGCGTGGGTTGGTTTATGAACTTAAAGGTTACCCAAACAGTTCCGCGGAACCTCCATTGCCCACCCCGGATGACATCAAGAACAACGAAGCTTTTTGGTCCAAACTCGAAAATGGCCCGCTGAAAACCCTTCCAGCATTGGTGAACTTGGACATCGATCCCGCAGTGGTCAGCAGCGATTACTCGGTGTCTTTGAATTATTGGGGCGTCGATCTCCAAAAGGCCAACCATCTCAAAGAGGCCCATCGACGGTTCGCGGAGGCCTGCGCGATAAACCCGGAGAATTACCTCGCTAAAATAAACCTGCTTTATAATGAATCGCTGCAAAAAGGAAACCACAAGCCCATTGATTCCTCCGAATTATTTTATAAAGCCTTGATGACCGACCACGGGTTGACGTCCGCCCTCAAACTCAATGGACCGGTGGATGAGCCGGACCTGGACCTCCAGATCGGCTCAATCTTGGCCGAAGGCGGCAACTTGCGCCAGGCCGCCGCGCTCTTTCTGCGCCGCCTCGAACTTCTCCCGAACGATCCGGACGCGGAGTTGGCGATGGCGAAAACATACGCGGACCTCGGCAAGGTGAACCAGGCGATGGATTTGGTCGCAAAGTTGCGGTCCAGCGGAAAAACCAAACCGTGGGAACTTGAGCGGGTCGAGGCAATAGCCTACCTGGCCGTCACCAATAATACGGCTGCGGAAAAACTTTTGGAAAATGCCGTCAAGGAAGACCCGTCTGACCCGAATCGTTTTGCGGCATTGGCCGAGTATTATCGTCGCGTCGGTTATGAGGCCATGAATCACAACCATCAGGACCAGGCCAAAGCGTATTTCAACGCATCGCTCTCCAATCTCGACCAGAATTTGAAACTCGCCAGCGCCCGCCATATGAGCGAAGACCCAACCCTGGCGCCGACATTCCTTCGCAAAGCGGAACTGCAAATGATGCTGGGGGCTGACAGCGCCGCAATCGCGTCACTCGATCAGGTCATTCGCATTCAGCCCGATAACGCGACCGCCGTGTTAAACCGCGCGGTGGCCGAGGAGCGGCTTAAGCAAATGAAACCCGCCAAAGACGATTACCAAATGCTTCGCAAACTCCTGCCAAAACAACCTTACGTTGTCGATTTCCACATGGCCGAAATTGCATCGTTGGAAAAAGACACACCCGGGGAAATTCGCTATCTCAAGAGTTACTTGAAATCCGCGCCGGAAGAGACGGCGGAATACGCCAACTTGCGCAAGAAGCTCCAGACATTGGAGGGGCACTGATCCGAAATCCGGATGCGTGTCACCCACGTCATTACCCGGTTGATCGTCGGTGGCGCGCAGGAAAACACGGTCGCGACTGTTCTTGGTCTGCAAAAAAAGCCAGGGGTTGAAACCAGTCTTCTTGCCGGCCCAACCGTTGGCCCGGAAGGATCGCTCGAATCCGCCTTGGGCAACGACGCCAAAGTGTTGACTATCGTTCCCTCCCTGGTTCGACCGGTTCATCCTTTTCAGGACGTCCTTGCGTTAACGCGCTTGACGGAAATCTTTAGGCGCACACGTCCAGACATCGTCCATACACATAGCGGAAAGGCGGGTGTCTTGGGGCGCTTGGCGGCGCGGCGGGCGGGCGTTCCCATTATTGTTCATACCATTCATGGGCCTTCGTTCGGGCCGTTTCAGGGGGCTTTGGCCAACGCGGTTTTTTTGGCGGCGGAGCGACGGGCCGGAGCAGTGACAACCCATTTCGTCAGCGTCGCGGATGCCATGTCGCGGCAGTACCTTGCGGCGGGGATTGGACGGGCGGAAAATTATACGCGGATTTATAGCGGGTTTGACCTGGGGCCGTTTCTGAACGCCTGCAATGATCGGCAATTTCGAGCAACGTTAGGGATTGCGCCGGGGGACTTTGTCGTGGGCAAAATCGCACGTCTTTTCAAACTAAAAGGTCATGACGAATTGATCGACGCGGCACCGGAAGTTTTGAGGCGCCACCCGCAAACGAAATTTCTTCTGGTCGGCGACGGCATCTTGCGCGAGAAGTTGCATAAACACGTGCGCGACAATGGATTAGAAGGCAATTTCATTTTCGCGGGGCTGGTTTCGCCGGCGGAGATTCCGCGATATATTGGCGTCATGGACGTTGTTACGCATCTTTCTCGGCGGGAAGGACTTGCGCGGGCGCTGCCGCAGGCGTTGGTGGCTGGGCGTCCGGTCGTGGCTTGCGATTGTGATGGGGCGGCGGAGATTTGCATTTCCGACGAGACCGGGTTTCTGATTCGTCCGGGTGATTCGGAGGACTTGGCGGCGCGACTTGCACAACTGGCTGTGGATGAACAGTTACGGCGGCGAATGGGCGAACGGGGGCGGGAATTTGTGCGCAGCAATTTTGCGGTGGAAACGATGGTGGACAACATTTACAGCCTGTATCGCAAATTGGCCGGATTATGAACATTCTTGCCGTTTATCCGGTTGCCTTTGTTTCCGCCGGGCTGGCCTCGGCGATCTCGCTGCCGCTTTGGCGGCGATGGTGCCGGCGGACCGGGATGATCGACGATCCGGGCCATCGAAAAATCCACACGGCGCCCATTCCCTTGGCGGGCGGTCTGGCGGTCATGACGGGGCTTGTCGTTCCGTTGGTGGCCGGGGCGGCGGTGGCGGTGAAATACTCCCGTTTCACGGTTCCCGGCCTTTTTGAATATGGATTGGGCAAACGCGCCATCGAAATTCTGGGGATCATGGCCGGGGCGCTGGCGATGTTATTGATCGGCCTTCGGGACGACAGGGTGGAATTGCGGCCATCCACCAAATTCGGAGGCCAGCTCCTCGTCGCGTTGGTGGTGGCGGCAGCGGGCGTCCGCGTCACGTTGTTCGTTCCCAGCCTGGCGTTCAGTTACGGCGTCACCGCGCTTTGGATCCTCACTGTCGTCAACAGTTTCAATTTCATGGACAACATGAACGGGCTTTGCTCCGGGCTTGGAGTCATTGGGGCCGCTTCGTTCGGGTTGATTTCCGCCAGCCAGGGGCAATACCTGGTTGCGGCGATGGCATTTCTGATTGCCGGCGCGCTGGCTGGTTTTTTGCCGCATAATTTTCCCCGCGCCACCGCCTTTCTGGGCGATGCCGGAAGCCATCTCACGGGGTTTCTTTTGGCGGTGCTGGCCATACTGCCTCACTACTATTCCCGAAAACACCGGCACCCGCTGGCAGTTCTGACGCCGTTGCTCGTTCTCGCGCTTCCATTGGGGGATTTGGTCTGGGTGGTCCTGCTGCGATGGAAGAAAAACAAACCCTTTTACATCGGCGACACCAACCATCTTTCGCATCGCCTGGTTCGGCGGGGTTTTAGTCCGGCAGGGGCTGTTCTGATAATTTGGTGTCTGTCGGCTGTTGCGGGGGGGCTGGCGATTCTTTTGCAATAGTCTCAGTCGAGGAAGTTGTCGAAGTGCCGGCGGCAATCGCCTCGGAAAGCACCCCGAGCGCCTCCGCCCGCAAAACCGAACCGACCAGCCGTTTTTCATCACTCGTGCTGACCACAGGCACGTTCCGCTGTTCGCTGGCCAGCAATGTCGGCAGCGCGTCGAGCAGTTTTTGCCCCGGCGTCAAAAACGGCGGGATCGGCCGCATCAAGTCCCATGCGATGACTGCCGTCAATTCCGCGCCAGCGCCCAGATACTCCTTCAAATCATGCAACGCCACCACGCCCAGCAGTTGAAACTGCGCGTCCACAACCGGCAGATAATTATTCGAGCCGGTCAAAAAGCGTTCGGCGATTTGCGGCAACGTGGCCGTTTCGCGCACCGGGGTCACGGGCGCCCGCATCATGTCGCCGATGGTTTGTTCCGTCGCCGCGCCGAGGCGCGAACTGTCCATCTCGATTTTTCTCAGACGGAGAGGCTCGGTATAAACGGAGTTGGCGTAAAGGCCGCGCGAAACGAGCGTGGAGATGGCGCAGCCCAGCATTAACGCCGGCATGAGCGAATAGTTGAGCGAAATTTCCAACACCATCACGATAGCCAGCAGCGGCGAGCGCGTCGTTGCGGCGAACATGCTTCCCATTCCAACCAGCGCGAAAACTCCAATCGGCAAATGCTCCGGTCCCAGCCCCGCCAGTTGCAATGTCGATCCCAGCAAACTTCCCAAACTTGCCCCCAGAAACAACGTCGGCGTAATCACGCCGCCCACCGCCCCCGAACCCACGGTCACGACCGTCGCCAGAAGCTTCGCTAAAAAAATGCCCAACAGCGGTTCGACTCTCATCGGGTTGCGAATCATCTCGTTGGTGACTTCGTAGCCATTTCCCCAGACCTCCGGGAACTTGATGGCGATCAGCCCGACGATCAACCCGCCAATGGCAAGCCGGAGGTAGAGCGGCGGGCCTTTTTTGAATATATCCTGGGAGAGCCGCAATAATTTCAGAAAAGTGGCGCCCAGGACGCCCGCAAAAAAACCGAGGACGACGAACCACGGCAGTTGCGCAATGCTGGTAAAGTCAAAATTGGGCACCACATACCACTGGTGGATGGCGAAAAAACTGCGGGTCAACATCGACGCCACCACAGACGCACACAGCAACGGCGCAAACAGGTTCATGGAAAAATTGCCCAGAACGATGTGCGCCGCAAATACAGCGCCGGTAATGGGCGCATTGTAGGCCGCCGCCATTCCCGCCGCCGCACCGCACGCCACCAACAGGCGCAACCGATACGGCTGCCACCCTGCGAACTGCCCCCATTTTGACGCCGCGGTGGCGGATAGCTGCGTGATGCCTCCTTCACGACCGATGGATGCTCCCGATCCGATGCTGATGAGCGAAGAAATGCCCCTGATCAATCCCAGCCGGCCGGCCAATCGCCCATCCCCTGCCACGACGACCTCCAGCAAATTGGTCGTGCGATGCTTGCCCGAAAGGCGCAATCCCCAAAACAGCACGCAACCCGACAAAAGGCCCCCCACAGTCGGCGTCACTACCCGCAGCCACGGGTGCAACTCCCTGGCGACTTCAAGGATCGTTTCCCCTGGATGTCCGACGAAAAACTGTTGGACGCCTTCGATTGACAAGTAGTAAAGCACATCGATGACGCCCCCCATTAAACCCACGACCCCCGCCATCATGAGGTGCATCGCCTCCTCGCTCAACACCACCCGTTCGCGCACCTGCAACGCCTTGAGCCAATGCTTGCGGACAAAATTGCGGGCTTTGTCAACGAAGCCTTCGACTGTTTTCGCCCATTGGGACATAGTTCGAGGCGCGCCTCAACCGATGCAAGCCGTTCCGGCCAAAACAAACGTCATTGCGGTATAGTCCGTGTCCGGTGCCTCGTTTTCAATCGCCAATTTTTCCGATCCCTCAATTGGGGTGTGATTAGAAGTGGGTGAGGGTCAGATCCACTCCGCTCTGGGACTGATCGGAAACGTTCACCACGAAGTGATGGGGAATATCACCACGAAGAGCACTCCTCCGCCGCTCTTCCCATCCTCCCCAGAGTTGCTTCGGAGGGCAGGCGAGCTTTGGAGGACGGGGAAGGTCACGAAGAAAAATTAACTGGCTGTGGCGAAACAGAAAGCGCTAATTTTAATGGGCCCCCAGAATTTACTTATTGTCATTTTTCTAGGATTGACCCCTAAGTGACCCCCTCGGGAAAAGGTATCGGCAAAGTTGGATTTTAAACTCGTAATTTGTGAACTTGAGGTTTAAATAAAGTCGGATCGGGGATGAAGTTAGAACCAAAGAACGGCTGGAAATCCGCCGGGGTATGCGACTGGC
>DATAXU010000051.1:0-10722 GCA_036272955.1 Verrucomicrobiia bacterium
GCAGACCGGAAAGCCAATCGTCCGCAAACGGAAGCTGTTCAGGAATGTCGTCATCTGGTGCCGGATGCGCGTCGCGCTGTCCCGCAAGTTGCGGTAATAGAAGCCCAGCCCCGGATCGATGAGAAGTTTCTCCACTCCCGCCCGCGTGCCCACCTCCGTCAGGCGCGAAAAATATTCGAGCATTCCGCCGATGACATCGCCGCCCAAATCGAAATCGCCCACGCTGCGAACATTCTCTCCCTGCACATAACAAACAATCACCGCCGCCTTGTGTTCCGCCGCCAGCCGGAAAATTTCCGCCGCGTCAGTTGTGCCCGTCAGGTTGATTGCATTTGCCCCCGCCTCAAGACAGGCCCGCGCCACTTGCGGACGATACGTTTCCACCGAAACGGGAATCTTCGCCGCCGCCAATTCCCGGACCACCGGCAACAGCTTGTCCCGCTGCCCCGCATCATCGACCAACGAGGAATGCGCAAGAGTTGATTCCGCTCCGAGGTCGATGATCTTTGCGCCCTGCGTCCGCAAAACTTTGGCCCGCTCGATGGCCCGTTCCGCGCTAAGACAGACGCTTTCGCGATACCACGAATCGGGCGAGAGATTGACGACCCCCATTATTTCCGGCCGTGAATTGAAACCAAAATGCTCGGCGCCGACGGCAAACTCCCGGACTTTTGCCGAAGCCGCATCCCGGTGTTTTTCCAGCAGCTCCGCCAAATGTTCCAGCGACAACATTATTTCTTAAACACCTGCCGGTTCTTCTTCCCGCCGGATTGCAGATAGGCGACCAGGTCCCAGATTTCCCCTTCCGTCATCGAATTGACCAGCCCATCCGGCATCGGCGAAACTTTTGACATCCGGCGGCTGACGATGTCCGACTTGCGCACCTCCACTTTGGTCTGTTGAATCGGCTCGGTCATCAGCACCAGCTTCTGGTCGTTTTCCTCGACCACGCGCCCCACCAGGATGTCGCCGTCCTTGGTTTCCAAAATGGTGTTTTGGTACAATTCGGAAACAACCTTGGACGGGAGCAGAATGGACTCCAAAATATCCCGCGAAGTCAGCCGGCTGGACACCGCCCCAAGTTCCGGCCCGACCGACCCGCCGGCGCTCCCCATTCGGTGGCACAGGATGCATTGCGCTTGCGCGAATGCCGTCCGACCGGTTTCAAAGGACCTCCCCGACTTCACCTTGTTCAGGTCCGGCTGCAAATCCTCCATCGTCCAGTCTTTCACGAATTTGTGGCTCGCCGCGACGCTGCTCTCGGTGTTCGTTTCCTTCGGCAAATATGCCGCCAGCGCCTGGTGTTCATTGGTGGTGAGAGTGGAGACAAATTCTTTCTCAAAGTTCTCCAGGAACAGCGGGAAGCTCGCGCCGTCGCTGTAATCCCGGTCCACGTCCTTGAAATACTGAAGGATGTCCGCCGGATGCGCCGCCTTGCTATGGTCCTTTTTGAACCAGGCCAGATAATCCTTGCGTTGGTCGAGCGTCCAGCCATCGACGATATTGCGCAGGCGCATGACGTAATAAGTCTGCTCCTCCTGCGTGGGTGCTTTGTCCAGCAGCGCGAGCGTTTTGCCAACGGCGTCCGGCGCTTTCAGATACAACTCGAGATTGCAAAGCTCGTGGTTCAGCGGAAAATCAGACGCCGGATACAACGGGTCGATTTCCCCAATCTCCTTCTTCGCAAGATCGACGTCCGGCGCGCCTTGCCGCGCGAAGCAGACTTCCAGCACCCGCAATTTCAAAAGTTCCTGTTGTTCGTTCAGGTTCGCGTACGGAAATTTTTCCAGCGCAAGGAGCAGGGACCTTTGCGTGTCCGCCGTGCCAAGCCGCGCCAGCGCCAGCAATGCCGTCAGGCCTCCTTCGACATTCGGCTCCGCCAACGCGCGGTCCTTCCACCAATCCACGTCCTGCGATTCCAGCGCGATCCTCGCCGCGTAACGAATCCACCGGTCGTCGCTGCCAAGGCTGGACCAAACCGCGTCCACGATTCGCGGATCGCTTTTGCCGTAAAACGCCTCCAGGTCGTGCCGCAGCTTGCGGGCTTCTTTCGCCTGCGCGTCATTGGCCCGCTCCGCCTTCGTTTCTTTTGGCATTTTGAAGTCCGCCCCCGTGTACGTCAGCCGATACAACCCGGACTCCGTACCGCGCCCTCCGGTGATAAGATAAAGCGCCCCGTCATGCCCGAACTGCATCGCGGTCAGGTTGAGCGGCACCCCGCGAAATACCGTTTCAATCGTCGCGTCATAAGAGGCCCCCTTCGGCGTCAGGTGCGCCGCGAAAAGCCTGCCATACGCCCAATCCTCCATGAAGAACGCATCGCGATACCACTTCGGAAATTTACCGTGCGTGCCGAATATCACCCCCGTCGGCGAACCAAGCCCCACGTTCAATATCGACGGCAGCGTGTCTTCATAGTATTCTGGAAATTTCCCCGTGCCTTCGCGAAACCCGTAATCCCCGCCGGGCACCCAAAGATTGATGCGCGTCGGTCGATACCACGCCGTCCCCCAATCCCATTCCATGTCGCTGTCAAAACCAAAAAGTTCCCCGTCCGGACTAAACGCCACGCAATACGTATTGCGCGTGCCCGCCGCGAACAGTTCGCAATTCTTTCCATCCAGGTCCATGCGCAAAACCGCGCCGCCCGGCGGTTTGAGGCCCGCGCCGAAACCGCGTCCGTCCTCGGCCCGTTGCAGCAATTGGTCATCCGCATAATGCCGATGAGGCGAATTCGGCAGGATGTCCGAAGGTATCGCCGTGAAATTCCCATTCACATCATACAGCTTATGGTCAGGCCCGATCACCAATGTGTGCGGGCCGTGTTCCCCGCCGCTGTTGAAGCCCCGCAGAAACTCCGGCACCCCGTACGCATCCCCGTTCTCGCGCAGCCTGTAAATTCCCAATCCCTTCGGCCCGGCTCCGTCAACAAATAAATACTCCCCTGTGTCGAGCAAACCCATCGCCGACGACACTGGCTGGTCGATGTGTTCGATCTTCGCCACGCTTCCGCGCTCGATGGTGATGCGGAGCAACCCCTCGTTCCCTTGCGGCGAAATAATAAAGCGTCCCTTCGGATCGGTCGTCATGGAAATCCACGACCCTTCCGTTGAATCGGCCGAATGCAGCAATTCGATATCGAAGCCCGTCTCCACATGAATCGATTTCGCCGGCGTCGCCTGCGGAGTCAGAAATATATCGCCCCACGGCTGCACGCCAAGCTTGCCCGCGTTGAACGCCGGCTTCCATGTCGAATCGTCGAAGTTCAACTGGTTCCAATTCGCCGTATAATGGTCCGACCACACCCAATTGGTGTCCGTGACCAGCGTGTCGATCCACCGCAATCCCGCGTGCGTCTTCGGTTTATACGCCTGCCCGTAGGAACCAAGCGTCGGCATCGTCATTTCCAGCCGCACGATCAGCCCCGCATACGACGTGTCGTTCTGAACCCGCGCCGCAATGACATTTTCGCCCGCCACAATGTGCCGGTTGACATCCGCATACGCCGGCTTGTTCCAATTCTGACTCGACGCCACCTTCTTGCCATTGATGAAAATCTCCACGCTGTCATCGCCATCCGCGGCGAGCAGCGATTTAACCAACCCCTCTTTCCCCGTAAACGTTCTGCGGAAAAAGCGGACTTCCTTTTTGGACGATTGGTTCGTCGGCGACGACCAAATCCATTCCGGCGTCTGCGTACGTCCCAGGATTGGCGCCAACGCCACACAAAACACGACAACGGTTCGTAAAAATCTCATATTGAATGGTAAGCGGACGTAAAACAGACTGCGGACATTCACAAAATCGTCATTACAAGTCCCCGGTTCCCGCAACCAACGGCTCCAGCGTCTTCTTCGCGATGAGCAGCCCGGTTTCCTCCAGCTTCGGCCCGTGCTCGTAATTTCGATACACCGGGTCGTGCCAGCCTTCGATATTCACATCCGAGTCAAACCCCGCGCGCAAAAGCGCATGAACAATCTCCGCCCAATTCGCCTGCCCCAGGCCGGGAAACCGATGTTCTGCCACACCCGGATGGCAAATGCCATACGTTTCCATCAACGGCCGATTAATATATGCGTCCTTCGCATGAACACTAAAAATGCGCCGCCCGAATTTATGGATATTCGCCACCGGATCGATGAATTGACACATCAAATGCGCCGCATCCCATTCCACCCCGATGTTCTCGCAACGGCTCGCGTTGAAAATCCGTTCCCACATCGCCGGCTGCCCCATGATGTTGTAATGCATGATCGGCAAATGCCACGGGCCTTGCGGACAATTTTCAAATGCGATCCGCACGCCTCGTTCAGCCGCATGTCGCGCCAGCGGTTCCCAAAATGCCAATATTTGCGAAATGTAATTCTCGAATGGTTTATAGACAGGATTTCCGCCGCGTTCGTTCATTTCCACATCAATCACAGCCCCCGCAAAACCGCCCACCGTTTTGACGCCGATATGCGCCGCCACGTCGATCGCCCGGCGAAAAATCGCCCGCGCCGCATCCGTCTGTTTCGGGTCCAGCGGGTTTTTGTAAAGTGCGCCGATGGTCGAGACGCGGATGTTGCGTTCCCGCGCCTCGCTTGCGAATTTCTCCGCGAACGGCTTCCAATCCTCGTGCGACGGGTCCGCGGGAGAATCCGCAAAGCGCATCCACTGCATGGACCGCAAGCCCAGTTTTTGCGCCCACTCCAACTCGTCCCACCTGCATAGCACGCCTACACGCATTTGTGGAAGGATGCCGTGACCCGCGCGGAGTTCAAGATTGTGTTTTGTACGAATTCAGCCCCGTGCCGCAACGTCAAACAAATTGCGGGTTGAAATCGGGATTTTCAGCCCTATGCTGTTGTGCGGGCTTACTGGGGACCCAGGGCACAGGCCGTTTTTCGTCATGCAAATGGTGCGCAAACTTCCGTCGGAAACAGCTCGTTATGCTGTCGCTTCGGCATTGGTGCTCGTGGCGTTTGCCATTCACTATTCGTTCCGCTCCATCCTGGGCGATCACCTGGTGTTCCTGGCGTTTCTTCCGGCGGCGCTCCTGGCGGCGTTGTTTGGCGGCCTCGCGCCCGGCCTGATGGCCCTGATTGTGGGGTTTGTCCTGGGTGATTTCTTTTTCCTTCCGCCCCGCTTCGAATTCGTCCCGCGCGGCCCGCCCGAATTCGCCAGCCTGATGATTTATTTCGTCACCGGTCTGCTGGGAGTTGCGATTATCGAACGACTTCAATTGGTCCGGGAACGCCTCGACATTTCCGAATCCCACAAGCTGGAACTGGAAGGGGAGGTCCGCGAACGCCAGCGAATTGAGGACGCATTGCGACACTCCGAACACGGCCTTCGCCTCGCGCAGGAGGAACTCGAACATCGCGTCGCCGAGCGGACGGCCAGCCTCAAGGAAAGTTTGACCGCCCTCCAAAATGTTCTTTACCACGTCGCCCATGACCTGCGCGCTCCCATCCGCGCCATGCACGGCCTGACCGAATTGCTCCTCGAAGATCACAGTTCGCATTTAGACCCCATGGCAAACGATTATGCGCAACGCATCCAGGACTCCTGCCGCAAGATGGATGACCTCACCTCCGACCTTCTGGAATATGGCCGTTTAGGTTACGAGAAACTTTCCCTTACGTCGGTCAATCTGGCTCCCGTCATCGAACGAATTTTGGCGGGACTGGCCGGCGAGGTGAAAAGTCGTTCCGCGCAAATTCGCTTGAACAAACCAATCCCGCCGGTGGTCTGTGATATTGGTATTGTGGAACGAGTCATGATGAATTTCCTGACCAATGCGTTGAAGTTCGTGGACAAAGGCGGTTCCCCCAAAATCGAAATTTGGGCCGATACAATGGGCGACAACGTCCGCGTCAATATTCGCGATCAAGGCATCGGGATCGCGCCTGAATATCAGGACAAAATATTTGGTGTCTTCGAGCGCCTCCATGACGACGAAACATTTCCCGGCACCGGCATCGGGCTGGCGATTGTCAAACGCGGCGTGGAACGAATGGGCGGCCGGGTCGGCGTCGAATCACAAGTCGGGAGCGGCAGCCGTTTCTGGTTTGAATTAAGGCGCGCCCCATCATTATGAGACCGGTCATACTTCATGCCGATGACGACGCCAATGACAGGCTTCTGGTTCAGATCGCCTGCGCGCGGGCGGGCCTATCATGCAATTTGCGCGCCGTCGCCGATGGCGAAGAAGCGATTTCTTATGTCAACGGAGACGGCGCGTACGGGGACCGCGCACAGCATCCCTTTCCAGACCTGCTCTTGCTCGATTTGAAATTGCCCCGAAAATCCGGCTTTGAGGTCCTTGAATGGATTCGCTCCAACTCGGAAATGCGCAATCTCCCCGTGATCATTCTTAGTTCCTCCTCGCATGAGAAGGACGTCATGGAGGCGCGCGAACTCGGCGCGACCGATTTTTTCACAAAGCCGGTTTCCATCCGGCAGCTCCAGGAAGTAATGAAGGAAATCTGCCACAAATGGCTGAACCCCGGCGTGCTGCAATAATGGTTACAGCGCTTCCCTCGCCACGGTTTTCGCCAGTTCGCCGCTGGTCGTAAAAATGGCCGCGGGGACTTTTAGTTTTGTTTTGGCAATGTCCTCATCGCTCCCGTCCACAAAAACAAACGGCGTTTCGCGATAGCTTTTGGCCTGCCGCAACGCCCGTCCCACTTCACGGCTGTGCGATGGTCTTTTGGCAATGTCCAAAACCACCACATCCGGTCCAAACGCCTTGAGATTTTTGTGGCCGCGCGCTCCGTCTTCGAATTCCATTTCCACCTCCCAGCCCTCCTTCGCAAGGGCCGTCGCGCGCGCCAATCCACCTTCGCGTTCCCATTGGAATAAAAACAGTTTGCCTTTGGATTTTGGTTTCATACGGTGCAAAAACCATAGCTCCCACAAATTCGTTGGGCAATGGTTTTCCCGCTTGGTATCCAACCCCGCAAATGATTTAATGTAATCATGCGCGTTCTTGTTGTCGGTTGCGGTTATGTCGGTCTTCCGCTGGCGGCGGAATTGGTCCATCTTGGCCACCAGGTTTTCGGGGTCAACCGATCGCCCGAAAGGGCCGCGGATTTGCGCGCGCGGGGAATTGAGCCACTGACGGCGGACGTCACCCAGCGCGCCGCGCTCGACGCCATCCCGCAGCCCTTCGATTGGGTTGTTAACGCCGTGTCGTCCAACAAAGGCAAGCTGGACGATTACCAGCAGATTTTCCTCAACGGCACCCACCACCTTTTAGACTGGCTGGCTGCGACGCCGCCCAAAAAATATGTCCATGTCGGCAGCACCAGTGTTTACACCCAGACCGACGGTTCGTTGGTGAAAGAAACCAGCCTTGCCCAGCCAACCACCGAAATGGGCCTGGTCCTCGCCGAAACCGAGCAGGCGCTTCTCAGGGCGTATCGCGACCGGAAATTTCCGGCTGTCCTCCTTCGTACCGCCGGGATTTACGGGCCGGGCAGGGGACATCTCTTCCTGCAATATCTCAAGGACGAGGCGCACATCAATGGAAAGGGAGAGCGGCTCCTCAACATGATCCATCGCGATGACGTGATCAACGCCATCATCGCCAGCCTGAAAAACGGACGCCCCGGGGAAATTTACAACGTCGTCGATGACGAGCCGGTTCCGCAAATTCATTTCCTCCGCTGGCTTTCGGAAACTTTGGGAAAAGGCATGCCGCCGTATGCCGGGGACGGCGCTGTTGAGGGACGCAAACGCGTCTTGACGCACAAAAAAGTCAGCAACCGCCGCTTGCGAATGGAACTGGGCTGCGCTTTGCGCTATCCCACGTTCCGCCAGGGTTACACAGCCGAAATCCAGCGCCTCCAGGACGCCGGAGAATTATAAACCCCGGCGTTTCAGAATTAGAATTGCACCGTCGGCGCGTCCTTCTCCGCCGCGGGTGTTTCGAAAAACGGTTCGGCCTGGAATCCCAGCATCCCCGCCATCACGACCGCCGGAAAAGTCTGGATCGCTGTGTTGTATTGGGTGACTATCCCGTTGTAAGACTCCCGCGTCCCGGCGATGGAATTCTCCGTGCCCGTCAATTCACCCTGTAGTCGCAGAAAATTATCGTTTGCCTTCAGATTCGGATACGCTTCGGACACCGCCAGCAATCGACCCAGCGCCCCGCTCAATTCGCCCTCAGCCTTGATGCGGTCCGCCGGCACCGTGACGAACGTGGCCTTTGCCCGTGCGTTAATGACGTCCTCAAGCGTGCCTTTTTCATGCGCGGCGTAGCCCTTGACCGTGTTGACGAGATTCGGGATAAGGTCGTGGCGGCGCTTGAGTTGGACATCGATTTGCGACCACGAACTTTTGACCTCCTGCCGCAACCGCACCAAATTATTATAGATGCCGATGACGACCGTGACGCAGACCACAACGAGGATCACGAGGATGACAAGGACAGCGATTAGTATTGTCATGCCTTAACACTAACAGATTGGGCCTGCTCAGGCGATTACAAAATGCGGTCAGTTTTGGAGGTTGTTGACTCGACGAAGTAATCCGTGAAAAAGTTTTGCCAAATCCTATTTTCGAATTAGGCTTTGGACGCGCATCGCGCACCGAAGGACGAAGAGCCATAAAATATCCTGAACCCGGTATGTCAACAACCGAACAGTTGCCGCCAAGCGCCACACCTCCCCCAAAACGCAAGGCGCCCGTCAATCGCATTTCCTCCCGGCTGTCTGAAGCCGCCCGGGCGGACACTGCGGGTGCTCTTCGTCTCATGGAGACGTCTTCAGACGGTCTTTCGGAGACCGCCGCCTGCGAACGCCTGGCACAATGCGGCCCCAACGAAGTCTCCAAGGAAAAGCACAACGCCTGGTCACAGCGTCTTTTGCATTCGGTCCGCAATCCTCTTGTCATCCTGCTTACGGTCCTGGCGATCATCACGTTTGCAACCGCTCACGACCCCAAGGACCCGTCGGCAACCACCGCCAACCTCGCCGGCGGCTGGATCATGGTGGTGATGGTTGTCCTCGGCGTCGCCTTGCGATTCATTCAGGAGTCCCGCGCCGATTCCGCCGCCGCCAAACTCAAAGCTATGATCCGCGTCACCGCCACCGTGATCCGCGACGGCAAGGCCCGCGAGGTGCCCCTCGGCCAATTGGTGCCCGGTGATATCGTCAAACTTTCCGCCGGAGACATGGTCCCGGGCGACGTCCGCGTCCTGACTTCCAAGGACCTTTTCATCATCCAGGCGACCCTCACGGGAGAATCCTTGCCGGTTGAAAAATTCGACGCCGTCGAAACGCGGGACAATGTCTCGCCTTTGGAATTCTCCAATGTTTGCTTTCTCGGCACCAGCGTCGAAAGCGGCACGGCGCAAGCCGTCGTCGTCGAAACCGGCCCGCAGACTTATCTGGGCACGATTGCTAAAAGCATGTCCGGCCAACTGGTGGAAACCAGTTTCGACAAGGGCATCAAACGCTTCACCTGGCTCATGTTGCGTTTCATGGCGGTCATGGTCCCGGCCGTTTTCGTGATTAACGGCGTCCTCAAAGGCGATTGGAAGGAGGCTTTCCTCTTCGCCCTCGCCGTCGCCGTCGGGTTGACCCCCGAAATGCTCCCGATGATCGTTTCCGTTTGTCTCTCCAAGGGCGCCATGGCCATGTCCCGCAAGAAGGTCATCGTCAAACGCCTGAACTCGATTCAGAACTTTGGTGCAATGGACGTTCTCTGCACGGACAAAACCGGGACCTTGACGATGGACCATGTCATATTGGAAATTCACTGTGACGTCTTCAAAAACGAAAGCGACCCCGTTTTGCAGGACGCCTATTTGATCAGCCATTTTCAAACCGGCCTTAAAAACGTCCTCGACCGCGCCGTTCTCGAACATCCCGAAGCCCTCCGAAAAAGTTCCGTCGAAAAATACCGCAAAGTGGACGAGATCCCGTTTGATTTCTCGCGCCGCATGATGTCCGTCATCGTGGAAACTCCCGAGGGCGATTACAAAATCCTCACCAAGGGCGCCCCGGAATCCGTCTTCAGCAGATGCTCGCAATTCGAGAGCGACGGCGAATACTTCCCCATGGAGCCGATCTTGATGGGAGACCTCGTCCAGGAATACAACGATCTCAGTTCCGATGGCTTTCGCGTTTTGGCCGTGGCGGAAAAGAACCTCGACAAGCGCAATGCCTATTCCAAGACAGACGAGTCGGATTTGATTCTCAAGGGTTATATCGCTTTCCTCGACCCGCCCAAGGAAACCGCCTCCAAAGCCATCGCCGCCCTGCAGCAGCACGGCGTCACTTGCAAGGTCCTGACCGGCGACAACGACCTCGTGACCCGCAAGGTCTGCAACGAGGTCGGCTTGCAGACAGGCGAAATCCTCCTGGGCAACGCGGTCGAAACCATGAGCGACCAGCAGCTTTCACAAGCCGTTGAGAAAACCCACGTCTTCGCGCGCCTCTCACCCACCCACAAACAGCGCGTCATCGAAGCCCTTCGCCGCAACGGCCACGTCGTCGGCTTCATCGGCGACGGCATCAACGACGCCCCCGCCTTGCGCGCCGCGGACGTCGGAATTTCCGTGGACAACGCCGTGGACATCGCCAAGGAATCCGCCGACATGATCCTGCTGGAGAAAAACCTGATGGTCCTCGAGGAAGGCGTGCTGGAAGGCCGCAAGGTATTCGTCAACATCCTCAAATACATCCGAATGGGCGCCAGCTCGAATTTCGGCAACATGTTCAGCGTCCTCGG
>DATAXU010000052.1:0-17178 GCA_036272955.1 Verrucomicrobiia bacterium
ATGGTGCGCTACGCGGAGGACTTCGTGATCCTGTCCCGACCGGGGCAGGGGGCGGCGCTGCTGGCCAGGCTCAAGCGGTGGCTGAGGGCGCAGGGCCTCACGCTCAACGAGGCCAAGACCCGGACGCTGGATGTGCGGAGAGCCGGGTTCAAGTTCCTCGGATTTGGCGTGAGTTGGCGGCAGGGAAAGAGCGGGCGGTACTATCCGCACGTCGAACCCCACGCCAAAAGCCAGATGAAGCCGCGGGACAAAGTGCGGGAGAAGCTCAACCACTGGACGCTGTGGCGCGAGGCGGAAGAGGTCATCCCGGAAGTCAACCGGATGCTCAAAGGCTGGGGAGGATACTTCCACTACGCCAACAGCACACGGGTCTTTGACCGGATCAACGAGTATGCGGCCACACGGCTGCAACGCTGGTTGTGGCGCAAGCACGGATGCCAGCAAGCGCTGTGGGCAACGCACCCACAGAAAGTTCCACGAGAACGTCACGGCCTCTATCGGCTGCCCACCCGGGCGGCATGGCAGCGGGCGCGGACGTAGAAGCAATGCACGTCAATGGCCTTCGGAAAGCCGGATGCGGGAAAACCGCCCGTCCGGTTTGATGAGGAGCGGAGCGAGACGGTCTTTGGCCTCGTGCCTCTTCAACCCGTCCGCTCCGCCTACTCTACTTAGCCAAACATCTCCTTCGCCTTCGCGTGTCCCTCTTTTCGAAATTTTATCTGCGTGGCCAACCATGTCCTGAGAATTTGCAATTGGGCGGACGTAAGAAAATCAGAGGCCTGTTGCAGGACATACTCATTGATGGCTTCCTGACGCATCAGCTTTTGGGTTATCACGTCGTTGGTGTCGGCAATGCTGAATTCAGCATCCCTGTGCGTGACGGGGATTCCGGCCGTCTTCCGGGCCGCTTTCATCGCCTTCAGAAGTTGTTGTTGCTGTTCGTCGGTGAGCGGGTTCTGCGCAAAGTCAATTTTCATCAGCTCCAGCGCGCCCCGGTCGCCAACGCCTGCCTGATATTCCTGGAATTGCGCAAAATTGGCTTCGCCGAGCAAAGTTTGCAGGCTGGCGTTCATCTCCTTTTGGAAATCCGCGACGGTTCTGCTCATCCTACCAATATCGCCATGGGAAAGAAGCTCTGATTTCTGGGCGATGCCGTTCATCTTGTTGTCCAGTAAAACTCCGTAAAACTCCTGGCTTTGTTCCGGCGTGAAGTGGAGTTGGGCAACCAGTGGGGAATACAGCCGTTCAACCATTTTGGCTGCTTCCAGACGCATCGATTCAATTGCTGGATGAAACTTCGACATGGAAATCAGGTGACCGGATGTTAAAAGGACGAATGCGGAAATGTCCAATGTTTACGGGCTCCCCCCCCGCCTTCGCCAGGGCTACGGCGCGGCAAGCCGCCTTCAGCGAAGGCGGCTTGCGAGCGCATCCAGACGCGCTAATTCGGCGCCGGCGAAGCGGTACTCGTCGTAGTCGTTGAGCACCAGGGCGCGGGCGGCGTGGAAGGAGGCGCGGGCGGCGGATTTGTCGCCTTTGCTCAAGTGCATCATTCCAATATAATAATACGCTTCGCATTTTTGGCCGCCGACGGGTTCGACGTCGCTCTTTTTTGCGGCGGCGAGCAATGCTTTCTCATCCAGTTTGCCGGCCAGATATAGGCCGATGGTTTTTGTCCAGCGTCCTTTCCAGGGGATGGATGGATTTGTCAAATCGTCGGGCGTTCGAGCCAATCGCATTAATAGTGTCTGGCGATAGAGGCGCTCGTAGTCGGAATCCTCGGGGCGTAGCTCGATGGTTTTGTTGAAGTCGGAGAGGGCGGCGGAGAAATCGCCGCGGAGGACTCGGGCGGCGCCGCGCCGGGAGTAGGCGTAGGCATCGGTCGGATCGAGTTCGAGGGAATGGGTGCAGTCGGCGATTGCGCCTTCTTCGTCGCCCTGGAAGGCGCGGAGATCGCCGCGGTCGGAACAGGCTTCGGCGTTTTTTGGGTTGAGTTCGAGGGCGTGAGTGTAATCGGCCATCGCGCCGGCTAAATCATTTTTGCTCCATTTGTATTCGCCGGAACAAACGAATAGGTTGTCGCCGCTCAATCGCACGTTGTCCGCGACAGTCCAATTTACGCTGCCGTTCCGGATGCTCGCCACGTTTGTGAGACCCGGACGTTTGACGCCGGGGTAGGTGGGGCCGGGTCCCGAACGGGGATGCACATATGCCCAGCCATTTTTTCCATCGACGATCAAATCCATGCGCATAAGGGCATACATTCCGATCGCCCATTCGGCTTTGGCCTGCGGCGCTTCGTTCTGGAGGAAGCTGCCCAGGGATTCCGGCATGTCCTGGACGGGCACATCGGTCAGGCGTAGCGCGCCCATTTTGACGTCGTTTGCCCACGCTACTTGAAACCTGCTGATGCCGAAGGAGGCGATGCCGCCCCAATGAGCGGTGAGGGCCGCCTTGGGATGATCGGACTTCCACTTTTTCCACTCGTCGGGCGTCATTTCGACTGCCCAGAATGATCCGGTGTCCACTTCCATCACGCCGGTGCCGCCGTTGTCCAACGGAATTTCCAGCAGGAGCCATCGGTCTGGTATGACTCGCAATTTCAGCCAGCCGGCGGTTTCCGGGGGGAGTTTGTCCACGGCGCGGACAGTTCGGTTATCGGCGTCGAAGACCAGGATGTTGTCCCGGATTTCGGGCCAGCCAATCAGGCCGTCGGACGCAATCCGCGCCCTGACGAACGCAAGGCGGTAATACCATTGGGCGTGAAAACGGAAGGTGGGAATCGGCGCGGTGAAGTTTTCTCCATTGGCGCTTACCGGGACCGGGTCGGTAAAGCCGGTGGGTTTGAGGCCGAGGCGTTTTGCGCCGGCATCGAAAAGCACGGTGGAAGAGGAACCGGTGTCCAACAACATGTGCGCCTTTCGGCCATTGATCGCCGCGTCTGGAAAAACCACACGCGTGGAGGGTTGGGGGCCGGAACATCCCGACAGAACCACAAGCGCGGCGACGATCGGGCCGCGAAACAACATCTGCATTTTTTTCATGGATAAATCAGGTCAACGCCGGTTTGGACGGGCGCGCTTCCAGAAACGCTTTCAATTCGCCCGCGGCCTTTCCGCCAAAACCGGGGACCGCGGCGATATCTTCAATTGTCGCGATGCGCAGGCGCTGGACGGAACCGAATTTTTTGAGCAGCGCGGCCTTGCGTTGCTGGCCGATGCCCGGAAATTCGTCCAGGATGCTTTCCGAAATTTTTTTCAGGCGAAGCTGGGCGTTATAAGTATTGGCGAAACGGTGCGATTCGTCACGCACGCGCTGCAATAGTTTGAGCGCGCCGGAATCATGACTCAAGCGAAGCGGCTCGCTTTCGCCGGGCCGGTAGATTTCCTCGAATTCCTTGGCGAGTCCGATAATGGGAATCCGTTGCAGGCTCAATTGCGCCAATTCCCCCACGGCGGCATTGAGTTGGCCCTTGCCGCCGTCAATTAAAATTAAATCCGGCAATGGCCCCTGCTCCAGCAAGACGCGGGAATAGCGGCGGCGCACGGCTTCCGCAATGCAGGCGAAATCGTCCTGGCCGGTCACCGTTTTCATGCGGAACCGGCGGTAATTGGAGCGGTCGGGCCTGCCGTCGTGAAAGCTGACGAGAGACGCCACTGCGAATGTGGAACTGATGTTCGAAATGTCGAAGCCTTCGATGCGCGCGGGGCTGGCGGGGAGGTTGAGCGCCTGCGAAAGTTCGGCGACGTCGCGGACCGGGTCGAGGGCCAGCGGGAGGTTGTAGGGGACGCGCGGGAATTTTTTTGTTTTCAGCGTCGTGCGGCGGAGGTCATTGAGGGCGTCGCGGAACTGGGCGGCTTTTTCAAAGTCCTCGGCGGCGGCGGCTTTTTTCATTTGCTCTTCCAGCTCGCGTTCCATTTCACCGGTTTGGCCGGCCAAAAATTCGCACGCGGCGACGACTTGCTGGCGGTAATCATCGCGGGAAATATTGCCGATGCACGGGGCGGTGCAGTATTTGAGGTGGCCGTAGAGGCAGTGTTTGTAGTCTTCCTCGCCGGGCGTCAATGGGCGGCAGCCGCGCAAATTGAATTTGCGGCGGGCGAGCGTCAGCGTGTGCCGCGCGGAGGAGGAATGCGCGAACGGGCCAAAATATCGGGCGCCGTCGTCCTGTCTCAAACGGGCGAGCATGAAGCGGGGGATCGGGTCGTTGAGGTTGACCTTGATGAGCAGGAAGCGTTTGTCATCGCGAAAGCTGATGTTGTAACGCGGCTGGTATTCCTTGATTAATTTGCCTTCGAGCAACAGCGCCTCGGGTTCGCTGCGGACGATGTAGGTGTCAAGGTCGTGGACGGCTTCGATCAGGGCGTTGAACTTTAGGTCCCAGCCCATTCGGCGCGAGGGATGAAAGTAGGTGCTGACGCGCTTGCGAAGATCGCGGGCCTTGCCGACGTAAATGACCGTCCCGAACCTGTCCTTCATCAGATAAATGCCCGGCTTGTGCGACATCTCGCCGAGTTTTTTGCGAATCTGTTCCGTGGCGGGCATGGCCGGCGACTCACGCTTTCCCCCAATCGGGGTTCTCGATGAATGCGTAGCAAAGCATGTGGCAGATGGCCATCTGGGCGTCTTCCACGCGGCCATAATGGGTGGAATCAATCGCGATCACATGTTGCGCGATTTTGCCGATGCCCCCGCGCTTGGCGCCGACCAGGGCGATGGTCTCCAAACCGTTTTGGTTGGCCCATTCGATGGCCTTGACGACATTGGGCGAACTGCCGCTGACGCTGAGGGCCAGGACGACGTCGCCTTTCTGGCCGTAATTTTCCAATTGCCGGACGAAGATGTCCTCGTAGGCGTAATCGTTGCCGACGGCGGTCATCCAACTGACGTTGTCGTTGAGGGAAAGACAACGGAAGCGGCGGCCGACTTTGTCGGAGGAGCCTTTGCCCAGATCGGTGACGAAATGGGAGGCGTTGGAGGCGCTGCCGCCATTGCCGAAAACGAAGATGTGGCGATTCTTGTGAAGGGCGTCGCGAAGCAATTCAATCAGCCGGGAGACCTTCGCGGCGGGAATGGAGTCCAGCGCGGCTTTTTGAGCGGCCACGTAGTCGGATATCCATTGTTTCATCGAAACAGTCTAAGAGTCTGTGTGAAAACTACAAGGGGTCTCTTACTTCCATCCATTGGATTTGGAAGTGAGAAATACGCAAAAGAACGTCCAAAACTCCGACGGGAAATCCAATGGTTGGATTCTTAGCATCGGGCGAGGGTTAGTGAACCAACCTGAAAAAACCCGCGCCACCTGCGACGCAGGTGTTCACTACCGCAAGCCTATCAATAGAGATTCGGCATTTGTGTCAAATTCGCGGACAGTCATTTATTTCCTCCGCTGACATCGGTTCGAGCGAGATGGTTCCCGACGACATGCGCGCCAAGGTTAATGTTCGGAAATCGCCAGCTCCAAGGCGCCGCACGGGACGGCGTCCTCGGCTAATTGTGCGAGCGCGATTTTTGGGCCGGGGGCAAAGGCTTCCATGATGTGCGGGCACAAGGCGTTTTCCACCGCGAAACGCAATGGTTCGCCAACCAATGCCAGCCCGCCGCCGAGCACGATGATTTGCGGGTGGAATAAATGCACGACGTGGGAGAGGGCGAAGGCGAGGTCCTGCGCGGTTTCGTCGAGGATTGACCGGGCGGTGGGGTCGTTTTGCGACAGCGCGGCGTTGAGAAATTTCGCTTCGCCACGCACGGCGCCTCCGATGCAACGGGCCAGCGGGCTTTGAGGATTTTTTGCGGCGGCGGCGCGCAGTTTCGCATCAACGGCCCAGCCGGAGCATTGGTCTTCAACGCGCAGTCCGGCACGATCCAGGCGGATGTGGCCGATCTCCGATTCGCCGGGACGCGCGCCGTGATATATTTTTTGTTTTGTGACCAGTCCGCCGCCGACACCGCTGCCCAGTGTCACGTAGAATACCGGATCAAAACCGGCGCCGGCGCCGTGGAGGGCTTCTCCCAGGGCGCCGATGTTGGCGTCGTTATCGACAAAGACGGGGGCGCCGGTCAATTCCGAGAGCCAGGACGCGATTGGAAAATCGGACCAGCCTTCCACCTGGTGCGAACAACAAATTTGGCCGGTTTTCCAATCCACAGGACCGCCAAAACCAACGCCCGTCGCCATGGGTTTTATTCGTTGAGCCAACTTGGGGACGGCCTGCGCGAGTTGCGAACGAATGCCGGCGGCGCCGGCGCGGGGATCGACGTCAAGACGAATTCGCTCGAGGATTTGCGCGCGGCGGTTACCGGTAAAGAGTTGGAGCTTGGTGCCGCCGATCTCAACGGCGAGATGAAGGTTCCTACCTTCATCTTCGGAGTCAGTCATAGGAATACCGGGCGTCGGCAACTGTCATGCCGCGAACATCGATGCGCGAGAGGTCGGCGCTTCCAAGGCCGGCCTGCTCGGCGAGCAAAAGGTGGTTGTCGCAATATTCGAAGGGGCGCGTGCCCCGCGCGGAGCGAGGGTCGTAGCCCATGACGGCTGTGGCGACGGCATCGGTGGAAACGGGATTCAGCCCGGCAATCAAAACGCCGGGAGTCGTCGCTTTGATGACGGTGGCATTGGCGCACCAGGGGCCTTCGCCGCCGGTCATTGCCGAAATCCCATCGACGATCGCAAGGTCGATTGGCCGCGCGGCACAGACATCGACGACGATGCGCGGCACGCGGGAAAAGGGATCGTGATACGGAACCTGGGGTTTGATGCCGGGCAATTTGAGCTTTTCGTAGCCGACAGGATTGTGAAGCGGGACGCGGCCTTCGATGGCTTTTTCACTGCCGGCTTCGGAACCGTAAAGGGAATTCGGCGTCAGGCCGAACTGGTTCTTCATCGAGAGAGTCACGCCAGCGGTGAGATGACGTTTGAGCTTCGCCAGCGAAACCATTACGTCGGTATCGTGATAGGAATGGTTGAAGTCAAAGGAGGAAAACATGTAACCGCCAAAGGGAACGCGCAAGGTGCTGTAGGATTTGGCGGCGCCGAGGTTGCGGGTGTTTTCGTATTCGACATTGCCCAGGGCGGTCAGGGCGTTGACGTCCCAGCCGGCGGTGGCGAGGGTCGATTTCAGGTCCTCCTGGCTTTGGGTGGATTCCACCAGGCGCACGCGCTTCGCGCCGGCGTCGAACAGCAATGCCAGCAGCGCCGAGACCGTGGCGTTGTGCGTCATGAATGTTTCGCCCACCGGTTTCCCAAGAAAGCGCGTGAAGTCGGAGCCGGTCAAATTTATTTTGACAGTGACGGTTTTGCCGCGGACGAGATTTTCGACACCACCCGTCAAATCGAAACATTTTCGAAGGGCGCCTTTGACTTCAGGCCCGTATGTCTTGCACGAAACGATGGCGACGGTCGCTTTGGAACGGGCATCGCTCGAAAGGGGATTTGATTCGCCGAAGGCGCGCGACAAGCCGGCCAGAGGCGCGGTGGCGGCCAATGTCGCCCCGAGGCGCAAAAAAGCGCGGCGGTTGCAGTGCTGAAGGCGATCAGCGATGGCCATGGGAGATAATCTGGCATAACCGTCCCCGGACGCCAATCATATTTCCATACGATTTTCGGCCACTTTTAAATTCAAATTTGCGGAGCGGGAAGGCGTTCCAGCCTCGCCCCTTCACGCTGCAAAACGACGGCTTCGATCCGCGGCACGTACATTTGGGTTTCCGCGGGCAGATGTTTGGCGATGTCGTCGTATTTTCGCGCTTTGTAGCGGTTCAAAAGCTTTTGCACGGTGCCCTCCCCCGAATTGTAGGCGGCCAAGGTCAGACGCCAGTCGTGGAAATGGCCGTATAGATATTTCAGGTATTCGGCGGAGGCGTTCGCGCTGGGTTCGGTTTGGAAACGCTGGTCGCGCGGCCAGAGGGAAAGTCCGAATCGTTTCGCGGTGTCCGGCATCAATTGAAACAGGCCCGCCGCCCCAGCCGGGCTTTTGGCGCGCCGGTCAAATGAAGATTCCACCTCCGCCATCCAGACCAGTTCCGGCGGGACCTTGCGGCTGGAAAAAATCGGCTTCAACACCGGAACGTAATCTTTCGCGGCGGCGGGCCATGGACGCCCGGAAGTTTCCCTGACCCAAATGCGGCGTTCGATTCGGGGCGGCGGGTTTGCGGGCGGCGGCGCGGGCTGGTTGGTTTCAATTTGCGGGGCGGGAATCGTGAGGCGGATTTGGTCCGCGACGTCAAAATAATCCATTTGCGCGGCGAGCCACGCGGCGTAAGGCTGTGTTTCCTCGGTGCTTTGGAGCCAGGGAAGAAGCGTGTGCGCGGTCTGTTTTAATCCCGCAAGGTCCACCACGTAATCGCCCTGAAAACGGCGCTGGATTTCGCGCAGGAATTTCTGCACGGCCGGGTCGTTCGCATCGGGGAGGGCGTTGAGGATGTTTGTGTCGAGATTCTCCTGCGCCCACTGTTGCGCGCCTTGAACCAAATCCGGAAGGCCGACCGTAGTGTCATTGCCCTGCGCAAACGCCGCGACGGGCAGCAACAACACCAATAAAATGATCCGGGATTTGCTCATGGTCGCCATCAGATTGCCGCAAAAATTCGGTTTAGGCAATCACTCCACAATGACCGTGATGCCGATCCAGACGAGATCGGCCAGGTAGCGCGCGTTCCAGTTGGCGAGACGAAAGCAGCCGTGCGATTCCGTGCGGCCCACCTGCTCCGGCGCGGGCGTTCCGTGGATGCCGTAACCGGGACGGTCCAGGCCAATCCACACCACGCCCACAGGATTGTTTGGCCCGGGCGGAATGATCAGCTTTCGGCCAATTTCCTGGGCCTCCGGCGATTCGGGAAAAACGGCGGGATCAAATGTGTAGTTGGGGTCGAGGGCGATGGTCGTCACGCGCAATTCACCCACGGGCCGCTTCGCCGCGAGGCGTCCGATGCTGCACGGAAAATGCACGAGCAGGTTGCTCTGGGAATCAAACGCTTCCAGGATGCACTGTTGCAGCGAGATTTTAATGAACGCCGCTTTGTCGTCCACGGGAGGATACGCCACTCGCGGCACCGTCACTTGCGTGCCGTTGGTAATCTGGTTCCAGTTCAAATTGGGATTCAGCTCGCGGATCAATTGCGGGTTTGAAAATGTCTTTTCGCCGAGCAGCTCCAAAATATTCCCGAAATCCAGGCGTGTCTGTTCGGATTTGCCGAGCCACGTTTTGGGAAGCACCATGAGCCGGGCCAAATCCTCGCTGGTCACGGTGTACTGTGTCATTGCGGGCTTTTCGATCAGCAGAAGCGCCTTGGTCGAATCATCCAATACGCCGCTGGGAGCGATGCCGCGCTTTTTTTGGAAGGCGATCAGAGCGGCACTCGTCTGGGAACCGGCGACGCCGTCGATCGAACCCGACGAAATGCCTTGGCGCGCGAGCGCGATTTGAGCTTCCAAAATGGTTTCAACTGGCCGCGTCTCAGGGGAGGTTGGCGGAGGCGTGGGCGCGGGGCGGGGTAATGGCGCTGCCGTTACGACAGGCGTTCGCGGCGTTGGCGGCGCGGCGGGCGAGGTCTTCACGCCGGAATCGGGCCGCCACCAAATCCACGCAAAAAACCCGACCAGCGCCACGCACAAGAAGGCATAGACCACCGTGGTGAGGGTTCGGAAGAACCCGCGTCCGCCGGATTTTCGCGGCTTAGTTCGTGTTCGCAAATAACTCTCCTAACGTTTCAACCCAGTCAGGACGACTACCCAATCGTGATCGATTCCTCCGGGAGGCGAGCAAGTCCAGTTTCCGTTTGTGTCGCTTTGAATTGTCACCGGGGGCGTCGTCATCCCTGTGACAACGTCAAAATATTCCATCGAATAATCAGCCAGCATGTCCAAATCCTTTATTTCGATCGGCTCCGGTTTTGGCGCGTAGAAAATCTGCACTTTTCCAGGAATCCCCGTCGCTTGCGGCCCTTGCACATCGTCATTCTTTCCGTCCAGGTAGCGCACCCACTCCGGATGCGGACGAAAATCCTGCCACGCGAATTGCTCGAAAAATCGCTTCCCAAAACCAACCTGCTCGGAACCGGGCAGGTGCATCGCGACGTTCCACGGAATTTTCCCGTAATTCCCGCCGTGAGGAGAGGCGCCATGCGGGTCGCCGGGGCGATTGCATTGCCATATCCCGTTCGCCCCGTACGTGTGGCCCGCCGCTCCATTCATCAGACAAAGCCAGAACATCCGGCGCGTCCATTCCGTGGGCAGATTGTCGCCCAGCATTTCGTAGCTTGCTTCGCCATCGATGACCGGCATGACCGGCTCGGCTTTGTAGGATGCCCGCACCGTTTTCACCGTCGGCGCGACGGCGTTCAACTTGCCGTGCGGGGTTTGCAGCATGTCAAGATCCAGCAACGAGGAATCGTCCGTGGCGTGGCGCGAGGTCAATGGCCCGATGCCCGTCGGATGCACCGTCAGGGGCCGATGCCACGGGTCGGTCGCGCGGATGTAACGCATCACTTCGGTCCAATCGCGCACTTGATTTCGGTCGTCGTACGGGAACCCCGGCGCGAGGTACCACGGGAGATTCGCTTCACCCGCCGCGCACCAAACCACCGGCAACGCGCCGTAGCGTCCAATGAGATAACGCCAGTGGGCCTTCATTTTCTCCACGCCCATCCACGGCATGAAATATCCCCAGGCGCCCACGATGCACGGCGTAAAGCCCTGGTCCACCAAATAGAGCAGGCGGCGGTCCGCGGCGTCGAAGTAAGCCGGTCGGATGCTCGAATAATTGGTTTCCCAGGGAAAGCCCGCTTCGTTGGCGCCGCGAGGATCGAACGGGAACATGTCCGGGTAAAGCCCGGCGACAATTTGAATGACATTAAAACCCTTGGCCTTCCGGTCGGCGGTCAATTCCTGAAATTCATCCGGCCAATGGAGCCGATGCGTCAGGCCCATCCACCACGTGTCCCCCAGCCAGAAGAAGGGCGTGCCGTCCCAATATTCGAGGTAGCGATGGTCCGGAGCCACCTGGACCGGGCCGTGTTGATAAAGCGGGTTGTTGCCGCGATAAGCGCCGACGTCCACCGTCCCGGCCACGCCATTTAATCCCGCGTCCGACTGTGCCGAACATTCGCTGCGAAACACGTGAGTTCCAATCAACGGAGACGCGTAGCGCGCCTTCCACACATTGCCGCCATCCCAAAATGCCGGCACGCGCAACACATGACCGGCGGGGTCGGCGAATACTACGTCGAGGACAACTTGGTTAAACGGATCGCTATAAGAATTTTTCGCCGTGAACGTCAATTCCGTCATGACGTTGGCCTCCGTCCTCACAGCCAGCCCGTTCCCCAAAGCGGAGATACAGAACATCGTTAAGATTACAGTGAATGAATTGACAACCCGGCTTTTCATAACTTACGAGGATCGTAATCATTCATCGCGCGGCGTCCAAGAATTTACGCCCGCCAACCAAACGTCTGATAAACCAGACACTTATTGACATAACGTCAGACTTACCGGACTTTATATTCATGCCGAATGAAAGCTCCATTCCGCTGGCGGCCACCCATGCGCTTCGCAAGCTGGGCCGCGACCTCGCGCTGGCCCGGCGCAAGCGCGGTATTTCCACAAGCGATATGGCGGGCCGACTGTTTGTCAGCCGCGATACACTCTGGCGGCTTGAGCGCGGCGACCCTGCGGTGGCGCTTGGCACCATGGCAACGGCAACGTTCATCCTCAATTTGCACGAGCGGCTGGCGAATCTCGCCGCGCCCGCGAGCGACGAAATCGCCCTCGCCCTCGACGAGCGCCGCCTGCCGAAGCGCATCCGCCGTTCTCGCCCATGAGCCTGGAAGTTCATATTGATTGGCAAGGGCAGACCCATCTCGTTGGGAGGCTCCATCCGGGTGAGTCCGGCCCCTTCGTCTCGTTCGAGTATGCGCCGGAATGGCTTCGACGCGGCGACGCCTTCGCCATTGACCCCGCCTCGCTTCCACTGAATCGAGGCCCGCATCATGGCAAGACGCTGTTTGGGGCCATGCAGGACTGTGGGCCTGATCGCTGGGGCCGAATTTTGATAGAGCGGGCTGTTCGGAAGAAGGTTCTCACCAAAAAGCCGTACCGGGATATCGACTACGTGCTTGCGCTTGACGATTCGTCGCGCATCGGCGCCTTGCGTTTTCGGCTCAATGCCGGCGCGCCTTTCCTTGCGCCTGCGAGCGGAAAGCTCCCACCCTTGGTGCGCCTGAATGCTCTTCTTCGCGCGACGGACGCAATTCATACCGAAACGGAAACCGCCCAAGACCTGCGTTTCCTTCTTGGCGCCGGCTCGCCCCTGGGCGGCGCTCGTCCGAAAGCCGCGGTCAGCCTGTCTGACAACCGGCTCGCCATTGCGAAGTTTCCGAAACCCGACGATGCCCGCGACATTGCGGCGGGGGAAATCCTGGCCCTTACACTGGCGCGATTGGCGGGCATACAGGTCGCCGAACATCGACTGGTGCCTGTGGGTGGCCATGGCGTCGCGGTCATCACCCGTTTTGATCGTGCCGGCAAAAATCGCATCCCATTCATTTCGGCGGCAACTTTGCTCGGCTTGCCCCGCGACGAACCGGGCGCTTACACCCTTCTGGCCGATGGCATTCGGCGGTTCGGCAACGATGTTCCAGGAGACCTTCGCGAGTTATGGCGCCGCCTTGTCTTCTCGCTCCTGGCCAGCAACTATGACGACCATCTTCGCAACCACGGTTTCCTGATGCACAAAGCAGGGTGCTGGTCGCTATCGCCCGCCTACGACCTGAATCCGACACCGGAAATAGACCGCGCGCGCACGACGAAAACCGGCATCTCTGACGATCAGGCGGAGCCGACCATTGGCGGCGCTCTCGCGGTTGCCGGGCGCTTTGGTATCAAGCCCGACGAGTCCAGGAAGATTCTCGCGGAGGTTTTTGTTGCGGTTTCCAACTGGCGGAATACCGGACGACAGTTGCGCCTCAAAGCGTCCGTCCTCGATGCTTATGCCAGCGCCTTCGAGAATCCGCTCATGGATGAAGCCAGGCGCCTGGTCGGCTGAAAGATTACCGGAAAGGTGCGAGAAATCGTCAGTTTGCCGGCTTGCGCCTCGGCGATGGAAGCCTTGCCAGTCTGGTCAAGGTCGGTCAGGGTTAATCAAGGCTAATAAAGGCTAATAAAGGGTCAAACCCACATGACGCCCCTGTTGGACATTGTTTTTGAGGATGACAACCTGCTGGTTTTGAATAAACCAGCGGGCCTGGTGTGTCATCCGACCAAGGCTGGCCCTTTGTCCAGCCTCATTAGCCGGGTCCGGCTCCATTTGGGGAGCACGGCCAGCCTGGTTAACCGGCTGGATCGCGAAACCAGTGGCGTGACGGTCGTTGCCAAAAACGCCGCCTCGGCGCGGTTGCTGGGGAAAATCTGGGAGAATCGCGCGGTGGAAAAGGAATACATCGCCGTGGTCCATGGAACCGTAGCCCCGGAGGAGGGGGTGATTGATCTTGCCCTGGGTAAAGACGAGAAGAGCCAGATCGCCATTAAGGACTGCGTCCGACCCGATGGCGCGGCCGCCCAGACCGAATTCCGGGTCGAACGGCGTTTTCGACGCGACAATGCGGATTTTACGCGGGTTCGGCTCAAACCTCGGACGGGGCGCAAGCATCAAATCCGCATTCATCTCGCCGCCATCGGACATCCGATCGTGGGTGACAAGCTTTATGGCAGCAATGAGGATTATTATCTGGCGCTGGTGCAAAACCGCCTGACCCCGAACGATTGGGGCCAATTGCGCCTGGCCAACCATGCACTTCACGCCAATTCCGTGCGTTTTCCGTGGCGGGATGTCGTCCGGACTTTTTCCGCCGAGCCGGAGGCTGCGTTTCAGGAATGGGCCGGTGGCGGCGGCGAGAAAAATCCTTTACAGGCTGAATATCCGATGCAAATTAAGGTGCGTGTCAGTGAATATTTGTGACGAAGGGCAGGGATTCACGGCGCCCAGGGCGTCCGATTTTGACTCCTTTACTTTGCCGGAACTCCAAACCGCCATCCAGCGGTCGCAGGAGTTTCTTTTGCGCGCCCAAAAGCCGGAAGGCTATTGGGTGGGTGAACTGATTGTGGATTGCACCCTGGCGGCCGACTTGATCGCCTATCACCACTGGAATGGCTCCGTGGATGAAAAATGGCAGCGCAAAGCCGTCAATCACATCCTTTCCCTCCAATCGCCCACTGGCGGGTGGAGCATTTATCCGGGCGGGCCGGCGGAGGTCAATGCCACGGTCAAGGCCTACCTCGCCCTCAAACTGGGGGGAGTCCCGATGACCGATCCCCGGATGCTGCGCGCCCGGCAAACCGCCTTGAGCCTTGGGGGCGTGCCGCGCCTCAATACCTTTTCCAAACTTTACCTCGCCTTATTTGGCCTGCTCTCGTGGAGCCACGTGCCGACCATCCCTTGCGAAGTCATCCTTATCGGCAAGTGGTTTTACGTGAATTTCAACGACATGAGTTCGTGGAGCCGCTCCATGCTGGTGCCGCTTTCAATCATCAACCACTTCAAGCCCACTCGCAAACTCAAGGTCTCGCTGGATGAGCTTTATCCCCTTGGTTTTCACGAGCGTGATCTGCTGCTGGCCCGCGATCCGCAGAAATTCACCTGGCGCAACTTTTTCATTGAGCTGGATCGCCTTCACAAATTCGCCGAACTTTTTGCCCGGTTCAACATTCACCCGTTCCGCAAACGCGCCTTGAAAAAGGCGGAGGAGTGGATGATTCAGCGATTTGAAGGCACCGATGGCCTGGCCGCCATTTTCCCCGGCGTGCTCAACTCCATGATCGCCCTTAAAGCATTGGGTTATCCGAATGACGACGCGCTCATCCTGCAATGCGAGAGGGAATTGAAAAAGCTTCAGCATGAGACGGATCACAGCGTTCGCATTGAGCCTTGCACGTCGCCGGTTTGGGACACGGCGATCGTTACCATCGCCCTGCACGAATCGGGCCTTCCGAGCGACCATCCTGCTTTGACCAAGTGCTGCGATTGGCTCATCAACCGCGAGGTCCGTTTCCGCGGGGATTGGCATTATAAGAATCCCACCAATGTCGAGCCGAGCGGATGGGTTTTTGAATTCAATAACAAGTGGAATCCCGACGTGGACGACACCGCGATGGTGCTCCTGGCTTTGCGCAAGGTGCCCACCGCCAACCCTCCCCGTCGCGATGCCGCCTTCAAACGCGGCCTCGATTGGATGCTGACCTTTCAATGCAAGGACGGCGGCTGGGCTTCCTTCGACAAGGATTGCACCAAGAGCATCCTGGAAAAAGTGCCCTTCGCCGATCATAACGCCATGCTTGATCCCGAGTGCGCGGACATTACCGCCCGCATCCTGGAGCTTTTGGGTTACGAGAATTTCAGCGTGGACAATCCGCAGGTCGCCAAGGCCCTGGAATTCATCCGGGAACACCAGGAGGAGGACGGGTCCTGGTATGGCCGGTGGGGAGTCAACTATATTTATGGGACCTGGCAGGTCCTCCGCGGCCTTCGCGCCCTGGGCATCGATATGCACCAGCCCTGGATCCTCAAGGCCCGCGACTGGCTCGAAAGCGTCCAGCGCGAAGACGGCGGCTGGGGCGAACGCTGCAACACTTATGACGACCCGGTCTTCAAAGGACAGGGCAACAGCACCGCATCCCAAACCGCATGGGCTTTGATGGGCCTGTGCGCGTTCGACGACGCCACACGCTCAAGCATTCAGGACGGCATCGAATACCTCATTCGCATGCAGAACCCCGATGGCTCCTGGAATGAGGACGAGGCCACGGGCACCGGCTTTCCGCGCGTCTTTTACCTCAAGTACGATATGTACCGGAACAGTTGGCCGTTGCTCGCCCTGGCTACTTATAACAATTTGTTGCCGCACGCCCGGCAGCAATTTGGCGAAGCAAAAGCCGTCGTGGCGTAGGGCAAGCGGTGAGCTGGCTTTACCGCGCCATCGCCCGTCCTGTTCTCTTCGCTCAGGAAGCCGAGGAAATACACCATCGCACTCTCAGCGCTCTCGGACGCGTGAGCCGAAACGCTTTTCTTCGCGATCTCGCTTCAACATTTTACGGCGCCCCGGAGTTGCCCATCGAACTCTTCGGGCTGCGATTTCCAAATCCTGTCGGCCTGGCCGCTGGAATGGACAAAATGGCCGAAGCCGTTCCGGCGTGGTTTGCGTTGGGTTTCGGTTTTTCCGAGTTGGGGGGAGTGACGTGGCATCCGCAACCGGGCAACCCCCGGCCCCGCCTCTTTCGGGCCGTTGCGGATGAAGCGATTGTCAACAGCATGGGTTTCAACAATCCCGGCGCGGCCGCGTTCGCCGACACGCTGAAGAAATGGAGGGAGGAAGGCCGCTGGCCCAGCCATCCGGTCGGCGTCAACATTGGGAAGTCCAAAATCGCTCCGCTCGAAATCGCCGCCGAAGACTACGCCAATTCTTTTCGCCTGCTTCGTCAGCGGGTCGATTTTGTTGTCGTCAATGTCAGTTCGCCCAACACCCCAAATCTGCGCCAGCTTCAGGACAAATCCGCGCTGGACGAAATCCTCGCCGCTTTGCAGGAAAACAATCCCGGCGCCGCCCCGGTCCCGATTCTGGTGAAAGTGGCGCCGGACCTTTCGTTCGATGCGCTCGACGACATCCTGGCATTGGCGAAGGCGCGAAAGCTGGCGGGCATCGTCGCCACGAACACCACCATCACTCGGCCGCAAACGACCGACCGCCAGTCACAAGTGGCGTATGAAAAACCGGGCGGCGTGAGCGGGCGGCCCTTGCGCGAGCGAAGCACCGAAGTGATTCGTCACATCCACCGGCAGACTGGCGGCGCGTTGCCGATCATTGGCGTCGGCGGAATTTTCGACGCGGCCGATGCCTGGGAAAAAATCACGGCGGGCGCGTCCCTGGTTCAAATTTACACCGCCCTGGTTTATCGCGGGCCGGGCGTGGTGAAGGAAATCGTGCGCGGATTGGAAAAGCGGCTTCGTGAAATTGGCCTCAAAGAACTGCGTCAGGCCGTTGGAATTGGGAAATCGGAATGAAATCAAATTTGACACCGGGGCAAAACTCCGCGAAATATAGCGACGAAGCCAGCGTAGCTCAGTTGGTTAGAGCGTGGGACTCATAAGCCCGAGGTCAGTGGTTCGATTCCACTCGCTGGCACCACTT
>DATAXU010000053.1:0-8885 GCA_036272955.1 Verrucomicrobiia bacterium
TATCCAAGAAACCGCTCAAGAAGAACGAATCCCTGCGCGCGCGGGTCGAGCAGGACTTAATCAATATCAGCAAGGACGCAATCCTGGTCGCTTCGTTCTTTTTGGCCGAAAGTGTAGTCTATACCGCTGACTAGGTAGTAACCCCGGTTTTTCATACGCAATCTCTTGATTGGGGTTTCGATCTACGGCCGCATCTTCCAACATTAACAGCCCTTCGAGTCGCAGAGCCAGACCTTAATAATTCCATCGCCACTGGAAAAACACCGGCGTTAGCTTCGGCGCCGAGCGCATACACCAGCGCCCTTGCGGCGGTACGCCGCACTTCCGGATTCGGGTCTCGCAGCAACGGACTAAAGGCATTGTTGAGGGACTTTGAATTTCCGTCAGCAATGGACCACAACCAGTCCCCTCCCAACACTCCATGATGTTTGTTGGAGAACGTCTTGAATGTAGCGGCCACGATGTTACATGCAGACGGATTCTCCTTAATGATCCTGGTCAACTGAGGCAAAATTTCCGGCGAAGGTCCGATTTGTCCCAACGTGTAGAGAATCAAGCCATTCGCTCTAATTCCGTACTGGCCTGCAAAGGCCGCGTGGCCGCGGTGCGCAAGTGGCTCATCTTCATACATCGTCCGCGAATCAGCTTTCCCCAACCCGCCGGCACTTAGCATTTCAATCAGAAGGGGAACCGCTTCTTTGGCCTCGGAGCCTAACATGCCAATGCCGTCCGTCACCTCGCGCACGTATTTGTGCATCCGCATCGTTCAGTGCTTCCTCGAGTATCGGCAGGGCCGCTGTCTTCTTGTCGCCCAATCCGTCAATAGCCTCCCGCATCACAGAGTCCGGAAAGAGCGCTGTCGGATTGGGATCGTGCAAAGCTGCTTTCACCTTGTCGAGAGCCGCCGCCGATACGGCTTTGGTTTCCGCATTCCCGGCAGTCTTGAATGCTTCCACCGACCCCGTCAATGAATCACTCGCGTCAGGTGTGCGAACCGACATGGCCACGTTCTTTGCAAGGGGTGCCGCAGCTTGCGGGACGTGCGGAATGAACTTGAAAATCGCAAACGCGACAACACCGACCACCACCAGTCCAAATGCTGCTACGATTGAATTGGGGACCTTTGCGGTGGTCACAAGCGCACGGATTCCACCGGCTGAAGTCGTGCCGGTTCCTGCTGCAACTTTTGCCATGGCCACACTTGCCCAGGATGAAGCCACATCGGCGGGCGCGGCCTGAGCGCCATGAGCGGCAAACGCCGCGACCAAAGTCGCCGATGGCACAACGATGCCCCGGCGGGCAAATGTCGCTCGCATCCTCTCGATGGCGCGCGAAATACGTTTCCGAGCCGCCTCTTCACTGACGGCAAGCGCCGCGGCAACATCCTTATGGCTCCTGTTGCCGAAGAAGCGAATCATGACAAATTCCCGATCCGTTGCCGAGAGCCTTGTCCAAGGCGTCATTCAAATGCGGCGCGATGAGGTCCCAGCAGGTCTCGGCATCGTTTTGTTCTATTGTGGACTGCATGGCAAGGAACTCCTGTTCGTGTCGCTGGCGATTGGCGGTCTGACGTTCCAGATTCAAAACAGCAAAGCGAGTTGCGCCACCTCCTCCGCCGTATGGGGGTTGCCGGTCTGCCGGAGGGCGGCGTGATACACCATCCCGGCATATCGTTCGACCAACGTGCGAAACGCCTCTTCGGCATGTTCGTGCGCGTAGTGTTCAAGAAGTTGCCAGTCGTCCATGCGCTTTCTTTCTACCAATAAACAGCAGCCCGGCGGAAAATGTGACGCCTTATCGCCAAAAATCTCCGCCAAAACACGGATCGGGTCGCTAGTCCGATGACCACCACTTTCCCACGAAATCGTGCATTTTGCAATGTTTTTTAGACGAATTTATGCGAATTTTTCACTTACAAAGACACTTTACAAACCTCAAGCGATACCGCTATAAACTCTTCCGTGTCCAAGGTCGTTGCCATTCTCGCTTGTGTGGTGCTTGCAGTCCCGTTGTACGCCGGGGGCATTACCTGGACCACTCCCGCGCCCATCACATACGGCACCGCCCTTGGCTCCAATCAATTGAATGCCACCACGACGGCCTCCGGCTCCTTCACTTACACCCCGCCCGCCGGAACGATATTAAATCCTGGCACCCACACATTGTCCGCCGTCTTTAACGGCAACCCCGGCGCCACCAACACCGTCAACCTGATTGTCCTGCCCGTCTCCTTGAGCATCATTCCGCTCCCGCAAACCACGCAAGTTCGTCCCGGCCTTTTCACCCTGTGTCCCAGTCTGCCCGTCGCAATCGCCCCGGGCCGCGCCACGACAAGAATTCTCGCTGACGCTCCCTCGCTGCAAACCGCCCAATATCTGGCCGCGCTATTATTCAAATCCACCGGCTGCCAATTCATCGTGCGTTCCACCGCAACCGCCGCGCCCGTCAAAGGCGCAATCGTATTGACGACGTCCACAACCAATTCCGCCCTTGGCGCCGAAGGCTACCAACTTACCGTCGCGCCCGATTCCGTGCTCATCCAGGCGCCCGCGGCTGCGGGTGTTTTCTACGGCGTCCAAACCTTTTTACAAATGCTCCCGCCGCAAATCCTCTCGCCGCATCCCGTGACCGGCGTGGCATGGACCGCCCCCTGCGCATACATTCAGGATCAACCAAGATTCCCATGGCGCGGCTGCATGCTCGATGTTTCCCGCCACTTCCACACGCCCGACGAAATCAAGCAATTGCTGGACGTGATGGCGCTGCACAAGCTCAACACCTTCCACTGGCATTTGGTGGACGACCAGGGCTGGCGCATTCAAATCATGGAGTATCCATTGCTGACACAAGTCGGCGCATGGCGGACGAATATTGACTACGGCCTCAATCCGCTTTCCAGCGGCGATTACAATACCAACGGCATGTATGGCGGCTTTTACACACAAGCCCAGATCCGCGACATCGTTGCTTACGCCCAGCAACGGTACATCAACATCGTCCCGGAAATTGAAATGCCCGCGCACTCAACCTCGGGCGTTGCGTCCTATCCGCAATTTGCCTGCACCAACGGGCCCTTCAGCATGGACGTCATCAACTACGAAATCTCCCTCTACAGTCTGGCCGCCCCAGGCACCTACTCGTTTTTGCAGGAAGTGTTGAGCGAAGTGATGGATCTTTTCCCCGGCCCGTACATTCATACCGGCGGCGACGAGGTAGTGGCCGCCTCGTGGATATGGAACCGCACGCCTGCGGATGAACAGGAAATGGCAACCTTGGGAATCACGCCCAACGGTTCAAATTCCGTCATTCAATATCAGCATTGGTTCTCGACAAACATGGCCAATTTCGTCCAGGCCAGCGGTCGCAAAATGGTCGGATGGACCGAAATCGAGGCCGGCGGAATACTCACCAATATGGTGCTGATGGACTGGGAGGTGGGCGCGACCAACGGGACCGTGCCCGCCGCGGAAGCAGGTCAACAGGTCGTCACGACGCCAGACGCATCATGCTATTATAATTATTACCAGACCACCGACCTCTCGCTGGAACCGCTCGGGCAATCCGGCTACACAACGCTCAACGCCGCTTACAATTATGAGCCGGTTCCAACCAATCTCCCGGCGCAGTACGCCAGCAACATTCTCGGATCGGAGGGAATACTTTTTGGAGAATATCTTCCCTCCCTAACCAACGTCGAATTTCGCGCCTTCCCCCGCTTGTGCGCGACGGCCGAGTTGACCTGGACGCAGGCGGCGATGAAAAATTACACCAATTTCGCCCAGCGCCTCGTCACGCACGAAATGCGCCTGCGCCAAATGGGCGTCAATTACGATGCGACGAACATTTTCCAACTGGGGAATTGGACGCCATCGCTCATCTCGACCAGCCCGGGTACGCTCACATGGAATGTCACGACGAACGTCCCCGCCACAGGCGAGATCGACGTCAGTTTCTGGTACACATCCGGCGCGGACGGCCTCTCGATTTATTCCGTGACGCTGCTCGAAAACGGTTCCCCGATTAGCGAGGACGCGCATACTGGATTCGCCGGAAGCGGCCCGAGCAATTGGGTCTATATCCTGCATCTGCGGGAGCGAAAGCCCGGCGCCACGTACACCATTGAAGCCTCCGTCGCCGGACGCGGCGGCACGGCATCGTACGGCAACATTTATCTCCCTAATTGGAATTGAAGACGCGCATGAAAGCCTGGTTTTTCCTGCTTTGTTTCGCCGCTGTGGCGGCGGATGCGCAACCGCTTTTATTCACCACGTGGGCCGGTTATGCCGGACACGGCGCAAGCGACGGCTTGTCCACCAACGCGCAGTTTAATCGTCCGCAAGGGATCGCCTTCGATACCTCCAGCAATCTTTACGTGTCCGATTCCGGCAACAACACCATTCGCGAAATCACCCCGGCCGGCATCGTGACGACTATCGCCGGCCAAGCCGGGCTTAGTGGCAGCGCCGATGGAACCAATGCGTTGTTCAACCACCCCGCCGGTCTCGCTGTCAGCGGTTCGGGTAATATTTACGTAGCGGATTTCGGTAACGACACAATTCGCGTCATCGCTCCTGGAGGCGGCGTCTCAACGCTGGCCGGTTCCGCTGGAATTCCCGGCGCCGCCAACGCCAACGGAACCAATGCGCTGTTCAACGAACCCCAAGGGGTCGCAGTCGATGCCGCCGGGAACGTCTATGTCGCCGATTATGGAAATGATACGATTCGTGTCATTGCGCCGGGGGGTGGCGTCTCAACACTGGCCGGCTTGCCGGGAAGTCCGGGAAGCGCCGACGGGCCGATCGCAAGCGCGACGTTTTACCAACCCGGGGCACTTGCCTTGGATAGCGCGACCAATCTCTACGTGGCCGACACCGCGAATAATACGATTCGCGTGATTACCCCGGCCGGCATGGTGACGACCCTGGCAGGCGGAGCAGGCAACTTTGGATTGGTCAACGCGACGGGCACCAACGCGATGTTTTATGCGCCTTGTGCCATTGCGGTCGATGCCGCGACCAACGTTTATGTGGCGGATTCGTTCAATAACGCCATTCGCATGATTGCGCCGGACGGCGTGGTCACGACATTGGCGCTGCAATTTTCGCAGCCTGCCGGGGTCGCCGCCGGCAACGGAAGCATTTACGTCGCGGACACTGGAAACGGCACGATTCGAGCGATCACGAACGGCGTTCTCACGATGATTGCTGGGTCCCCTTCCACCGGCAGCATCGATGGGCCTGGCGCTATCGCGAGATTTGATGCTCCGCAAAGCGTCGCCGTCGATGGAAACGGAAATTCCTACATCGCGGACAGCGCCAACAGCACGATTCGCGAAGTCTCGCCTGTCGGAGTGGTCACAACAATTGCCGGTTCTCCAGGTGTATTGGGGGCGGTGAATGGAACGGCAACGAATGCCCTGTTTTCCGATCCGTTGGGAATTGCGACCGATGGAAAAGGGAATATTTACATTGCGGACACCGGTAATAGCGTTGTGCGCCAGATGAATTCGGGAGCGGTTACAACGCTCGCCGGAATTGCGTACACACCGGGGAACCTCGACGGCCCTGCCACCAGTGCGCAATTCAACCAGCCTGCGGGCGTCGCTGTGGATCGAAATGGCAACGTGTATATCGCGGACACGGGCAATAACACGATTCGCAAAATCACGTCTGGTGTCGTCAGCACGGTGGCCGGCTCCATCTGGAGTTTTGGCAGCGCGGACGGCGTCGGGACCAACGCGCTTTTTCATCAGCCGGAAGGCATTGCCGTTGACAGCAGCGGCAACATTTATGTGGCGGATACACTCAACCAGGCTATTCGGGAAATCGCTCCGGGCGGAATCGTCATCACTATCGCCGGCATTGCGGGAGTGTCTGGAAGCACCGACGGCCAGACGAACGCGCTCTTTAGCGGGCCGGTCGGCGTGGCTGTGGATGGCTCGGGCAACGTCTATGTTACGGACTCTGGCAACGAGACGGTGCGAAAACTTGTCCCCGGCGCGGGAGGCTGGATGGTTTCGACTGTGGCGGGTACGCCGCTTGTCAGTGGAAGCTCGGATGGACTTGGTTCGGCGGCGCTCTTTAATTACCCGGCGGGAATCGCGACGGGCGGGGGCTATTTCTATATTGTCGATGGCGGGAACAATACTGTGCGCATCGACCAGACCATCGGGCCCTCGATACTGGTGCAACCGTTAAGCCAGACCAATCAAGCCGGCACGCCTGTCACGTTGACGGTCACTGCGTCGGGCACGGCGCCGCTGACGTACCTTTGGGAGTATAATGGGAGCGCTGTCGGCACTGATACGAACAGTGTTTCAGCCGGCCAGTCGGGGAGTTACACGGTGATGGTCAGCAACGCGGGGGGGACGGCGAACAGCCAGGCTGCGATGGTGGTTTTTACGAATGGGATTCCCGGCTCGTTTCAAAGCATTTCCATATTGCCGGGGGGGACGGTGCAATTGAACATGACGGGCGGCGCTGGTGTGGGATATGCGGTGCAGGCTTCGAGTGATTTGTTCAATTGGGTGACGCTGTCCACAATTTCGAGCACGAATGCTTCCCTGGAATATTTGGACACTTCAGCGACGAATTACCCGGCGCGCTTCTATCGGCTTAGCCCCTAATCGAAAAGATCGTATAAAATCGCATAAAATCGTCTAAAAATCCGACAGGAAAGACGATTTTTTGTAATCTTGCGGTCGAAATCCTTCTTAAATCAGGGAAGCCAGGTGTCTTTGCCGGGCTAAACCATGGTAAAACCTGGGCGCGATCCCCTCTCCTCCCCTCATTGCAGGGGGAGAGGGGGACGCGGGGGAATGGCTTTGTTGCTTGAAGTGAAATCGGCGGGAACTTACGCTCGTGCCACATGAATAAAGCCGTGCGGTTCAACCTCTTCGTCATGATGGTGCTGGAGTTTATCATTTGGGGGGCATGGCTCCCGTTGATATTCAGCTACTTGCCTACGCTCCACTTTTCGCCTTTGCAACAATCGGCGATCCTGAACGCATTTCCGGTTGCGGCGGTGGTGGCGATGTTTTTCAGCAACCAATTCGCGGACCGTAATTTCGCGGCGGAGAAGTTCCTGGCTTTCAGCCAGTTCATCGGAGGCTTGGCAATGGTCGGACTGGCGTTTACCCGGGACTTTTGGACTTTCTTCGCTCTGATGCTCATTCATTGCCTGCTGTATGTTCCGACGCTCTCCATCGTGAATTCCATTGCCTTCGCGCATTTGAAGGATTCGAAGGATTTTGGGTTCATCCGGATGGGCGGAACGATTGGCTGGGTGCTGGCGTCCTGGCCGTTGTTTTTCATCTTAACGGACGCCAATACGATTCGGTGGACTTACGTTGTCGCGGGGGGGGCATCGCTTGCCCTGGCAGGATACAGTTTGATCCTGCCTCACACGCCGCCGAAAAAGGCGGTGGCGGGGGAGGACAAATTGGCGTGGGTGGAGGCGCTGCGATTACTGGGGCAGCCGTTCGTGCTGGTGCTATGGATTGTGGCGTTTGTGGATTCGTTTGTCCTGAATGCTTATTTCAACTGGGCAGGAATGTTTCTGGGCAGTCCCCAGGTGGGGATCAAAACGAAATGGATCATGCCGATCATGAGCATTGGGCAGGTGGCGGAGATTTTGACGATGGCGATCCTTGCCGCGACGTTGAAGCGCCTGGGATGGCGGCTGACATTGATTATTGGAATCCTTGGGCATGTCATCCGGTTTACGGTGTTCGCATTTTTTCCGCAGGCAACGTCGCTGATCGTCCTTGTGTTCATCCTGCATGGGATTTGTTACGCCTTCTTTTTTGCGGCGGTGTATATCTTTGTGGATGAATACTTTCCAAAGGACGCGCGTTCCAGTGCGCAGGGCTTGTTCAACGTGATGATTCTCGGATTGGGGGTCATCGTCGCCAACACGCTGTGCCCCTACCTGACGGCGACTTACACAAAAGGGGTCACGACGGATTTTCGGACGCTCTTTCTTTTTGCGGGGGGGGTGGCATTGGCGGCGGCGGTCACGCTGGCGTTGTTTTTCCATCCTCCGGCGGCACCGGCGCGCGAGTCATGAAAACTTTCGACTCCCTGGAACAGCGCCTGGATGCGTTTTTAGGCAAGAAACCGACGCTGGGAAACCATGTTTATATCGCGCGCGGCGCGGTGGTAATGGGAGATGTCACGCTCGGCGATGGGGCGAGCGTGTGGTACAACGCGGTTTTGCGCGGGGACATCAACCGGATTGTTGTGGGAGCGGGAAGCAATATTCAGGACAATTCGGTTGTGCATCTGGCGGACGATTATCCGTGCCTCATTGGCAATTATGTGACGGTGGGGCATTCGGCGATTGTGCATGCCTGCACGGTGGGAGATGAGTGCCTGATCGGAATGGGGGCGGTGATCCTGGATGGGGCGGAAATCGGCGCGCAATGCCTCATTGGAGCGAAAGCCCTGGTAACGCAGCAGGCTAAAATCCCCGCCGGTTCGCTTGTCCTTGGGGCGCCGGCGAAAGTCGTTCGCGCATTGAATCCCGAGGAGCGGGCGGGGCTGAAGGCATGGGCGGAGAAATACGTGGCCAATGGCCGTTATTGCCTCGCGCATGGGATCAACGTCGGGGCGCCGCTGGGCGCGTGACGGGGCAGACGCTTCTGATTTTCTTCCGGTCGGCAAACCAGTCCAACAGTGGAGAAGCACTCATGGATAAATAAAATGATGCAATAGCCCGGTCTGACCCCTCGGAGTGACGCTTTCCAAAAACAGATTGCTGCCAATAGAAATCCTCCACCGTAATAAACAAAACCTGTAAGCGAAACATCTGCGTCCAAGACAATGGTTACGGCGATTGGGTAAATCCATGTTTTCATAGGTCACTGCATACGAGAGATAAATCGT
>DATAXU010000054.1:0-4881 GCA_036272955.1 Verrucomicrobiia bacterium
GAACGCGCGTTGCGCCCGTTGCACAGCGCGCTCGTAGTCGGCGGCGGTGGCAGTTCGCACTGCTCCCAGTATTTTCCCATCAATCGGCGAAATGCTTTTGAGAATGGGACCGGAGCCGGTCCATTCACCGTCGAATACGCCGGGGTTTTCGGCCGCCAAGCCGAGCTTTTTTAGGAGGGGTGTCACAACGCAAGCCTTCTGCATTCGTCATCAATTATTTTCAACGCTTCGTCGAGGGCGTCATCCTTGAGGTCGAGGACTGGGCGGAGGCGGATCGACCGTTCGCCGCAGCGAAGGACGAATAATCCCAAATCGAATGCGCCGTTCCAAAAACGGTCGCGCAATTCGCGGTTGGGCAAATCGAAAGCGGTCAGGAGGCCGCGGCCACGGACGGCGGTCATTACGGGGCATTTTTCTGCGACTGCGTGCAGTCCTTTTAGCAGGCGATCCCCTTGGATACGGGCATTTTCGACCAGTTTTTCCTGTTCGATAATCCGCAAGTAATGGGTGGAGCGGACGTAATCGCAAAAATTGCCGCCCCACGTGGAATTGATGCGGCTGGGAGTGCGAAAGACGTTGTGCTGGACCGCGTCGAGGCGGGGGCCGGCCATCACGCCACAGACTTGCGCTTTTTTTCCGAAAACCAGGAGGTCCGGCAAAACATTGAAATGCTGGCAGCACCAGTTGCGACCGGTCATACCCATGCCGCTCTGGACTTCGTCAAAAATCAGCAGGATCTCATTTTCGTCGCAGATACGGCGCAAAAGCTGAAACCATTCGCCGCGAAAATGGCGGTCGCCGCCCTCGCCTTGAACCGTTTCGATAATGATGGCGGCGATGTCGATGCCGCGCTCGGCAATGAACTGGCGAATTTCAGATTCGGCTTTTTTCTCCTTTTCCAGGACATCGGCAAGGCGCTCCTTTTCCGGCAACGAGAAATCAATGAAGGGAGCGTTGACGCGGGGCCACGAAAATTTCGCGAAATACTGGGTCTTGAGCGGGTCGGTGTTGGTGAGGCTCATCGTGTAGCCGCTGCGTCCGTGAAAGGCGCCCTGGAAGTGAAGAATCTCGACGCCGCGTTCGCCGCGACCGGCAGCGAGATTGCGCCGGACTTTCCAATCCATGGCGGCTTTGAGGGCATTTTCCACTGCGAGCGAACCGCCTTCGATGAAAAAATAGCGATCCAGCGGGGGGAGTCCGACGACGCGGGCGAAGGTTTCCACGAAGTTGGCGAGCGCCACAGAATAGACATCCGGATTGGCCACCTTGATCTTCGACGCCGCGAGCAGGTCGGCCTTGACCGAGCGAGTATCAAAATAAGGATGATTGAAGCCGATGGGCATGGAGGCGTAGAACGAATAAAAATCGATGAAGGTTCGGCCGGTGGCGGCATCGACCAGGCGCGAACCGCGGCTTTTTTCGAGATCGATGACCAGTCTGAAGCCGTCGATGAGAAGGTGCTTTTCCAGTTCTGAAACGACCTGGTTTGGGGGCACGGAAATGGGGGCCGCGGCGGTTTTGCGGACTGTCCGTTTCTTTGGCAATTGGACTGCTTGTGTCATTTTAAAAAATAATAACGATATCCTTCTATCGGAATTGTAAGCTAAATCAAAAACACGAAAAGACCCGTCAAACCTATCACGCCCGCCAATAATCGGCGAGACTTTCAGTGGAGGGAACGAGATTTTCCGCGGCGATCGCCTCCAGGATGCGCGCCTCGGTCATGATATATCGGTCGCGCTTGTAGAGCAAATAATCGCCGCGCATGGGACTTGGGGTCAGGTTGATGGTAACGAGGTTGGCACCGGTCCGCAATCCGCGGCGATAGCCATTGGCATCGGCGAGGTTCAGGGCGCTGACGGCGGGGATCACCAGTTCGGGGCGCATGATCCGGAGGGCGGCCATGCAGTTGAGGGTGAGATTGATGTCGGCGGCTTTGCTCGCGGCCAGGGGGGTTTCGTCGCCGGGGATGAACGGGCTGACGCTGCAACCGGCCAGGGGCAATTGGCCGGCCATTTGGAAATTGCGCAGCAGCTCCGGGTCGCCTTCGCCGGGCAATCCGCAGATGAAACCGGAACTGACCTTCCAATCGGCCGCCGCAAGGGTGTGGATGTGCTCGATCCGTTCGTGGAAATTGCCGGGGGCTTCGAGGGCGGAATAGAGGCCCTCACTGCCGGTCTCGAATTTGAGGATGTAAATGGATGCCCCGGCGGCGCGCAATTCCTGGTAGAGGGCCTTATTTAATGTGCCGAGACAAACGCTGACTCCGAGGGAGGTCTCGCGACGCAGGGTCTGAATGAGGGGGATTGCGATGTCCCGGATGGCAATTGGGTCTTCGCCGGCCTGGAGGTTAATGTCGGTGGCGCTTTCGGGGCGGTGATGGATCAGCAGTTCGGCCAATTCCTCGAAGCGGGCGCGGTAACGAGCGAGGGAACGGTTGTCGCGGCGCATGCCGCAATAGTGGCAGTTTTCGCGGCAGAAATTGGAGATTTCGACGACAGCGCGGACAAAAACCTTGTTGCCGAAATGCTCGCGAGCCAATGCGGCGGCACGTTCATGCAGTCCGTGCTGAACGGAGCCGTTGGTTCGAAGCAGGTTCGCATCGAAGGGCGGTTGAGGTTCGAACGTGGCCATTACTTATTCACTCTTATATATACTGGTTTTCAATGATATTCTTGCACCGTCTTCACCCCATAACCGCTTTTCTTGAGGGCAGCGATGCCTAAAGCGGCGGCGCGCGCTCCGCTCAAGGTGGTCATAATGGGGGTGCCGGTATAAACGGCGGTGGTGCGGATTTTGACTTCGTCGGCGCGCGGGGATTGGCCCGCGGGGGTGTTGATGACAAGCTGGATGGAACGGTTTTTCAGGAGGTCCAACGTGTTGGGGCGGCCTTCGGCGAGCTTGAAAACTTCGGAAACTTTTAACCCGGCCTCCTGCAAGACCCGCGCGGTGCCCCCGGTGGAGACGATGTCAAAGCCGAGGTCGGCGAATTGGCGGGCGATTTCGGCGACTGCGCCTTTGTCGGAATCGCTTACGCTGATGAAGACGCGGCCACTCATTGGGAGGGGCGCGTTGGCAGCCATTTGCGACTTGGCGTAGGCGATGCCCAAATCGGCGTCCAATCCCATGACTTCGCCCGTGGAACGCATTTCCGGGGAGAGCAGAATGTCCTGGCCCTGGAAACGGTTAAACGGGAAAACGGATTCCTTGACGGCCCAATAGTCGGTCCAGATTTCCTTGGTGAAACCGAGGTCGGCGAGTTTTTTGCCGGCCATGACTTTTGCGGCGAGCTTGGCCAGAGGGACGCCGATGGCTTTGCTCACGAAGGGAACGGTGCGGGAGGCGCGGGGATTGACTTCGAGGACGTAAACCTTGTCGCCTTTGACGGCGTATTGGACATTCATCAAACCGATGACGCGAAGTTCGCGGGCCATTGCATGGGTGTATTGGCGCATCGTTTCGATGACGCCGCTGCTCAGTGTGTGCGGCGGCAGGACCATTGCGGCGTCGCCGGAATGAACGCCGGCAAATTCGATGTGCTCCAGGAAGCCGGCGATCACAATGTCGCCCTGGTTTTTATCGGCGAAATGACCGGTGTCGGCGATGCAATCGACATCGACCTCGGTGGCGTCTTCGAGGAATTTGTCCACCAGGACGGGGCGTTCTGGAGAGGCTTCGACGGCGAAGCGCATGTAGTGGTTCAATTCGGCGTCGGAATAAACGATTTGCATCGCACGTCCGCCGAGGACAAAGGAGGGACGGACCAAAACGGGGTAGCCGAGTTTGTGGGCGGCGGCGAGGGCTTCGGCTTCGTTGGTGGCAATGCCGTTGGGAGGCTGGGGGATGCCGAGGCGGGTGAGCATCGCGGAGAAGAGCTTTCGATCTTCGGCGATTTCGATACCCTGGGGAGAGGTGCCGATGATATTGACGCCATTTTTTTGCAGGCCGAGGGCGAGGTTCAAGGGCGTCTGGCCGCCGAATTGGGCAATCGCGCCCCAGCATTTCTCGCGCTCGTAAATGTGAAGGACGTCCTCCAAGGTCAACGGCTCGAAGAAAAGTTTGTCGCTGGTGTCGTAATCGGTCGAGACGGTTTCGGGGTTGGAATTGACCATCAAGGTTTCAAAGCCGTCCTCCTTGAGGGCGAAAGCGGCGTGAACACAGCAGTAATCAAATTCGATCCCCTGGCCGATGCGATTGGGGCCGCCACCGAGGATCATGATTTTGCGTTTATCGCCGGGTTTGGTTTCGTCATCGCCGCAATCGTAGGTGGAATAATAATAGGGCGTGTAGGCTTCGAACTCGGCGGCGCAGGTGTCCACGAGGCGGTAGCTGGGAACGAGGCCGAGTTTATTTCGCAAAGCGCGAACGGCATCTTCGGAGGAGCGGGTCAGGTGCGCGATTTGGCGATCGGAAAACCCGAGAGACTTGGCTTTGGCCAGCAGATCACGATTCATTTATTGATGACACAAATTCGGGCAAAGTAAGCCGTAACGGGAGGCGGCTGGCAAGAGCGAATCCGCCTTTGCCAGAGGCTACGGGTCTGATTAAAAGCGGGTGAGAGGGGGGGAAATTAGTTGGCGAAAAAAATGTACTTTTTTATCCACCTCGGTAAATAGAGTGGGGATGAAGAAGAAAACGTCCGAGAAAACCCAGATTAGTCAAGAGGAACGTCAACTCATCGAGCGATTGCGTTTGCGTCCGGAAATGATGGCGCGGGTGCAAAGCATCCTGGACATCGCCGCCGAGGCGGGCGGGGCCAAGACAGCCGACCAGGTGGAGGAGTTGTTGGTGGAAGAGATGCGCAAATTGGGCAACAGCACCCTGCGGGAGTGGGCCGGCCAGGCGCAGGAGACAATGGTCCGGGACTTGCGCCAGAAGGAC
>DATAXU010000055.1:0-10445 GCA_036272955.1 Verrucomicrobiia bacterium
ATGTGTTGCACGGCGATGACTACTTTGCCTTTGGTGGGTTCCACCTGCCGGCCAGCCCAAGCGAGCATCTTTTCAGATTCCGCCTCCATCCCGGATGATAAGGGGGGAAGTGTTTTCCAGTGGGCGTATTTGTCGTAGTTACCCAGAAGCTCGGAATCGAGGGCCAACACTTCCACATATTTGACCTGAAAACGGTAGTAGTCCGGACCAAACTGTTTCCGGTAGGGTTCGATGTCGTTGATGTTACGAATGTCGTGGTTGCCGGGCACGTAATAAACCGGGGCGTTCAGAGCTTTTAGAATGATTTTGACTTGCTCGCGCTCTTTTTGATTTTCCCCGATGTCTCCAGAAACGATGACGGCGTCGGGGTGTCGAGCGTTGATCATTTTTACGGCCTGGCGCAGATTTGCGGCGGCTTGCGGGGAATGTCCTTCGCCTAGATGGGTGTCGCTGAGTTGGGCGATCGTAACGGGGCCGGGAGTGGCTCCAATAAGGAAAAGGGCAGAGCAGCAAACCAGACTCACAAAAAGAACTCGGAGTTGTTTCATTAGCCGACCGATTCGTCAGGGTTGATAGGGAACAGAGCCCGAAACACCGGACGCACGATGGGCTACCCATAGCACGTCTGGATTATGAAGAACGTTTCCGGGCCAGCCGCCACCGGGACCGCCGTTTATGGTGGGAGTTGCGGCCGTGATGGTCCAATTTTCCACGGGGAAAATGCCAGGCATCAGCCAATGGTGAATTTCCGCGTGCCCGTCAGCGAAGGCAAAGGCACAACCTTTATTATGCACGTTGCCAGGGATGCTTATAAACTGTGTGTCCGCGGCACTTGTTGGCATCTGAACCGAGAAGGTGGCGTCATTGATGCCGTTCGGATGCTTCTCGGTGAGCACAAACAAATCCGACGGTCCCAGAGTGCCCGTGATGTCGCTTTCTTTGAGGTAAACTTTCCACGGGGTGCCTCCCGGCGGATCGGCGTTCTCAGTTGAAAGCCAATGGCCGGCAATGTGGCTTCCATCCATGACCGTGCTAGTTGCGGTTCCCCCAATGGACTGGCTCATATTATAACTGCGGACGCGTGGAACTCCATCATATGTGCTTAAGTCGCCGGGGCATTTGAATATCTTTGGGGTTTGCACGTAGGGTCCGATCAAAGAATACGCGGAAGCAATCAAGAGCGCCGAATTGGTGGCATCAGGCCCAGTAAACGGACCCCCAATACTGATGCCTTGAGACATGTTCCCGGCGACCCATGAGGGGTAAGATTCGTAGTCGGGATTTGGCGGAAAGTGACCGCCAAAGTCATTAGGATACATCTTCACGGCCAGCATCAGTTGCTTCAGGTTGCTCATGCACTGGGTGGCCTGGGCCTGCTTCTTGGCGGAGCTGAGCGCCGGCAGCAGCATTGCCGCCAGGATCGCGATGATCGCGATGACCACCAGCAACTCAATCAAAGTAAACCCAGAATTTTCAGTTTGTGCGCCGCCGGGATTCCGGTGGCGACGGATTTGTGCTTCATCATTTCCGCATCTCGCTGTCATTTTACTCCTCTTAGATTGGCGGGAACATCCGACGATGTTCCCGCCGTGACTTTTCGCCGCGCTAGTGGACGTGAACGCGGAAGAATTCCTCCGTTCCGGACACCGCATTGGTGTAAGGCGACGTCGCCGCCGGAATGTCACTATATGGACCGTTGACTGCGCCGGCCGACTGCAACGTGCCCTCCGGCCAAGTCAGGATTACGCTATTGGCGGAATGCCGGACGTTGATCGTAACAATGGAGGAGCTCACCGCGGCATAGCTCTCGAACGCGTTGTTTTGAGCCACGGTCATCCAGCTTGCCCATATCCAGTTTGTCGAACTCAGGCCCGAGCGTATCCGCGCCTCGTCCATTAGCCCGGTATATTGGAAGCTATGACCGCTGTCATCGCCCAGGTTCATATCGGCGTTGGTGGGACAGTCATTGACGGCGGCGCCGGAAGCCACTTGACCGCTATCGACATACAATTGCGCGTCGCCATCCGCTCGATCCACGACCGCGGTCACCAAATGCCATTGATCGAGGCCGACCGCGCCGGTCGCCGATTTCAATTGTTGCTGAGTTGTGCCATCGCCGGTGGTCAGAATCAGAGAGCCATCACTGGTGTTGTAATTATCGACATAGAAAAGGATTTGGGACGAATCGGTAACGCCAGTTCCATTGCCCCAAACAGTTTGAATGCTGGAGGTGCTCGAAGGCACATCCACCCAGGCCGATAAGGTGAAGGCGTTGCCCAGATTGACAAATCCAGCGTCGAGGTATGGTGCTCTATCAAACGAAGCGGCCTGGCCGATGAGGCCGGGAGCGGAAGCGGGAGCAAGCCCGGTGGTTGCCGGATATTGCAATGTGCTGTCGAGATACGGAAATCCGCTCTGTTCCAAATGATACACCACCTCATAGGAAGGGAGCGACTGGAAAGCCGGAGGCAGCCAGACGGCGCCATTGGTGGTGTAATCAGCCGGCGTGAGGACACCGGGATTGCCCCAGTAAGCCCAAATGAAATCGTTCGTGCCGGACAAGGCGGGCACTTGCACCCAAATCGTGGACATTCCGTTGGTGTCGTTCCATTGGTCAATCTCATAGGGGAGCGACACCGTGCCGCTCGAGTCGGCAAAGCGCAGATCTCCACCGGCGGGCGAGGCGAACTGTTGGTAGGAAAAACCGGACACGTTTGTGCCCAATCGGACGAGCATCGGGAAATCCTGAAGTGTTTCGGCGCGGTTATAGCCGGTGACTTGAATTTTGAGCTTGTAGGAGAAGTTCGTAGGATTGAGAACCTCCGGCGCAGCAATGCCAACCACAGTCGCGGTGCTGCTGAGTGTTGGCGAGCCACCGCTGTAGCTATTCGTGATGGCGCAATAATAGGTATTTGTGCCTAACAAAGTGGCAAACGTGTAGCTGTCAGCCGTTGCGCCGAGGAGCGGATTTCCGTCCTGATACCATTGGTACACAAACGGCCTGGTTCCAGTCACGGTGACGGAGAACGTGTTTGAAAGTCCCGCATAACAGAACACGCTCGTTGGCTGCAGATCCGTTGTGATGACGGGAGGCCCGGCGCCCACGTTCAGCAATGCGTTCGTCGAAGCTGAGTTGTAAGGATCGCTTACGGTGACACTATAATATCCAGCCTGGCTGACTTGCACGTTGGTGAGATTGAGCGTGGCGTTGGTTCCCCATGAGATCGGATTGTCGTTATTGTCATACCATTGGTAAGTCAGCGGGTTGGCGCCAATTGCGGAGACGGTGAAACTCACATTATCGCCCAGATTCGCGGCCTGACTTATCGGCACCAGTTGCGTAATCACCGGCGGAGCGCCGGACGCAAAATAATGGTTCTGCACCTGGGTGGCGCTAAGAGGTTTGTTATAGATTGCGACATCGTCAATCTCTCCGAAGAACTGGTAGTCGTAACTGACGGGGTTGTTGTTCGCGGATTCGCGCGCGCCGATGCTTAGAGGTATCGTTGAAGCCAGGAGACCGCTGCCAGCCGGAATGGTGGTGCTACCGAGCAGGACGCCATCGAGATAGAGATAAAGATGGCCGTTGGCCTCGTCACAAACGCCGACGACATGATGCCATATTCCGTCGTTCGCCAGAGACCGTGAGCTGCCTGCGGTGTAAACCACACCGGCGGCAGTGCTTACAATGAAGCGCAAGGTGCTGGACGCACCGCCGGTATCCAGGAGCAACTGATCACCGCCGCCGCCATAACCAAGAGCAACAATGGCGTCGCCGCCACCGGAATTATAGTATTGGGTGACCCAGGCTTCCACGGAGAATTCGGCGTTGCCAGCATTGGTGCCAAAGTTGAGGTAGCTCGGCACGTTACCGGCATAGTCATTGTTAGGCGGGTAATCGCCAAATTCGGCTGCTACTTCGCTGGGATCCTGACTTGAACTGTAGCCAGGCTGGCCAAGGACAACATTTGTGTAAGTGGCATTGTTGCCGCCCACATAATCGTAGGCCGTTGTACCGCTCAACTCATCCAATCGGAAATAGGCCACAGGACTATCCGCAAGCACCTGGACCGGATACGGGGCCGTGGGATCCTGGAGCACGGTCATCACGTTTGTCACATAAGCCGCGCCATAGGCGTTTGTAACCATGCCAATGTACGTTGTAGCGCCTAGCTGGCTGGCGTTGACGGTATAACTGGAGTTGGTCGCACCACTAATAGCCACTCCATTGGAAGTCCATTGATAAACAAAAGGCGGAGTTCCCAGGATGGTCAGATTCAAGGTGGGAGAGGAGCCTGCAAACACCTGGAGAACTGGCGGAGTTGACTGGGTGATAGTTGGCGGGCCATAAATCGTCAGGGTGATGACCGCGCTGGTGGCGGCGCCGTAGAGGTTGGTGGCCACCAAATAGTAGCCGCCACTGTCGTTGGCTGTGCTGTTTAAAATGATCAGACTTGCATTGGTCTGATCAGAAACAGCGCTGCCATTCGTCATATACCATTGATAGCTGATGGGCGACGAGCCTGATACGGTGGTCTGGAATGTCAAATTAGTACCAGCAGCATAGACCGTCGTGACGGAATTGGTCGGCTCCCGGTGAATAACCGGAGGCACATTGGCTGCCGAAAAGACTTGCTGAATTTGCGCCGCGGTCAAAGCGTTTGTAAAAACGGCGACTTGTGCGATGCTGCCGTCATAGAACAAACCACCGCGATAGCCTGTAGGAGCGGCTGGCTGAGGACCGAGAAAAAATGGATCACCGCCCAGAATAAGGTCCTGCGGGTTGCCCGGGATGCTGAGTACCGAGGCACCGGTTTTGACGGGCACGCCGTCCAGGTAGAGGGACTCGTTTGTGCCATCGGAGACACCCGCCGCCATGTGCCACTGGCCGTCATTTAAAGACATGCCCGAAAGCATCATATCACTGGCGTTGGTGAAGGCGAGTTGAGGCCCGGCTCCAGGATTGAAAAAATTGCCGGGAGTAAGATCCAAACCCAGGCGATAGCTATTGGTGCCATGGCTGATCAGGTCTTGAAAGCGAGGGCCGGCGTCGGCTGGGTTGCCGCGGAACCACGTCATGACTGTCAAAGGCTGGTTGCCTGTGGGGTTTAGCGAGGGGGGCAGAGCGCCAGCACCGACGTCAACCCCGCCGTTGAAACCATCAAGGGCGACCGCATAGCTGGAGGTACCAAAGCCGCTGTAGGCAGGACCCGCGGATCCGGGAGCGGCGCCAGGCTGGTAGAGACCGTCGGCGCTGGCGCCCAGCGTGCCATAGTTAGTGGCCACGGGCAAGCTGGCAAGGCTTGGGCTGGTGAAAGAAGGCTCGTCCAGGCGCGCGTAGATTGTAGGATTGTCGCTCAAAATGGTTTGCGCATAGGTTGTCGCGGGGGCGGCGTTGGTGCCAGCGGCATAATGTGTGGCCACTTGCGCGGCGGACAGGACGTTTGTGTAGAGCGCAAATTCGTCGATATCGCCAGATAGAGGGGCGGAGGAACCGGCCCCCAGTTCATTGCCGTTGCCTAATATCATCGGTGAAACCAAATCAGTAATATAGACCTGGCCGGCCGAATTTTTGGATGTTAGCGTTTGAGATACGGCAACGGTATTGACGTAAGCTTGTTTGATTGTTCCGTCGAAGGTGAACACGAGGTGATACCAAGCATTGGCAGTAACCTGACCGGCGGTCGTCGCGAGGGAAGCTCCGGCCACGACGGGACCATCGTATGTTTTAAAGTAAAAGTGAGACGTATTCATGCCTATTTCGACGCCCTCCTGGCCGAGAGCGTTTCCGAAAGCGGGTCCCGTCTGAACAGTATTGCCACCCTCCGCGAATAGCGATTTTAGCGACGTAGGGACTACCGGGACGTAAACCCACATCTCAATCGAAAAGGGCGGCTGCAATGTCACGGCTGAATTGGCAACGCCGTTGGTGAAGCGAGGCCAAACCACATACTGGCCTGTTCCGCCGATCTGTAGGGCGGTGTCAGTGTCGCCTTTGGTTGCGCCCGCGACATGCACGATATTGTTGACATTTGTCAAGGCATAGCTGGGTGCAACATTGGTCCACCAAGTTTCGTAGTAACCATCGCCCGCCGTTTGGGCGCTGCCCAGATTGGTCGCAACATACATATCCGCCGCGGAGGGAGCATTGATCTCGGCCAACGGCCAATAAGCCACCGGGCTGAGGGACATAACAGTGTTGGAATAGGATGACTGGGCTTGAACCCCCGTGCCGGCGAAAAGAGCGAAAGCGCCCAACGCCACGCAGACTGACAGTCGTTTATTCATACTTTTTTTGTTGCAGGTTTCGATTTTATGATTTCAGGCTATTTTTCGGGGGAGGCGGGTGCTCAGGGATGATTTGACTGGGTGAAATAGGTCTCTCATCTGTGTTTGTTGCACGAATTGCCGGGTGGTAAACCGGCCAGTTCTCCGAAATTAAACGTTGAAATCATCACTGGGACAAATGATGCGATAAAATGTCGCAAACGTCTTCTCAAAAAGGTTACGATTGGGCAAAGAACAAGTTAAAACTCGCCACAAAGCGCCCATTTGAAGACAATGCCTTTGCCGGTCGGCCAGATCTGCCGAGAGATTTTTGCGCGGTTGCATGAGGGAAAAATTAACGGCGAACTTTCGGGATGACAATGGAAATTTTTGCGCAAATCCGGTAGTTTTTGACGGACATCACACCAACTCACATATGTGCTTCGCCGGCCGGATATGCCCCCAAGCAAAATCTTCGAGACCAAAGGCGCATTTGAAGCTTTTGCCAAGGCCAACGACATTCCTCTGGAGCAACTACCGCAGATTCGCAATTAACTGAATTCTGAGGGCATTGGCGCATTTTTCAGGTTAAATGTTTAAGTACGGCCCCAAAATAGGTTGTGCCAAAAGAAATCACCTCTCGCTGCGCTTGCGCGGAGGAGAGGCGGTTGGAGGGGGTAAACTTTTGTATTCGCCGATTAGCAGGCGATTGCGCGACGGGTCTTGAAGGCGTAGATACCCATGCCAGCCAGGCAAATCGCCAGCAGGGAAAACGTCGAGCCGTTGTCGGGGACGCCCTGGTTTCCGCCGCCGCCGCCGCCGCCAAGGTAAATGAGTTGATTTTGGTCCGCACTGCCGTTGGCGCTCGAAATATTGATGATGTTAACCCCAAAATCGGTGGATGTGGTGGCGGCGGTGTCAATGTTGCCGCCCAGGTCCGCCACAGCCTCATCGTAGTAAACGTTGCCGGATCCGCCGTTGGGAAAACTGGAATATGACTGGCCGCCTTGCAATTCCCAGATGGCCGCTTGCAATTGGCCAGCGTCTGTGGTGCGGGTTGCGCCGTCGGTATAATCGTAGTTGGCCAGGGTGCCTTGGGCGAATTGTGAATAAAGCCATGCGGTGCCCTCGCTCAGACTGAAAGCATCGGGGGAACCTATGGATGCGAGGCTTAAGCTGTAATTGTAAACCGTGCCCGGAGTGAAATCGACAAGGGTCTGGACGCAGAATGTCTGGAAGCCGGTGTAAGCAGTGCCGCCAATCGATACGGTTGCTTTCGTGGACGGCGCGTAACTGCTGAACAAAGTAGGATCGGTCAGGGCCGTGAACTCACCGCCGACGGAATAGGAATAATCGACGGAAGAGGGAGAACCCTGGTAGAGGCCGATCTGGCCTGGGAGGATGGGCTGCGCCATTACGACAGTGGAAAAATAACTGGTCGCCAGAACCATTCCGGCAATTGCAATATTTTTTGGGGACATCATACTATTTGTTGTACTTTCGCTGACTCGGATTCAGCTCAATGGTTCTAAACGCGTCCCCGAGGAGTATTTAGCACGTTTTGTGCCCACCCAGCCGACAAATGAGGCGGTCTTGGCCGCAAAAACTAATACTACATAAGCGGCGTAATATCAGGTGCTTGGAATGGTAATATTTTTCGAGGATGACGTGGAGATCCACCGTGAGTTCGACCCTTTTTGACCCAAAAAGTGAAACTTGTCGGACCTTTTTACATTTATTCGGTCTTTTGCAAAACTCCTTTAACTCCCTCCTTCAACTCGATTAGGCTGCGTGGAAATGGCCAGTTCAAAATGTCTTCTTTTGGGTCTTGCCGTGCTTTTTTTGGCAAGCAGGTCACTGGCATTGGTCATTACGCCGGTTTGGGACAGCACCATCGCAAATGATCCCAACGCCAGCACCATCGAAAGCACCATCAACACGGCGATTCAATTCTACGAAACCCGATTTGCGGATCCGATCAACGTGTCGATCGAGTTCGCGGAAACGAACGCCGGGCTTGGGCAGAGTGATTGGCGTTATAACAGCGTTCTTTATTCGGAGTTTCGCACGGCCCTCCAACAGGATGCCACAACCGCCAACGACACCAATGCGCTGGCGCACCTTCCCAACAGCCCGGCCAACCCGATCAACGGCGACGGGCTTATCAATGTCAAGACTGCCAATCTTAAAGCAATCGGGCTGACGGGGTATAACTCCGGGTTGCCCGGGGGAGTTGACGGCATAGTCACACTCAACACGTCGATCATGAACCTTACCCGCACAGACATTGACCCGTCAAAGTACGATCTCTTATCTGTCGCGGAACACGAGATGGACGAAGTGCTTGGGCTGGGATCGTACCTGGGATCGGGAGTTTCCGCTGACGACCCGTTTCCGCAGGACTTGTTTCGATATACGTCGGCGGGCGGTCGAAGCTTCACCACCAGCGGGGATGACGCTTACTTCTCGCTCGATGGCAAAAATTTCCTCGTGCAATTCAATCAGGCTGCGAACGGCGACTACGGCGACTGGTGGAGCTCCGGCTCGCACATACCCCGCGTTCAGGATGCCTTTGCCACAGCGGGGGTCACCCCAAACCCGAACGTTGAACTTGTCGCGCTCGACGTCCAGGGCTACGATCTACTTCCTCCGCCGCAACCGGGGATTGCGAGCATCGGCCTGTGCGCAAGCAATTTGACGGTCAACGCCACCAATGGTCTGGCCGCCAGCGATTACGTTCTGCTGGAGAGCGACAATCTGGCCCTTCCTCCAAACCAATGGACTGCGGTGGCAACCAACTTCCTGACCACTAATGGCAATTTCACGTTTACCGCGACCAACGCCATCGATCCGACCGTCGATTCGCAGTTCTACATGCTCCAATTGCAATGAGCGCCGCCGGAGGCACGCTCACTCGGAGGTTTGCGCCCCGCCAATCACTCTATTTATCGGTCATTTCGCCGGAGGTGACAGCGGTTGACTCGGCTCGGAGGGTGCGCGAAGACGGAAGAAGCCGGAATTAAGCGCGGTTGTCGAAAATGTTAAAGAATTCACGGTGTCCGAACTTGATACGTCCGCCCAGTTGGTGGTGAGTCCTTCCTGCGATGCTGGATTTTTCTGGGCCTGCAAAATCCAGCCGGTGTAGGTGGCGGGCCAGGATACCGTGATCGCGCCGGAACTTGCGGTGCAGGTCAGGTTCGTCGGAACAGTTGGGGGATGGTACACGACGTTCAAGATGGTCAAAGTCCCGTTGGTGGGATTGAAACCGAAGGTCACGCCATCGCCGAAGTTGGCCACTATCGCGTCGAAGCTGCCGGAGTACGAGGCGGCGCTAAAAAGTGGAAATGTGTTCCCCGCCGCGAGGGTAGCTCCGAGATTGGTAATGGTCAATAGGCCGCCGTAGGTGATGTGGGATAGGCCCACGACTTGGCTGTTTGTGCCCGAATTGATCGCCATCACGGTATTGCCGGCGAGGAAGAGGGTGTTGGAGATGGAGATCGTCCCAAGTGGAGCGCCGGGGTAGAACGTGCCGCCGGAATCGACAGCGACTGGTCCCGCAATCGCGCCCGTGCCGGCGAGGGTTCCACCGACGACGATTACACTGCCGGAGCCTGCGGTGCCGTTGAGCGCAAGTGTGCCGCCGTCAACTACGGTTCCGCCGGAATAGGTATTGGTGCCGGAAAGAGTTTCCGTGCCGGTGCCGGTCTTGACAATCCCGAGACGTGCGTCGAGATCGTTTTGGAGTGAGCCGTCAAATGTGCCGCTTCCGTCCGCGACGCCGATCGTGACTGTGGATAGACCGGCGTTGTTGTTGAGGTAGAATCCGCCCTGAAAGGTGCCTGCTCCAGTGAGTGCGTCGATTTGCATGGCGCCGTTGGGGCTGGCTTCGACGGCGTCGAAAACCGCGCCGCTGTCGATATTGATCGACGCCTGGTTGGAGGCCCAGATTCCTCCGTAACTGGAACTGCCGGTAAGAAGGCCGGATTGGACATCGATCAGCGCTCCCGGGGAAAAGTCCACATTGATGATTCCGGGGCCAAAAACAACGCTGCCTGTGCCGGCGGTGCGGAGCGTTCCAGCGCCAGCGTAGGTGACGCTGGACGGAGCAATGATTCGACTGGAATAATTGTACTCCAGCACGGAGTTGGAATTTATTGTTACGTTCGTCGATGGGAGGA
>DATAXU010000056.1:0-29920 GCA_036272955.1 Verrucomicrobiia bacterium
CGGAGGCGCTTGAGGACTTCGAAGCCATTGAGGGCGGGCAGCATGACATCGAGGATGATGGCGCTCCAGGGTTCGGCGAGGGCGCGCTCGAGGCCGTCGGCTCCGTTGTAGGCGGAATTAACTTCGTAGCCGAGGGGTTCGAGGTAGTCTTTGATGAGGCGGCAGAGGTCGCGATCATCGTCTATGATCAGCAGGCGCGGATGTTGTTCAAGCGGATCTGGCATTGTTTCCGCAATGAGAGTAACGCGGGTGGCGGAAAAATCCGCAAAATTAACCGTTCCTTAACAATTTTCATTGTTTTGGCAAATCGCGGCTTAACACGGGAGCTGTCTGATGGTGCAGATGAGAGAAAACCTCCATCAGAACGAAAAGGACAAATTATGAAGAAGTCATTATTGCTTGCCGGCGCGGCATTTTTGCTCGCGGCATGGAACATCACGGCGCAACCGGCTGACGGGCCGCCTCCCGATCAAGGGGACGGTCCTCCGCCGGGAGAGGGGCAGGAACACCGCCATCATCGTCCGCCGCCGCTGCCGATTGTCACGGTATTGGACGCCAACGGAGACGGAATTATTGACGCCGACGAAATCGCCAACGCGCCGGCGGCGTTGAAGAAGCTGGATAAAAACGGCGATGGCCAGCTCACGCCGGACGAGTACATGCCGCCGCGCCCTGAAGGCACGAATGCTCCCTCGCCGCCGGTTGGGCCGGATGGAAAGCGCCGGGTGCCTCCGATTGTCGCGGCGCTGGACGTCAATGGCGACGGTATTATTGACGCCAGTGAAATCGCCAACGCCTCGGCTTCGCTGCTGAAGCTCGACAAGAACGGGGACGGCAAATTGGAGCCCAGGGAATATCGTCCGCATCCGCCTGGACACCGGGGTCCGCCGCCCGATGACGGGGACCAATCCTCCGGTCCGCCGCTACAGCAATAGCGGACTGGACTTGAAGGCAAAGGCGGCGGAGGTCTTGATCTCCGCCGTTTTTTTTTGCCGGGGCAGATTTGCAAATTCAATGTCGGATTTGTGGCGGATCGCGACATTATATAAGCATATAAGCAGCAGACAACCGCTATGACGGACTTTGACTTGTTACATGAGTATTCCGTGCGCCGTTCGGAGGAGGCGTTCGCCACTTTGGCAAAGCGCTACACGAACCTTGTTTATTCGGCCGCGCTTCGCCAGACCAGCGACACCCAGGCGGCCGAGGAGATCGCCCAAGTGGTTTTCATCATTCTGGCCCGCAAAGCCTCCGCCATGCGCCAGAACGTCGTTCTTTCCGGTTGGTTGCTGCGCACGACGCGTTTTGTTGCCTTGAACACGCGGCGGCGCGAATTACATCGTCGGCAGACGGAGCAAGAAGCCATGAACCTGAACGATTTTCCCACTGAGACTGGCGCCGCTTGGAATCGAATCGCCCCGATTTTGGACGAAGCCCTCGTCGGTCTGAGTCAGAAGGATCGCGATGCGGTTGCCTTGCGATTTTTCGAGGGCAAGAGCTTTGGCGAAATCGGCCGAATCTTTGGAGTCACCGAGGACAGCGCGCAAAAACGAGTTTCACGAGCCTTGGATAAACTCCGCGCGAATTTCGCCAAACGCGGCGTGTTATTGCCGGCGGTCCTGGTCGTTGGCGCGATGAGCGCGGAGGTGGTTAAAGCGGCTCCGAACCATCTGCCCGCGGCGGCAACGAGCGCGGCCATTTCGCAGGCAATGGGCGGCGGCGCGATTTCGCTCATGGCCAAGACGGCGCTTGCGGCCCTGGAGACCGCGCGCGCCCGGACATGGGCCTTGAATGGCGTCGGAGTCGGCTTGGCGGTTATCGCGTTGTCGTTGGTAGTGCATCACTTTGACGCAAAACGTGTGACAGTCCTTGTCGTTGCCTCTTCCGCGCAGGTGGTGGCTCCTCAAGTTGTCCCGGCGCAAGCGGCCAACCTAAATCCAAGGCCCGATCTTCCCGCCCCAACCAATTCCGGGGAACTGCTCCTTCGGGTCCTGGATTCCGAAAATGAAAAACCTATTGCGGGCGCCCGGCTCAGTCTGGTTTGGATCAGCGATTGGCCTAATCGTCTCACGAATGTTTTTTCAACGGACAAACAAGGAGAAGCTGTTTTGCCGCTCGATCTTACCCCTGTAGCGAACTGGAATTTCCGGGTTGAGGTTTACAAAGACGGCTATGTGCCGAAATACGTCAGTTGGGGGCAATCCCAAGGTGATAAAATCGACGGACTGCCATCAGAATTTACGACAAAATTGGCCCGTGGAGTGGACATCGGGGGCGTCGTTCGCAATGAAAACGGCGCTCCTATTCCCGATGTCCAAATCGTGTTTTCCGTCACAGGCGCGGCGCCGGGCGCATCGCATGAGCGGGAACGCCTGACGATGATGGGCCATTATCATAGTGAGACAACCGATAGTCAGGGACGCTGGCATTGCGACCATGTTCCCGCGCAGTTTCGGATGATTAGCTTTGAGCCGCGCCATGCCGACTATATGACAGCCATATTTGGGATAGCGGCCAATAGCAGCACCAACGAACGGGGCACGGTTTATCTGGCGGAATCGGCCTTGCTTGATGGAATAGAGGAGATGGTTTTGCGGCGGGGCCTTATTGTTGCCGGCACAGTGGTGGACGAATCCGGGAAACCCGTCGCGGGCGCGAAAGTCATCAAAGACCGCGATTGGAACAACACTGTGGCCAACCAGGAAACCACGGCGGATGGCCATTTCCGATTCGGCAACTCGACTGGCAAGCCAATGACGTTGACAGTTGAGGCAAACGGTTTCGCGCCACGGGATTTGATTGTGCCGGCCAGCGCAAAGAACCAGGACATTTCGTTTGCTCTATCCAAAGGTGCGTCGCTGCGCGTCCGCGTTACGAGCGCCACAGGCAAACCGATCGCCAATGCCAGGATTCGGTTCGGTGCGGACGATGAGAATCGCGAGAGGTTCGCCTGGAAGGGGTCAACTGATGCAGGCGGGAAATTGGAATGGTCTTCGGCGCCTCCCGAAGAAGAGTCTTATTCGGTTTCAGCGCCGGGTTACGAATCGCGGGGCGGCCTTAAATGGGCGGCTGATGGCGCGGAACATCTCGTCCGACTGCACAAAAGCAAGGGGGCTTCACGCACGTTTCGAATTTCCGGGACGGTGCGGGACGCTGAAACCCGACAACCGATCAGCACATTTAAAGTGGTGACGCAAAACTCATACCCGCGGGGGGAAATGGGAGTCCGTGAGTCGGCTACTTCGGGGAGCGCCGGAAAATTTTCAATTTCGCTGGATGACACAGTGGTGGGCAGCGTCATGGAGCTTCGGGCCGACGGATATTGGCCCGTGCGACTGACTAACGCTGTTCCTGTGACCGCCGATGCCCGGTTTGACGTTGCGTTCAAGCGCGCCACAGGTCTGGCCGGAACGGTCCAACGGCCGGATGGCACACCTGTTGCGAGAGCCACTGTCCTGTTGCAAACGGGGAGCAGCGTGTATATGCGGCTGCCCTTTGACCTTCAAGCAAATAGCGATTCGGACAGTATTGAGACGGATACAGCGGGCCGGTTCGCTTTTCAACCCAGGTTGGGAGTCGGAGCGGTAGTCGCCGCCGATAAAGAGGGCTATGCCGAAATTCCAGTCGATCAGTTTTCGGCCACAAATATAGTGGTGCTACAACCGTGGGGCCGTGTGGAAGGCACGTTGAAAATCGGCTCCCGGCCAGGCGCCGATGAAACCATGGCACTTGGGAACTGGTATTGGCGCGGAAGTAATCCAGTTGCGCAGCCGTTCGCAATCAATTTGACAACCAAAACCGACGCGAACGGGCATTTTGTCTTTGAAGGCGTGCCTCCGGGAAAGCTGGAGATTTACCATAAGCTCCACTTCAGAGCCGGAAAACCGGGCAGAATCCCGCTGACCCAAGGTACGCCGGTGCAAGTTCGCTCCGGGGAAACAAGTCAAGTGACAGTTGGCGGCACGGGCCGCCAGGTCATCGGAAGAATCGAGGTCGAGAACCCCGACCTTCATATTGATTGGAGTCGCGATATCCAAGTTCTCGCTTCTAAAATTCCGGGGATTGAAAATCCTGACGCTTTGGCCTCGGAGGACCTTTCCTCCGACGACAAGTACGCCATTCTCTTGCGTCAACATGACTTTTGGCTTTCTCCCGAGGGTCGGGAAGCTCAGCTCGCGGCGCGCACCTACGTGCCCGTGTTTAAAACCGATGGCTCGTTCAGCGTGGATGATGTCCTGCCGGGCGACTACATCTTGGGCGTGGTGATTTCGGACCCGAACGTTTCAGATGTGGTCCGCGGGATTTTTTTAGATCAAAAATTCGTTGGCAGATTGCACAAGGACCTTACGGTGCCTCCGGGTGACGATAGCGCGAAACCGTTTGACGCGGGCGTGTTCGAATTGGAACTCGATCATCGGTGAGGTTCGCAAAAACTTAGAATTCCCAGTGGATTCGGCCGCCGAGGATTGAAACGGGGCCGCGGGCGCGGTTGAAGGCGGGGTCGATGACGTATTGATAGTCGGCGGTGAGGTGAAGGGATTTATAGACTTTGAAGTTGTAGTACATTTCCATCGCTTTTTCCAAACCGTAGTTGAGTGCGCCGTCACCGGCGAGGATGCCGAGGCCGCCGTCTTCGAGGAACTGCTGGTGGCTGTGGGACATGGCGCTGACCACGCCGGCGATTCCGTATGTGTCATCGGGGCGTTTCCACAAATCACCGTTGAGACTGACGCCCATCGACGCGGATTGGTCAACGTCCGAATATACCCAAGCCTGGTTATGGCCGTCGCTCCAGCCGAGTCGCGAGAACAGGCCAACATCCTTCATCAATTCCTGCTCAAGGTTGAGGCAGACGCCATATTTGTAGCGGTAAGCCTGCGTTGCCACGATGTTCGCGGGACGAATGGGACTGTCGATGGCTTGCTGATAACTTCCCATGTGGGCGCGGTTGAGATAGGTGAGGAGGCGGATTGACCCGGGATGGCTGCGGATGCTGAGGTGATGTTCGAATTCAGCGACCATGCCCCAGGCGTCCAGAAATGCCTGGTCCTCGCCAAGGCCATTTGCCTGGGCGGGGACTTGGAACATGCCGTAACGCAAGGCCCAGTCCGGTTCATAAAGTTCCCCGGCAAATCCCGTTATGTAACCGAGGGCGTTGGCCGGATAATCCCAGGCTTCATTGCCGACAAAGGCCCAGTTCATAAACTGGGTTGTTGGGTCGCCGGCATAGGCATTTTTGTCAAATATATCGATGACGCTGATTTCGCCAGCGGTGATTTCGATGTGGGAGACGTCCTGCTTACCAGCGAGATGGAGGGAGTCGTCCGGGACATCGTCCTGTTCCCCGCCGAGGTTGATAATCTGACGGATGAAGACGCGGGCAAAAGTGGCGTCGGCAAGGCGGGCGCCGACTTTGTAGGCCATGGCGTTGGGAAACGCTTCGATGCCGAGCGTGTGACTCAGGCCAAAGCCTTGCCAGGCGAGGCCGTCAAGATGAAATTCCGCGCCGCTCCACAAATGAACTCCAACGGAGACATCGAAATCGACCGTTTCGGCGGACTCGGCATGACTGGACATGCTGTTTGGCCCGTAATATTGCGCGGGAAAGGAAGGGTGCCATTGGACGACCTCGGTATTTGCCATGTGAAAATTCCACAATTGGCTTTTTGCTGGAGCATTTGTGACCGCGGCCGCGGTCGGAGATGGGGAATCCCGCGCGAGAGCAGCCCAATTAACCAGGGCGAGAAGGGTTGTCGCTGTTAGTTTTGTCACGCCTCGGAGGTTTTAACCCAGGACCCTGAGGCGCAATAGTTAAATTTCCGTAAAAATTCAGGATGGCGCGAGGTCGGCGGCGGCGGCATTGGCTTCGACCTGCGCGGGGTCCTTGCAGCCGGGAATGACGGCGGAAACCAGGGGATTGGTGAGGCACCACGCCAAGGTCCATTGGGACATCGGAACGCCGGGAGGCACTTCCTCTTTTTGGATGCGTTCGGATTCGGCAATGTCCTTGCGCATTTTTTCCTGGTCGAACTGGGAGCGAACATCGTTGGAGGGAAAGGAAATTCCGGAACGATATTTTCCGCTCAACAACCCGCTGGCAAGGGGAACGCGAGCGAGAACACCGAGGCCATCGCGCTGGGCGTGGGGAAAATACATTTGTTCCGGGCGGCGATCGAGTCGGTTATAGACGACTTGGAGGGCTTCGGCGCCAATGCGTCGGGCCTCGCGAGCCTGCAATTCGCTGCCTTTGCCGAGAATCGAGACGCCGAGGTGGGCGATCTTGCCCGCGCGTTTTTCGGCTTCGAGCATCGTCCACAATTCCTGGTTCTCAAAAGCGGCGTCCGAACCTGAATGGAATTGATAAAGATCGAGGCGTTCCACGCGCAAGGCCTGGAGCGAGGCTTCGAGTTGCCGCCTGACCGCGTTGCATGAAAAGGCGTCGTCGCGGTTCATGAACGAATTGAAGTGATGGCCGAATTTGGTGGCGACGATCCAGCGCGAACGGTCGTGCCTTGCCAGGTAATCGCCCACGAGTTTTTCGGACGTGTGATCGCCATAGCATTCGGCCGTGTCGATCAGGTTGATGCCGAGGGCGGCGCCGGAATCGAAAATGGCATCCGTTTCGCTTTGGGAATAAGCATGTGCCCATTCGCCGCCGAGTTGCCAGGTGCCGATGCCGATGACGGAGACTTTGAGATTGGTACTGCCGAGTGATCTGTAGCGCATAATGGTTCGAGCGGCATGAGAATTATCGCGGCGGTATTGGCCGGTGTCAACGTGTTGTCATTCCCATTTGCCAACGTCGCGTGATTCCGTACACTGCCGGCTTACAGATGGCGACCGACGGCCCCTCACTCACTCTGGTCATTCCTTGTCATAACGAGGAAGGGAATTTGCGCGCCTTGTTGCAGTCCATCGCCGAAGCGGTGGGGCCGCTGGGGATTTCCTACGAGATTATTGTGACGGACGACGCCAGTTCAGATAAGTCGTGGGAGACGTTGAAGGAGTGCGCCGCGAAAGACGGGCGGATCAAGGCGCAACGGTTCGCGCGCAATTATGGGCAGTCCGCCGCGCTGTGGGCAGGGATCAAGGCGGCGCGGGGGCGCCACATTGTCACGCTGGACGGGGACATGCAAAACGACCCGCGAGACGTGCCCCAGTTTTTGAAGGCGCTGGAACAATTCGATTGCGTCTGCGGATCGCGTGTCGCGGCGCGGGCGCAAGGGGACAATTGGGTGCGGGTGGCATCGTCGCGCGTTGCCAACTGGGTGCGCAACAAAATGTCCGGGGAACAAATATCCGACGCGGGTTGCAGCTATCGTGGCTTTAAGCGGGAATGCGTGGCGGATTTGAAATTCTTCAAGGGGATGCATCGCTTTTTGCCGACGCTGGTAAAAATGGAGGGGTTTACCGTGACGGAAATTCCCATTTCACACCATCCGCGCGTGGCGGGGCGGACGCATTACGGAATATCCAACCGGCTGTTCGCTTCTTTTTACGACTTGCTGGCTGTTCGATGGATGAAACGGCGGATGTTTCGCTATGAGATCGCGGAACGAATCTAGCTTTCTGAATTCAATCGCGGTTTCTCACCAAACATTGCTTTTACGTTTTCACGGTTGAGGACGAGGATTGTGAAAACCCCGAGCACGGTCCCGAAAGGGAAAAAAAGGCATTCCACGCAGCCCATAACCAAACAGAAAGTGTAACGCTTTTGACGGCCAAGGTTTTTGCCCGCCAAAATCACAAAGACCGCAAATGTCCATCCCATCAGAATGAAGACGGAGGCGAAAACGATGAAAAACCACGCGAAAAGCGCCGTTGGCATAGGGTTGGCATGTGTCGGCATCTGAGATGGTGGCAGGAAGCTCTGGGGCGCATGGAGGAGAATTACTCCTATGACTAAATGGATTATAGGAAAGCACGCAACTAGCGCGGCCAGGCCGCCCACGACATAATGGAATAATGAGAGAAGCCGGAGATGGTCTGCGTCCGGGTCTGGTTTCGCCGCTGGGGACGGCTCCATTGCAATTGAGGGCGGGGTCTCCATTTCACCCAATCTGGCAAAACCGGGGCAAAATGTCGATTTCGATCATCTCAATTCTTCTCTTGTTGCTTGACCTGACAGGGCTAACTGCTATTTTAAAAAGAAGCCTGTCCATGAGAGAGAATAATTCAGCCTTGGGGGCGGATGTGGATTACTCCGCGAATTCAAAGACTTTTGCCGGCCTCATCATTCGCGAAAAGGAGCCGGAGAACCTGGAATTCCCGTTTTCAGCGCTGAACACTTCTGTGGTGCCCAACGAACAGTTTTTTGTTCGCAGCCATTTTTCGGTTCCTTCAGTGAATCTGAAAACCTGGCGGCTGAAGATCGAAGGTTTGGTCGAGGACCCGTGTGAAGTCACCTACGATGAGTTGTGCAAAATGCCGTCCCGCACAGTGACGATGGCTTTGGAATGCGCAGGCAACAGCCGCATTTTCCTCTCACCCAAAGTGGGCGGGCTGCAATGGGAGATGGGCGCGGTAGGCAATGCGGAATGGACCGGTGTGCCGCTGGTTGACGTTTTGAATCGGGCCGGTGTGAAGCCGGGCGCGGTGGAAGCCGTGCTGGAAGGAGCGGACACCGGCGAGATCAAGAAGGAGCCGGTATCGCCGGGAAAAATCAATTACGCCAGGAGCCTGCCAATGACTAAAGCGATATTGCCGGAAGTCATTCTCGCGTATCAAATGAACGGCGAGGAATTGACGCCGGCACATGGTTTTCCTTTGCGCGCCATTGTGCCGGGTTGGTACGGCATGGCATCGGTCAAGTGGCTGAACCGCATTTTAATTATTGACCGCGAGTTTCGCGGTTATTTTCAAACCACCGATTACACCTACTGGGAACGGCGGAACGGACTGCCGATTCAATTGCTGCCGGTCGGCGAAATCGAAGTGAAGGCGGAGATCGCGCGCCCCGCTTTGTATGAGATTGTGCCAGCCAATGTGGTTTATCGCATGTTTGGGGCCGCCTGGACGGGCGAATCGGAAATCGCCAAAGTGGAAGTAAGCGTTGACGGAGCAAAGACCTGGGAGGCGGCCCGGTTGCTTGGAGACCCGGTGAAATATGCGTGGCGTTTGTGGGAATTTCATTGGCACACTCCGGCGCAGACCGGACGGCACACTGTGATGGCGCGCGCTACTGACGCACGCGGACGGACCCAACCCATGGAACGCGATATGCATCGCGGCACCTACATTATTACGCACGTTCAACCTATTGAAGTGGAGATAAGGAAGATCCGCGAGACCGGCTCGGCGGATGGTTACGCGATTTAATTTTCCTGCAATCGCCTAGTCAAACATTTTTCCTGGGTTGAGGATTCCGTTGGGGTCGAGGACGTGGCGGAGTTCGCGGGTGACTCGCATTTGGGCGTCGCCGAGGAATTTGGGGAGGAACGATTTTTTGGCGAGACCGACGCCGTGTTCGCCGGTGATGGTGCCGCCGAGGCGAATCGCTTCGTCGAAAATCTCTTTGAACGCCTCTTCCACGCGGTGCATTTCCTCCTTGTTGCGTTCGTCCGTCAGAAATGTCGGATGCAAATTGCCATCGCCCATGTGGCCGAAGGTGCCGATGCGCAATTTATATTTGACGGCGATGCCGGCGACGAAACGGATCATGGCGGCCAATTCGCTGCGGGGAACGGTGGCGTCTTCGAGAATCGTCGTGGGCGCGACGCGGGCGAGGGCGGAAAAAGCGCTGCGACGGGCGCTGGCGAGCTTTTCGCCTTCCGCATCATCGCGGGCGACTCGGACTTCCTTGCATCCGTGTTCACGGCAGATTTGTTGCATGCGGGCGGCTTCGTCGGCGACGGCGGCGGGATGGCCGTCGGTTTCCATCAGGAGCAGGGCCTCGCAATCCAAAGGGAGGCCGATTTTGGCGTAATCTTCGACGCAATGAATCGTGGTGCGGTCCAGAAATTCGAGTGTACAGGGAATGATTTGGGCGGCGATGATCGCGGAAACGGCCTCGGCTGCGTGATCCATTTGGGAGAAAGTGGCGAGCATCGTCTTTTTCGCGGCGGGTTTTGGAATCAATTTAAGGAGGACTTTGGTGATGACACCCAAGGTGCCCTCGGAGCCGATAAAGATGTCTTTGAGGGAATATCCGGCGACGTCCTTGACGCATTTGTTGCCGGTCCAAAGAATTTCGCCGTTGGGGAGAACGACTTCGAGGCCCATGACGTAATTGCGGGTGATGCCATACTTGAGGCCGCGAAGGCCGCCGGAGTTTTCCGCGACGTTGCCGCCAATGGTGGAAATTTTCATCGAGCCGGGATCGGGCGGATAAAACAGGCCGGCGGCAAGCGCAGCGGTGGCAACTTGCAAAGTGGTGACGCCGGGTTCGACGAGCATGGTAAGATTGGCGGGGTCCAGCTCGAGGATGGCGGACATTTTAACGGTGCAAAGAACGATGCAATCGGCACTGGGCAGGCTGCCGCCGCTCAAGCCCGTGCCGGAACCGCGAGTGACGACGGCGATTTTGGCGGCATTGGCGAATTTGAGGATTTCGCTGACCTCCTGGGTTTTGGAAACAAATGCCACGCACCCGGGCAATTGTTGCATGGCGGCGGTTCCATCGAAGGAATAGGAGATCAAATCTTCCTTCTCGGTAAGGACGTTCTGAGAACCAACCAATATTCGCAAATTCTCGATTACTTCTGGCGCCAGCATTTCCGAAAGGATGGAGGCGGGGCAGTCCGCCGGTCAAGCAGCGAGCATTCTGTCCCAGGATGGGACAGTGCGACGTTCGGCATGCATCGAAAGCGGCTCTTGGCACCCTGAATGCTTTGCGAGCTATCCTATGAAACGAATTCTACTGCTCGGGCTGGCGTGTGCTGCGTTGCCATGCCTTGGGCAGGCCCCGCCGCCGAATGACAACTTCTCCAATCGCACCGTCCTGACTGGCAGTTCCTTCACTTTTTCTGGAACGCTGGCCGGCGCAACTGTGGAAGCATACGAACCAACCTGGGAGTTTTTGGGGTACCCGAATCGATCGGTCTGGTGGGCATGGACCGCTCCGCAAACTTCACTGGTGACTTTGGAAATGGTGGGTGCTTCGGCGGACTCGGCGGCAGCGAGTGGCTTTCAGGAAGATGGCTTGGCCGTCTATGATACAACAAATATTTTCGGGCCGATTAATCCAAGCCAGCCAATCGCGCAAATGGGCCTGGATCTTTCGATTTTGTGCGACGCAGTGACTTTCTCCGCGGTCGCCGGGAGCAACTATCAATTCCAATTGCAGGGAAGCAGCTCGACTGCGTATCAATTCTTGCTTATAGCTACGAACGCTCCGCGGATTCTGCAACAGCCCCGGAGCGTGACCGTTTCCTCGAACGCCAGCACGCTCTTTACGGTCGTCGCCGAGGGCTATCGGCCGTTTAGTTATCAGTGGCAGTTTGCGGGAACGAATCTGGAGGGCCAGACGGTCGCCATGCTCGCGCTGACAAATATCGATGGCAGCCAGGCCGGAAGTTATTCGGTGGTTGTCACGAACTTGGGAGGAGCCGTGACGAGCGCGCCTGCCGTCCTTCTGGTTAGCACATCGAACGTGGCGCCGGTGCTGACATCCATTAGCGGGCAGTTTGGGCAATTCATGTTTGGGCTGACCGGGGAGGTCGGACGCAATTACCGCATCGAATCTTCAGCGGATTTAAATGATTGGACGAATGAGTACCGCTTTTCGCGGACGGTGTATGTTTCGCCGGCTACGAGCGTTGTTTTCGACACAAATGGGTCTTCGGTTTTTGCGATAAGCGACGGTGGTTCGCGGAAATTCCTGCAAGCATCCCGATATCAGCCTGCTGATGAAATTTGCGTCAATAACCTGCGACAGATTCGTTTCGCAAAGGCGCTTTTGCAGCGTGACAGTCGGAGCTTCAGGGAATCCGTGCCGGTCTGGATCGACATCGCACCTTATTTCTTGAATGGAATCGGGCCGTATTGTCCGCTGTCTCCATTTACGAATTTCGCGTACTCTTATTTTCCCGGCGCATTGGGAACAGTGCCCGTGTGCAACATCGACCCAACCCATGTCCTGGAGGAGCCGCAATGAAGGCCGGCGGCAGTTTACAATTTTGAAAAACGGATTTTGCGCCTGGGCGATTTCCAATTGACCAACCGCGCACTCGTGGCGTTACACTTCATTATTCTATGACACGTTTTTTGTCTTTTTTTGTCCTTGCCGCATTGGCGACGGGCTGCACTTCGCCGCGCGGCGATCATTGGACGCGAAACTGGACCCCGCTTTTTGACGGGAAAACGTTGAAGCATTGGGGCATCACGGATTTTGCCGGGCACGGCGATGTGATGGTCGCGAATGGGCAAATCAAAATTGAAACGGGCGAGGACCTCAGCGGAATCACTTGGACCAACGGGCCGTTGCCGCGAACGAATTACGAAATTTCCCTGGAAGCCATGAAGGTTCAAGGGAGCGATTTTTTTTGCGGGCTGACGTTTCCCGTCGCGGATTCTTCGTGCACCCTGATCCTGGGAGGATGGGGCGGGGGAATCGTGGGGCTTTCCAGCCTGGACGACGCGGACGCCTCCGAAAATGACACGTCGCGCAGCATGGCGTTCGACGATGGCCATTGGTACCATATAGTATTGCGCGTGACGCCGGCCAAAATCACCGCGTGGCTTGACGATCAGAAAATCGTCGATGCCTCGATTGTCGGGCGCAAGGTCTCGCTTCGCCCGGGGCCTATTTATCTTTCCGAACCGTTGGGCGTGGCGAACTTTCTCACCACGACGGCGGTGAAGGATTTCAAATTGCGGCTGATTGAACCCTGAAACGCCCCAGAGAAATCCAGCCGCTGTGATTGTCCCGTTGGAATCCGCGGTCCAACGCGTGGACGCGGGCGTTCTTTTTGGCAATCACCACCCGCTGGAAATCGAATTGGGAAGCGGCGACGGCTCGTTCCTTGCGCACTACGCGGGGATGCGGCGCGAGCGTAATTTCATCGGCGTGGAACGGCTTTTGGGGCGATTGCGGAAATTGGAGCGAAAGAGCAACCGGCTGGGTTTGACCAATGTGCGGGTGGTGAGGATTGAGGCGGTTTACTTTCTGCAATATTTGCTGCCGGCGCGATGCGCGGAAGCGATTCACATTTATTTTCCGGATCCGTGGCCGAAACGCAAACACCGCAAAAACCGGCTGATCAACACGCGATTTCCGCTATTGGCGCGGGCGGCGCTGGTCCCGGGCGGGGCGGTCTATTTGCGCACGGATGACGCGGATTATTTTGCCCAAATGAAAATGGTGTTTGCCGCCAGCCCGGAGTTCGAGGAAGTACCGACGCCGGAGGAATTGGCGGCGGTGCAGACGGACTTCGAGCGGGGATTTCTCAAACGCGGCGTGCAAACCCTGCGGCTGGCGTGTCGATTGCGGGGACGCTAAACGTCGATCACGGGGCCGTCATCTTTGTCGTCCGGCCTTGGGCGGGGCGGTTGTGCGCCACGGCGGATTTGGATTTTACCGCCGTTCGCTTTTGTCAGCGAATTGAGCACCAACGAAATGATGCTGATGATGAGAGATCCCCAAAAGGCCGCGCCAAAGGATTCCACGTGGAAATCCTTGAGCATGTGCCCGACGGCGTAGAGCAGAACGGCGTTGATGACGAGAATGAAGAGGCCGAGGGTGAAAATCAGAAGCGGCAATGACAACAATAACATCACCGGGCGCACAAACGCGTTGAGCAAACCGAGCAACAGCGCCGCGAGAAGCAGTCCCATGGGAGTCTGGTAAACGACGCCGGGGACGATTTGCGCGGCCAGCGCGACCGCCACCGCCGTGATCAGCCAGCGTTTAAGAAATGATATCAAACTTACAGGCATAACGGTTCAGGACCGCTGGCGAAAGATTCAGCAATTGCGCCCGGAACACAAGATGGTTTTTGTCAAATCAGGTTGAAATCCGCCCCATTCCACGGTAAAAAGCCACAAAAGACCGGTGAAAATTATGGACACTGCTGGTGAAAGGAATCCTGGCCTGGCGCGCGGAGCAACCCGTGGGAGAGCAGTCGTCTTCCTGGTGGTTATCGTCATCGCCGCCGTGGCGGCAATTTTGCCCGCGAGCCGTGATGAGGCGGCGTGGTGCTGGGCGGATTCCCATGATCACGCCGCGGATTTCAAGAAATACATGGATGCCTGGCCGACGGGACGCCACATCGGTGAAGCGCGGACAAAGTACGGCCAGCGGCAATGGGTTGAAGACAAGATGGCGATGATCCGCGCCGCCTATGCGGAAGCGGGCAATTCCAATTCCGCGGCCGAAGCCCAGTATGAAAAAGAGAAACGGATGAGGCGCGATTTCTTTTTTTGGAAAGAGGCAACGAACGTCAATACGATGGATTCGTACCGAAATTACCTCCGGCTGTTTCCCAATGGCCGATTCGCGTCCGAGGCGCGCGCTCACCTGTCCGCGCTGGATTCCGGCCCAAAGTGACGCGTCACTTTGCCGGAGGCGGTCCCTGCGCGGTGTCGGCGCCCGAGGTGCTCGCGCTTTGACCGACGATTTTGACGTCAGCGCCGGATTTCAGTTTTTCGAGGTACTCCGGCAGCGCCTTGTCGGCCTGCTGCCCGATCAGGTATTGGCGGATTTTCGGGGAAGCGTCCGCAAATTGCTCCGTCTTGGGAGGAAGCTTCTCGATTAATTTGATGACATGGTAGCCGTACTTCGTTTCCACGGGGTCGCTGATCTGGTTGACTTTGAGGCTGAAAGCGGCCGCCTCGAACTCGGGGACCATTTGATGGTCTCGCGCGAAAGTGTATTCTCCTCCTTTGTCCTTGGAGCCGGGATCATCCGAATATTGTTTGACAAGTTTTGCGAAGTCTTCGCCTTTCTCAGCGCGCGCCTGCAAATCCTTGGCGAGCTTTTCCTTGGCCTTTTTTTGGTCCGGCGGCAATGGGTTCTGCGTCACCGGGTCCAATGTTGAAATGAGGATGTGGGCGACATGCACGCGCTCCGGCAATTCAAAGTCCGTCGGATGGTCGTCATAGAATTTTTTGACGTCGGCGTCAGGGACGGTGATGCCATTGGTCGTTTCGCGGATGAGCACGCGGCGGCAAAGCTGTTCTTCGACGGCGCGCGTGCGCATCTGGTCGAGGGTCATTCCGGTCGCCTTGATTTGGGCGTCAAAACTCTCCGGCGAATTCGTGCGGGCCTGGTTGATGGCGTCATCGACCATCTTTTGCGTGGTGCTTTTTTCGTCCTCGGTCGCTTTTTGGAGGAGAATCTGGTTGATGATTAAATGGTCCAGGAGACGGCTGCGCACTAGCTCGCGATCGGCGTCGGGGATGGTCGTGCCTTTGGCGGCTTCGCTGGCGCTGTAATTGAGATAGGCTTCGTCCACCTGGCTGCGCTTGATCTCAAAACCCTTGCCGGTGGCGATAACGGGATCGGGAAAAAGGGCGGGGGTTTCGGAAGAGGCGGCGCGGGCGGTTGAGTGCCATTGAAGCGAGGCGCATGCGAGCAACGCAACAAGGGCCGGCCGTATGAATTTTTTTATCATGAGTTTAATGTATGAAAGGTTTATAGTTTTGCTATCCGTATATTGCTGATGTCCGGGTCTTTTTGAATTTCCTCCAGCAACTCGGCCGGTGGAACGCTGTCGAGATTCAAAACGGTCAGCGCGCGGCCTCCGGCTTTGTCACGGCCAAGGCTCATGCTGGCGATATTGACGTTATGTTTGCCCATCAACGTCCCGATGTAGCCGACAATTCCCGGACGATCTTTGTTGTTCATCAGGAAAAGGACGCCTTCGGGAACGATCTCCACGGGTTGGCCATTAAGGCGCACGATGCGCGGCGAGCTTTTGGCCCCAAACACACTTCCGCCCGCGGAAATTTTCTCGCCCCCGGAAAACACGGCGACGTGCAGCCATTCATTGAAATCGGTTTCTTCGCTCGATTTGATTTCCTGGACTTCGAGTCCCAGCGCGGTGGCCAGGGAGCGGACATTGACCTGGTTGACTTCTTTGCCGCCGGCCATTTCGAGGAAGCCCTTAAGGACGGAGCGGGTGATCGGGTCGGTGGGCCAGAGTTGGGCCTTTCCGCCGTAGGTGATCTCAAGCCGGTCGTTGCGCTTGGCGCCGAGTTGGCCGACTAGGCGTCCGAGCTTTTCACCAAGATTTAAAAACGGCCGGACGATCTGGAAAGTCTGGGCATCCAGATTCGGAAGGTTGACGGCATTGCGAACGGCGCCGCTCAAAAGATAATCGGTGATGGCTTCGGCCACTTCGATGCCAACGTTTTCCTGCGCCTCTTCCGTGCTGGCGCCGAGGTGGGGGGTCATCACGACTTGCGGGAGCGCGCGCAACGGAAAATCGGCGGGGGGCGGTTCGACTTCATAGACATCCAAACCAGCCCCGCCGACCTGGCCGTTTTGAATGGCGGCGTGGAGGTCGGTTTCGTTGATGATGCCGCCGCGTGCGCAATTCAGGATGCGCGCGCCTTTTTTCATTTTGGCGAAAGCGGCGGCGTTGACCATCCCCTTGGTTTCCTCAGTCATCGGCATGTGGACGGTAATAAAATCCGAGCCACGATAAACGTCATCGACGTTTTCCTTAAGATCAACCTGAAGCGCCTTGGCGCGGGCGAGGGAGAGATAAGGATCGTAGGCGACGACTTTCATGCCGAAAGCCAGGGCGCGCTTGGCGACTTCGCTTCCGATGCGGCCCATGCCCAGAATGCCGAGGGTCTTATTGTAAAGCTCAGTGCCCTGAAAATCCTTGCGGCTCCACTTACCTTCCTTCATGGACATGTGCGCCTGGGGGATTTTGCGGGCGAGCGCCATGAGCATGGAGAAGGTGAGTTCGGCTGTGGAAATTGTATTTCCGCCCGGGGTGTTCATCACGACGATCCCGCGTTGCGTGGCGGCATCGACATCGACGTTGTCCACGCCGACACCGGCGCGACCGACGGCGCGCAGATGGGGGGCGGCTTCGATGACTTTTTTGGTGATTTTGGTTTCGGAACGGACGACCATCGCGTGAACGTCCTTGACGAGCGGGAGAAGCTCGGCCTCGGGCAATTTCTGTTTGAGGACGGTGACAGTGAATTCGGGCCGTTGTTGAAGCAGCGCGATTCCTTTCGGCGATATCGGGTCACATACCAAAACATTCATAAAATGAGGGCGCAGTGTAGCAGGGAACCGGGGGAGGTCAATTAAATCAGCGAGGAATCACGGGGGCGGCACGAGGTCTGTCGGAACCTTCAATTGGCCCTGTTTCGCCGCCGTCCACCCTTGATATCCGTGGACGAACATTTCCCACAGAAACGGATTGGTGTTGGCAGCGTCCGCGGCGGTCATCCGGGCACAACTCATGACTAGGCAGCCGTCGAGGCTCCGCCCCTCCGCAATATAGTCCGGCAAGGAAACGAGAAGGTTGACGGAGGCTGTCGTGCGGTAATCCTTGGTCGCCAATTGCAAAACAATTCCCTGCAAATGCTCGCGCAACTTCTCTTTCGCGATCGTTAGCGGCGACCCTGCATGGTCGAAAGCCTTCTGAAGGTCCTCGACGGTGAATCGCAATGGGATGAAGCGTTCGTCGGCAAAAACCGCTTCGATCCGGTTCTGGTAGGCGGTGTTGTCTTTAGCGAGATCGAAAAGCTCCTGGTGGTGGGCTTCGAGCGCGGTTTCGGCGGCCCGGATTTCCGGCTCTCGATTGAGGTACGCCAGCAGCGGTGCGGTTCGAGCCAGCAACCGTGCTATTTCAGCCTGGTGGTTGACGTCGCCCGTGCCTTTCAACCCCTCCAATGTGCGGACTGCCTGGTCCAATTCCTCCCCGGCCGAGCGGGCGGGCGCGGCGGGTTTGACCTTCTCGGCGATGGCGGCTCGCTGGGCGGCTTCTTCCAGCGGCAGGTGGCAAAGTTTGTATTTTTTGCCACTGCCGCAATGGCAGGGGTCGTTTCGTCCGGTTTTCACGTTTACAAGGTACTCCGAAATAAGGCGGAGACAATCATTAACGGGCTGGCAACCGGGCGCGACGGGCGGCGAGGAACGAAGCGGCCATCGAGAGCGCAAGGATGGCCAGGATCACCGCTAGCGAAGCCGTTGTGGAAAGCGGATGCCACCGGGCGGCCAGCATTTTCAGCCCGATGAATACCAGGATCACCGCCAGACCGACTCGTAGATACCGAAAATATTCCATCGCACCCGCCAGCACGAAATATAACGAACGCAATCCGAGGATCGCAAATATGTTGGACGTAAAAACGATAAACGCGTTTTGTGTCACCGCGAAAATCGCCGGGATCGAATCCACGGCGAAGAGGAGATCGGTCGTCTCCACCGCCAGCAACACCAGCGCCAGTGGCGTCAATGCGCGGCGCGCCCCAACCCACGTGATAAACTGGTCGTCCCTGGCGCCGGGGGAGACGGGGAAAATTCTTCGCGCGAGGCGGATGATGAGATTTTTCTCGGGGGCTGCGGCCACCTGTTTTGAGAAAGCCCACTGGATTCCCGTCACGACCAGAAACGCTCCCAGCAGCAGGTAAACCCAGTGGAACGTTTGAAGCGCGGCCGCGCCGACGCCGATCATCAGGCCGCGCATCAGGAGGGCGCCGGCAATCCCCCAATGCAGCACGCGATATTGGTTCGCCCCGGCCACACCGAACGTGGCAAAAATCATTGCGATGGCGAAGACGTTGTCCATCGAGAGGGAGAATTCAATGAGGTAGCCGGTGAGAAACTGGAGGGATTCCTCCTCGCCGCGCCAATGGGCAATTCCGCGGGAAAAAATCAGCGCCAGAATGACCCACACGGAGGTCCAAAGGAGCGCTTCCTTGGGTTTGATCACGCGGGCGAAGCGATGAAACACGCCCAGATCCACCGCCAGAAAAACAAGGATGACGAGGATGAACCCCGCCCAGTGCCACACCGTGATGGGGACCGGCGGCGCCATCGGAGGGCCTTATCAGGCGCGTGCCCGGACGCCGGCGCCTTCCTCCATGACCACCTGGGACGCGCTCTTCGGCCGCTCGCCCTTGTGCCACCAAAGGACCAGCGCGCTGGCAATGTAGATGCTGGAATAGGTGCCCGTGATGATGCCGATCAAAAATGTGAACGCGAAATCGTTGATAACGCCACCACCAAACATATAAAGCGAAAACGTCGCGATGAAGACCGTCCCGGATGTGATTAACGTCCGGCTCAAAGTCTGATTGAGGGCGACGTTCATAACTTCCTTGAATGTTCCGCGAACACCCAGCTTGAGGTCTTCCCGGATTCGGTCGAAGATCACGATCGTATCGTTAACGGAGAATCCGATGATCGTCAAAATCGCCGCCACAATGGGGGCGCTTAATTGGCGTCCCGACAAAAAGAATATTCCCAGCGTCATGAAGACGTCGTGAATGACCGCCAGCACCGCTCCGACGGAAAACGAAAATTCATAGCGAAACGCCACATACACCAGGATGCCAAAGAGTGAGAGGAACGAGGCAATGATCGCCGATTTCTGGATCTCCACGCCGACCGTCGCGCCGACCGTCTCGTGGCCGATCTGATGGAAATTGGCGCTGGGAAAGGCTTTCATCAGCACATTGGTGACGTCGTTGCCTTTGTTGAACGGCGCCACGACTTCCAGCATTTCCTGGTTCGCGCCGCGTTGGTATTGGATTTGGGTGTCGCCGACCGGTTTCAACGCGGAGCGCAATTTGTCCACATCTATTTTGTCGTTTTGGCTGAAGGACATTTTCACCGCGTCGCCGCCGGCGAAATCAATGCCCAGTACATTGTTTCCGCGAACAAAGATCCCGTAGCACATGCCGACAATGATGATCGTCCAGGACGCAATAAACGCCGGTTTGGCGTATTTCATGAAGTCCCACTTTTTGTTTTTGATCAGGTGGAACATGCCGATTTTGTTGAGCCAGCCGCGCGCGAGGAGGAAATCGAAAATCAGCCGCGTCATCACCAAACTGGTAAACAAACTCAACGCCACGCCGATTGTCAGCGTCACGCCGAACCCTTTGACAGGCCCGGTGCCCAAATAAATAAGAATAATGGCCGAAATGAGCGTCGTGGTGTGCGAGTCAAAAATGACGGTGAAGGCGCGACTGTAAGCGGCCGACAACGCCCCTCGCACCGACTTGCTTTGCGCCAATTCCTCCCGCAATCGTTCGTAAATGAGGACGTTGGCATCGACAGCCATGCCGACGGTCAGCACGATGCCTGCGATGCCCGGCAGCGTGAGGGTCGTGCCGATGGAGCACATCACTCCCAGGAGAATGATCAGGTTAAGGATCATCGCGATATCGGCGATGATGCCGCATCTGTGATAATAAACCGCCATGAACAGCGCGACGAAAAATGTCCCGAACGCCGCCGCATTGATGCCGCTTTTGATGGAATCTTTTCCGAGGGTGGGATCGACTTCGCTCATTTCGTCGATTTTCACCGGCGTTTCCAGGGGATTTTCCAGGATGTTGGCGATGGTAATCGCTTCATTGATGTCCATGTTGCCGCCGGAGATTTCGCAATTGCCGCGGATCGGACCCTGGATTACCGGGGCGCTATAAAGTTCGCCGTCCAGAACAATGGCCAATTGGTCGCCGACATGTTTGGAAGTCACGTCATAAAACTTGTCCGCGCCTTCGGAATCAAATTGCAATTCGACCACTGGATCGTTGGAAACCATGTCGCGGCTCGGGAAGGCCCGTTTCACGTATTTGCCCGTCAAACCGTCCGCCAATTTCTTTTGCACAAGGTAGGGGCTGATGGCGAAGGTGCCGTCGGGCATTCTCTTTTTCAATTTCAACACCTCGTAACCAGGCGGGATGATGCCCTCCTTAATCAATTGGGCGCTGTCCGGGTCCACGAGGCGAAATTCCAGGTATGCGGCCCTTTGGATGTTCTTTTTGGCCTCGTCCTGGTTTGCCTGGGTGAGGCCGGGCAGTTGAATCATGATGTGGCTCTCGCCAGCGGGCTGGATGACCGGCTCGGCCACGCCGAGATTATCCACGCGGCGGCGGAGCACTTCGGCGGCTTGCGAAACCAGCCGCTGGCGTTCCTCGGACTCCATCGGGACGACTTTGTTGCCGTTGGTATCGATGGTCACCATGTGGTTGGTGTCGAGGCTGACCAAAAACTGCGTTCCGCCCTGGAGATCGATACCCAGCTTGATTTTGCCGCTGACCTTTCGCTGCAACATGTTGAGCAGGGCGTAGGTCGGGTGCTCTTCATTGGTGACATCGATGTAGGGGAAATAAGGCTGGATATTGTTGGTGCCGATGGCGCTCATCAAATCGCCGAATTCCCGATGGGGGTCCGGGTTGGCTTTCTCCATTGCCTGGGCTTTATCGACGATTGCTTTGAAGGTGGTGTCGAGCTTTGACTGGTCCGCCTGTTCGTTGAACGCGGTGATCAGGTTTTCGCTGGTCGGGGGATACATCGACCACAGGGACCATGCCACCAGGAATACGATTAACGCCCACCAAAATTTGGGTTTTTTCATGTAGAATTAACTTTTCGCTTCGCTTGTTTCGCCGGACTTGTCCGTCACTTCTGCCACGGAGGACTTCAGCACTTCCAATTTCGTGTCCGCCGAACGGATCGAGACGGTTTTGTCTTTGATGGATATGACGACTCCGACAATGCCGCTGGTGGTGACGATCTTGTCACCGGTTTTGAGCGCCTTCAGAGTGGTTTCCAATTGCTTGGCCTTCTTTCGTTGCGGGGCAATCATGAGGACCCAGAGGATCACCACAAAGATGATCATCGTCGCAAAAAACTTGATTTGCGCCCCGGTTTGATCGGGAGCGGTCGCGGTTTGCGCGTCAGCCAGCAGAACTTTCAGCCCGTGAATCGTCATATTATTCAAGTCGAGCCGCTAAATTTATGGCCGCGGATGGAATAAGCAAGCCGGAAAAGCCCATAAAAGCCCAAAAGAACGCGTAAAGATTTGACTGCGGAAGTGCTATTTCGACTCGCCGCCAAAGAGATTTAAAGTCAGGTTCAGCTCCGTTTTTGGCGGACGAATCAAGTCGGCAATGCGGTTCCCGTGCATCGCAAAGAATTGATTTACAACGAGATCGCGCAACGCCTCCGGCTTCCGGGTGCCGTCCAATCGGTAGAGATACGGTTTGCTGATATTGTTGAAAATCTCGCGCGCCCGTGCCGGGCTGCCAGTTTTCTCAAAATGATCCGCCCTGTCCCCGCGCGTGCGGATTCTCTCCAATCCCAATTTGGGCTCGATATCGAGGACCACGAGCAGATCCGGCTCCGGCGCAAAGAGTTCGTTGCGGCGCATCAATTCCTCCGGGTCCAGCCCGCGGGCGCCCTGGTAGGCCATGGTGGAAAAGTAATAGCGGTCCAGAATGACAATATGGCCCCTGTGAAGTGCGGGGATGATGACCGTTTCGACGTGTTCTTTTCTGTCCTTGATGAAGGCGTCAACCTCCTCCTCCAGGGCCAGGCGGCCGGTCAACGCCGAATCGCGGAGCAATTGACCCCAATCGCCGGTTGTCGGCTCTTTGGTTCGGATGACACAGAGCTTTTTGGCCTGCAACCGCTCCTGTACAAAGTGCGCCAGCGTGGTTTTGCCGGCGCCGTCAATTCCCTCAATGGCGATAAGGAGTCCGGAGAAATTGTGTCCTCGATTCATTGGAAAACTTTTTCATTTTGCAACGAAACCGTCAAGGAGACGTTGCCCCCATCTTATTGACTGGTTATTCGCCATGTTATTCACAATTCCGTGTTTAATTGACTTTGAGCTTTTCCGGCACAATCTCTCTTTGTGCGTTTTGTGGCGTTATTGCTGATCTTTGCTCTTTATTTCACCTCGGACCGCCTGCGCGCCGACGATTGGCCGCAATGGCTCGGCCCGAATCGGGACAGCATCTGGCGCGAAACCGGCATCATCAGTTCATTCCCAAAGCAAGGCCCTCCCGTGGTGTGGCGCGCCGCGATCGGCGCCGGCTATTCCGGCCCCGCCGTCTCGCAAGGAAGGGTATTTGTGCTCGACCGTGAACTCTCCACCAACACCTTCAACCCCGCCGACCCGTTCGCCCGCGGAAGCATCCCCGGCGTCGAGCGCGTCACATGCCTTGACGCCGCGAACGGCGAACGCCTCTGGCGTTACGAATACAATTGTCCGTACACCGTGAGCTACCCCGCCGGTCCCCGCACCACACCTCTCGTCAGCGGCGGCGCAGTCTTCACGCTCGGCGCCGAGGGCAATGTGTTTTGCCTGAACGTTACCAACGGCGCCGTCGTCTGGTCGCGCGACTTCAAGAAGGATTACAAAATCTCAACTCCCATGTGGGGTTTCGCCGGAAATCCGCTGCTCGACGGGAACCGGCTGATTTGCCTTGCCGGCGGCTCGAACACCACAGTCGTGGCTCTCGACAAAGACACAGGCCAGGAACTCTGGCACGCACTCAGCGCGAAGGAACCCGGTTACTCTTCCCCCGCGATTATCAATGCCGGCGGCGTTCGCCAACTCATCGTGTGGGACCCGCAGTCGGTCAATTCGCTGGACCCTCAAACCGGCGCGGTCTATTGGTCTTCCAATTCGACCGCCGCCATCCGTGCCGGCATGACAATTTCCACGCCACGTCAAATGGGTGATCTGCTATTCTTGACGTGTTTTTACAACGGTTCGTGGATGCTGAAGCTCGATGCCGCAAAGCCCGGCGCCTCGACGCTCTGGCAAAGCCACCGCATTAGCGAAAAAAACACCGATGGCCTGCATTCCGTCTTGAGCACACCGTTTTTGGAGGACGGCTATATCTACGGAACCTGCAGTTACGGCCAACTGCGCTGTCTCAACGCCACGAATGGCGATCGGATTTGGGAAACGTTCAACGCCACAACGCCCGACGGCAAAGAGATGCGCTGGGCCAACGCGTTTATTGTCAAAAATGGCGATCGATTTTTTCTGTTCAATGAAAAGGGAGATTTGATCATCGCCCACCTCACGCCGAAAGGGTACGAAGAACTGAGCCGCGCGCACATTATTGACCCTATCAATCGTGACACGGGCCGCCTTGTGGTGTGGTCTCATCCCGCTTTTGCTAATCGCTGCGTTTATGCGCGCAATGACAAGGAAATAGTCTGCGTGGATCTCGCTGGGAAATAACGATCCCCTGTGCGGGGACCTGTTAGAATTTTCGATCCGTGTTATGTTTTGACGTCCCTGGCAACGGTTGCCGGGAATTTTGGAAACTTCCCGAGTCATGGACCGGTTTCAATTTCATCCAGTCATAGCGCAATGGTTTCAGCGGAAGTTTGGCTCGCCCACGGAACCGCAGGAACGCGGCTGGCCGGCGATCCAATCGGGCGCGCACACACTCGTCGCGGCCCCAACGGGATCGGGCAAAACACTGGCTGCATTTTTGGCCTCGCTGGATTCATTGTTCCGCGACGGACTGGATGGCAAGCTGACGGATGAGGTGCGCGTTGTCTATGTCTCGCCGCTGAAAGCGTTGAGCAATGACATTCATAAGAACCTGGAGGAGCCGCTGGGAGAAATCCGCGCGGCGTTGCAGGCGGCGCAGGGAATCGACGTTCCTGTGCGGGCGGAAGTTCGCACGGGGGACACTCCCGCGGCCAAACGCCAATCCATCATTCGGAATCCCCCGCACATTCTTGTCACCACGCCTGAGTCGCTGTATTTGCTGCTCACCTCCGTTTCCGGCCGCAAGATGCTCGCGAACGTCCGGACGCTGATCGTTGATGAAATTCATGCGGTGATTGGCAACCGGCGCGGGTCGCATTTGGCCCTGAGCATGGAACGGTTGGCGGCACTGGCACAGGGTCCGTTGCAACGTATCGGACTTTCGGCTACCCAAAAGCCGATTGATGAAGTCGCAAGCTTCCTGGTGGGCGCCCGTAACCTCGATCCAGCGGGCCGGGCGCGCTGCAGGATTATCGATGCGGGCCATCTGCGTGCGCTCGACGTGGCGATCGAACTTCCCGGCTCGCCGCTGGAGGCGGTGATGTCCACGGAAGTCTGGGGCGAAGTTTATGAACGACTGGTGAATTTTGTGGAAAGCCATCGAACTACGCTGGTCTTTGTGAACACGCGCCGGCTGGCTGAACGTGTTACGCATCAACTTTCCGCGCGGCTGGGCCAGGACAAAGTCACCTCGCATCACGGCAGTCTTTCCACCAAACTTCGCCTTGACGCCGAAAACCGTTTGAAGCGGGGCGAATTGAAGGTGCTCGTCGCCACCTCATCCCTCGAACTGGGCATCGACATCGGGTCGGTCGATTTGGTTTGCCAGCTTGGGACGACGCGCTCCATTGCCACTTTTCTCCAACGGGTTGGACGCGCTGAACACAAACGCGGCGGCCTGCCGAAGGGGCGGCTGTTTCCCTTGACTCGCGATGAACTTGTCGAGTGCGTGGCGACGCTTCGTTGCGTCCGAAACGGCGAGCTCGACGCCACTCATATTCCGCCGAAGCCGCTCGACGTGCTGGCGCAGCAAATCGTTGCCGCGGCGGCTGCGGAAGATTGGGAGGAGGCGAAGTTGTTTGAGATGTTGCGGGGGGCATATCCGTATCGGGAGCTTGCGTATGGAGAATTTCAGGAAGTTGTACGGATGCTTGCGGAAGGGTTTAGCACCAAGCGCGGGCGGCGCGGGGCGTTGATTCACTACGACGGTGTGAACCATCGAGTGCGCGGGCGGCGCGCGGCGCGGTTGGTGGCGTTGACGTCCGGAGGGGCGATACCGGACAACGGGGATTACCGGGTGGTTGCCGAGCCGGGGCAAACATTTGTTGGCACCGTCAATGAGGATTTCGCAGTCGAAAGCATGGCGGGGGATATTTTCCAATTGGGCAACACGTCGTGGAAAGTGATTCAAATTGTTTCCGGCACGGTGCGTGTGGAAGATGCGCACGGGCAGCCGCCCGGAATGCCGTTCTGGCTGGGTGAAGGCCCGGCGCGGACGACGGAACTTTCGGGCGCGGTGTCAAAGCTGCGCGACGAAGTTCAAACTGTCATCGAGCGAGGCGCCGGGTCGGTCGAAGAACTCATGGCGTGGTTCATTGCGGAGACGGGAATCTCGGAGAAGGGGGCGCGGCAGTTGGCGGAATACTTCATCGCGGGCTATAAGGCGCTTGGGGTGATTCCTTCGCAAAAGAAAATCGTGATGGAACGGTTTTTCGACGAATCGGGAGGGATGCAACTGGTGATTCATTCGCCGTTCGGCGCGCGGCTCAACCGGGCTTGGGGGCTGGCGCTGCGAAAACGGTTTTGCCGGTCATTCAATTTTGAATTGCAGGCGGCGGCCACCGACGACGCGATCGTGCTTTCGCTTGGGACGCAACATTCCTTCCCGCTTGAGGAGGTGTTCCGTTATTTGAACAGTAAGAGCGTGCGCGAAGTGCTCGTGCAAGCGTTGCTGGATGCGCCGATGTTTCCGATCCGCTGGCGCTGGAACGCGACGCGTTCGTTGGCCCTTCCGCGACAGCGCAATGGACGCAAAATACCCGCGCCACTGCAACGAATGGAATCTGAAAATCTGCTGGCGGCGGTTTTTCCCGATCAACTGGCGTGCCTGGAAAACATCGTGGGTGACCGCGAAGTTCCGGATCACCCGCTGGTCAGGCAAACAGTGGAAGACTGTTTGACGGAGGCAATGGACATTGAGGGACTTGAAGCGTTGCTGCGACAAATTGAGAATCGCGAAGTGGATTGCGTGGCGCGTGATTTGCCGGAGCCGTCGCCGCTGGCGCACGAAATTCTGAACGCGCGTCCATATGCATTTCTGGACAACGCGCCGCTGGAGGAACGCCGCACACAAGCCGTCTATACCCGGCGCGCCAGCGATCCGGGAGGCGGGAACGGGCTTGGAATTTTGGATGCAGCAGCCATCGAACGCGTCGTTGAAGAAGCGTGGCCGCAGGCGAGAAACGCGGATGAATTGCACGAGGCGTTGCTGTTGCTGGGCGTCATGGCGGATGAAGAAATCAAACGATGCTCCGAAGAGGCCGCGCCATTGTTGGAATCGCTCGTGGCGGAAAAGCGGGTGGGACGATTGGCGGCCAACCCTTTATTTTGGGTTGCGACGGAAAGGCTTTCGCTGGCGGAGTCGGTTTATCCCGAGCGCAAAACGCCGGAGGCATTGCGGGAATTATTGCGTGGACGCATGGAGGTGATTGGGCCAACGACGGGACGCGATCTGGCGAAAAATTTGGCGTTGCCGGAGGGGGAGATCGAGACGGCGTTGCTGGCGCTCGAAGCGGAGGGGTTTATTTTGCGCGGGCGGTTTCATCCGGGAGTTTCAGAGATTGAATGGTGTGACCGGCGGTTGCTGGCGCGAATCCATCGGCTTACGCTCAATCGGCTTCGGGCGGAAATACAGCCGGTGACGCTGGAGAATTTTCAGCGGTTCCTTCTCGCGTGGCAACGGGTGGATGCGGAGCATCGCACGGAGGGAGCGGCGGGCGTTGAAACCGTGCTGGACCTTCTGGATGGGATGGAACTGGCGGCGGCGGCGTGGGAGCCGGAAGTGCTGGCGCTTCGAGTGAAGGATTATATTCCGCAATGGCTGGATCAATTGTGCCTCAAGGGGCGCGTGGGCTGGGGCCGGTTGTCGCCGCCGCAAAATCCGAACGGGCGCTCGCTCGCGCCGCTTCCATCGACGCCGATTTCGGTTTTCGACCGCGGGAATCTTGCGACGTGGCAGACGTTATCCAACCGGGAATTGCCCACGGAGTTTACGCCGGATACGCGATTGGTTTTGGAGACGCTTGCGAAATCGGGAGCGATGTTTTTCGCGGAGATACTTCGCGAAACAAAACTGCTGCCGTCACGGGTCGCGCAAGCGCTGGGAGAATTGGCGGCGCAGGGATGGGCGACGGCGGATAGTTTTGAAGGGTTGCGCGCATTGTTGATTCCGTCCGAAAAACGCGCGCCGTTCGCGGACACGGAACGCAAGCGCCGCCACAAGACTGTCACGAGCGTGGAGTTTGCGGGGCGATGGACGCTGTTGAGAAAATTTCCCGCGGCGCCCGAAGAGAAGAAGCCCGCGATGGCTGGGGACGAGGCGGTGGAACTTTTTGCGCGCGTTTTGTTGCGGCGTTATGGCGTTGTGTTTCGCAGGTTGCTGGAGCGGGAATCGGTGCGCGTGTCGTGGTATGAATTGGGGCGGGTTTACCGGCGGCTCGAGGCGCGCGGGGAGATTCGCGGCGGACGGTTCGTCAATGGCGCGAGCGGGGAGCAGTTCGCGTTGCCGGAGGCGATTGGGTTGCTGCGCTCGATTCGCAAGGCGGAGGCGAAGGGGGAATGGGTTGTCATCAACGCGGCTGATCCGCTGAACCTCATCGGCATCCTGACGCCGGGGGCACGCATCACGGCGATCACGGCCAACCGGATTCTGTTGCGGGATGGGTTGCCGGTGGCGGCGTTGGTGGCGGGCGAAATCAAACGGCTGGCGGAGACGGAGGATTTTGATGAGTCGATTTTGAGGGTTGGAAAAATGGCGCCGGAATTGCGGCCGTATTATGGGTAATGCATAAAATCGTATAAATTCGTCTAAAAATCCAATGGTTGGAATTCTTAGTTTCCCGAGTCCAAAGGCACGTAAATATCTGTGAAACCAAATGCCGGCGGCATCCCTTCGGGGCCATTGACGGCCACCAGGAATGAGGGGGCTTTGCGTATTTTGCGGCCGCTCTTGGGGAGCCATGAGCGAAATAATTTCTCATAGGCCCTGGCGATCGAGCCGATCGGACAATTCCTCGCCACCACGTAATCGCCGCCGGCTATCGTTCGCACACGCACGGGCCTGGTGGCCACATACTTTTCATCCACGGCAATGCAGGCGTCATAACGCAATTTCTCCGACGGCGTGACCTTTGGATTATCCATGGGCACGCCGATGAGCAATGAATCCTTTTGGGGCAGGCCGTCCTTCCTCAGCCTCGTGGTGAAATCGACCCATACCCGATATGCGCCGTTATACGGCCCCACGTGCCGCATATATGCGACGCGCCGCGGGTCCAGCGTCGTGATTTCGATGTTCATTTGCGGCGCTTTATTCAGGGGCCGCTTGGGCTGCAATGGCATATAAATATCCACCCGGCGTTTGGCGGGCGCGACCTTGTCGTAGGCATCCAACATTTCCACAAAGCTCGGCACGGGCCGCAACTCCCGGGTACTGCGCGCGAGCCATTTGCCGAACAAATATTGGAAGGCGTCCCTGATTTGCCCAATGGGGCAGTTTTTTACCACCGCGCAATCGCCGCCTGGGATTGTCTGCAACCCGACCGGCTTCTTCGGCTCATAACTTTCATCCACCGTGATGCACGCATCGTAACGAAGTTCAGCCGCTGGTGTGAAAGATGGATCATCGTGCCCAATGCCGATGAAAACCGAACTCTTGCGAAGCTGGTTGTCCGCCGCCAGCTGTGCCGTGAGGTCGGCCCACGTGTCCCGGGCATTTTCGTATGGCCCGACATGGCGCAAATAAGCCACGCGCATCGGTTTGATTTTTTTGGTAATGACTTTCATAGTTTTTGTTGTGATGTGATTTGTGTTGAATGTGGTTAATCGAACTCCCCGCCGAAAATGCACGCCGGAAGGGGCGGCGAGAATGGCGATTGGCCCCTTCGCGCGGCGAAATTCGGCCGGCGAGACGCCGTAAGCCGCCTTGAACGCCCGGGTGAACGCCTCGTGCGCCTCGTAACCGGCCTCCAGCGCCACTTGAATCACCTGTCTGGCGCCGGACCTCAATTCCATCGCCGCCCGCTCCAGGCGCAGCCGGCGCACGTGGTCGGCAATGGTTTCACCGGTCATCGCCGCGAAGATACGATGAAAATGGAAACTTGAAAAACAGGCCACACGCGCCAACTCCTCCAAATCCAACGCCTCATCCAGATGCTCCTGGATATGGGTCAAGACGCGGAGAATGCGCTCCTTGTAATCAT
>DATAXU010000057.1:0-35423 GCA_036272955.1 Verrucomicrobiia bacterium
GAGGAGTGGAGGGCATTGCGCTGGTGGAATTCGGCCGGCGCGACGTGGTGCGGCATCCGCTCGTGCAACGGATCATCGCGGCATATGAGGAACATCGCGGACGGCGCCAATGAACGTGCTGCGATTTCTGAATCGACAGAAGATTTGCGCGATTGACAGGCAAATGCTGAACCGGGTCGCCCGGGCCTTATTGGAGGATTTGCGCGAAGGCGGGGGTTACACGCTAGGCGTGCATTTGGTGGGCGCGCAGGAAATGACGGGGCTGAACGAACGATTTTTGAGGCATGAAGGTTCAACGGATGTCATTACATTTGATTACACGCCGAGCCGGCGGGAGATCGAACGGCTGGGATTCCGAACGGAATACAGCGGGGATGAAGTCTTGTCGTGGTGGCGGCCTTCTTTGCACGGTGAGATTTTTATTTGCGTGGACGAGGCATTGGCGCAGGCGCGGCGTTACGGCGTTTTGTGGCAAACGGAAATGGTCCGCTATCTTGTTCATGGATTGCTCCATCTGGACGGCTGCGACGACTCGAAACCGAACTTGCGCCGGGCGATGAAGCGCAAGGAAAACAAGCTTTTAAAGGAATTGTCGCGGCGATTCGATTTGGGCAAACTGGGCCGGGTCAACAAATCACTCGGCGCCCATGAACGAAAATAATTTTTTCAAACGATGGCGCGGCAATTTTTTTGCCGGATTGGCACTGGTCCTGCCGTCGGTCATTTCCGTGGCGGTGGTGGTGTGGATTTTTCGCAATGTCTCAAACCTGACGGACACGCTTCTGTTTTTTTTGCCGCCACGGATGACGCACGAGATTCTTCCGGACGGGCAATTGGGCGCCATTCCGTGGTATTGGAGCGCGGTCGCGCTGGCGATTGCGGTTTTGCTGATTAGTTTCGCGGGCCGATATGGCCGGAATTATTTTGGGCGCAAAACCATCGAGTGGATCGACCACACCCTCATGCGGGTGCCGTTAATGAACAAAATTTATGGCACTGTCAAACAGGTCAATGCGTCGTTTTCCAGCAACAAATCGTCGTTCAAGCAAGTCGTGCTCGTCACATTTCCACACGCGCGCTCGCGGACGGTGGGTTTTGTGACGGGAGAGCAAAAAGGGCTGAGGCCGGAGAATTTGATCAGCGTATTTATTCCGACCACGCCCAATCCGACCTCGGGATTCCTGGTGTTGGTGCCGGAAACGGAAATCATCAAACTGGAAATGTCTGTTGCCGATGGAATTAAATTCATCATCAGCCTGGGAGCGTTGATGCCGGAGCATTCGGGGCAGGCTCTTCTCGACGCGCGAGCAGCCCATCCCATCCTCAAATGAACATCGAGCGCGCGACGGGCGTGGTCCTGCGCGTGCGGGCGCTGACGGAAACGAGCCTGATCGTGAATTGGCTCACGCGGGATATTGGGCGGGTTGCGACGGTGGCCAAAGGAGCGCGGCGCCCGAAATCGCCATTTCGTGGACAGATTGATTTGTTTTATTTGGCGGAAATGGCGTTTGCGAGATCGCGGCGATCAGACCTTCACACGTTGCGGGAGACGCGACTTTTGGAAAGCCATTCGGCGCTGCGAACGGACTTGGGGAGTTTGCGACAGGCTTCGTATTGCGCGGCGTTGATCGAACAGACGACGGAGACGGAAACGCCGATTCCGGCTCTGTTCGAGCAATTCACGGGGTTGCTGGTGCAATTGCCGAAACAACATACGCGACCACAGGCGGTTTTCGCTTTTGAAATCAAATTACTGGAGGAATTGGGACTCAGGCCGAATTTGCCAGAGGCAAACTTGACGGCGGGGTCACGCCAAATATTGGAACAACTGGCAGGCAGGGACTGGCCGGGGATATTTCAATTGAGGTTGAGCGCGGCGCAGGCGACGGAGATCCGGCTTTTTCTGCACGGATTCTTAATTTATCACCTAGACAGAATTCCCCGGGGACGGAACCGGGCGCTGGAATCAATTTGATTTGCGAAAGCGTTGAAATATCCAGCAATAACAAGTAATTTCATCCGAATGCTGGACGATCGTCAGTACATGCGCACGCCTTACCGGCCAGGTTGGTCGATGACGACCATTTTATTGGTGACACTTGTAGGGTGCTATATCGTGCAACTTTTCGTGCAGGGGATGAAGGGGCCGGGCTGGATGCTGGGTTGGCTGGCGTTGAGCAGGGAAGGGCTGGAGCACGGAAGAATCTTTCAGTTGATTACCTTTCAGTTTCTTCACGGCGGAGTCTGGCATTTGCTGGGGAACATGGTCACGCTGTACTTTTTCGGGCGGGCGGTGGAAGGGATGCTGGGAAGCCGGGGGATGCTGAAGCTTTACCTGGTGAGCGGGACGGTCGGGGGATTGGTCCAGGTGGCGCTTCAGTTCGCGCTGCCGCATATTTTCGGCGGACCGGTGGTGGGGGCTTCGGCGGGGATTTTTGGATTGGTCGCGGCGTTCGCGATGCATGCGCCGGAGGATCCGATCATGCTGATGTTGCTGCCGATTTCTTTTCCGGCGTGGGTGTTGTTGGTGGGTGAGGGACTTTACTCGCTGATTGGAATTATTGGGCCGATTTGCCATGTGAATATTTTTGATCCGCTGGTGGCGCACGCGGCGCACCTGGGAGGAATGTTGACGGGGATTGTTTGGATCCGGTGGGTGATGGCGCCGGGGAGGGCGTTTGATGTGTTGCAGAATTTGAAACGACGGAAGACACCGAAGAGAGAAGGCTCGGCGACGACGGCGAAGCGGGCGTGGAAGGCTCCGAGGAAGAAGGCGGAGGAATTGCCGGCGGGGGAGTTTATCAGCAGGGAAGTGGATCCGATCCTGGAAAAAATTTCGGCGCAGGGGATTCATAGTTTGACGGACCGGGAGCGGCAGATTTTGGAGGCGGCGCGGAGCCGGATGGCGAAGAGATAAATAAGTGAGAAATTCGCATAAAATCGTATAAAAACGGAAATACTTCAAAAAAACACTTGCGCTTGGTTGCCCCTTTGGTATGTTTTCGCTCCATTTTCGTCTTAAAAGACGAATGATGGCGGCTTTTTGGCGCGACCGATAACTGTTCGCCCCGCTGGGCGCAGGACTGATGGCCGTCGCCGCTTGCAGCCGTAAGTAATTAGATTTTATGCCAGTTAAAACGTTCAGGCCTTTAACGCCTTCGACGCGCTATATTACTGTGGCGTCGTTCGATGAGATTACTAAGGACTCGCCAGAGCGGAGTCTCATCAGTATTCGCAAGAAATCTGGTGGGCGCAACGCGTACGGCCGCATGACGGCTCGCGGCATTGGCGGCGGTCACAAGCAGTTTTACCGCAACGTCGATTTCAAGCGGAATAAACACGGCGTTGAGGCGGATGTGACTGCGATTGAGTATGATCCGATTCGCACGGCGCGCTTGGCGTTGCTGCAATACAAGGACGGCGAAAAGCGGTATATCCTGGCGCCGGTCGGGTTGCAGGTGGGGGCAAAAATCGTCAGCGGACCGGCGGCACCGCCCGAGCTGGGCAATTGCCTGCCGTTACGCACGATTCCTGTTGGTTTGCCGATCCATAATATCGAAATCACGCCGGGACGAGGGGGTCAGATGGTCCGTTCGGCGGGGGGCGCCGCGACGGTAATGTCTCGTGATGAAGGATATGCAGTAGTTCGGCTGCCTTCGGGGGAAGTTCGGCGCGTGCATGACGCTTGCTATGCCACTATCGGGCAAATTGGCAACATCGAACACGAGAATATCAGCCTCGGCAAGGCCGGGCGGTCGCGGCACCGGGGAATCCGGCCGATCAACCGCGGAGTCGCGCGCAATCCTGTGGACCATCCCAACGGCGGTGGCGCCGGCAAGTCCAAGAGCGGCGGCGGGTGGCAGCAATTGACGTCCCCGTGGGGATTGCTGGCAAAGGGGTACCGGACGCGGGTCAAGCGCAAATTTTCAAATCGATTCATCCTGGTTCGCCGCGATGGGCGCCCGATGAAGCAAAAATAGATAAAGGACGAGAAAAAATATGGGTCGATCCATAAAAAAAGGGCCGTTTGTTGACCATCATTTGATTGACAAAATCGACGCGGCCAAGGCTGCCAAGTCGAAGTCGCCGATCAAGACATGGTCGAGGCGGTCGATGATCACGCCGGATTTTGTTGGTTTGACCTTCAACGTCCACAATGGCAAGGTGTTTAACCCCGTATTTGTGACGGAGAACATGGTGGGGCACCGGCTGGGCGAATTCTCGCTGACGCGGACGTTCAAGAAGCACGGCGCGCACACGGCCAAGGCGGAGGCGAAATAGAACTTATGGAAATTTCAGCAACAACCCGCAACATTCGAATGTCCGCGCAGAAGATGCGCGAAGTCGTCCGCCAGATCCAAGGATTGCCGGCGGCGCACGCGCAAGCTGTGCTTGCGGTGGTGCCGCGCAAAGGGGCGCGCGTGGTTGCCAAGACATTGAAATCCGCGATGGCCAACGCGGAAGACCTGAAAATGCACAAGCCGGAATTCGAGAACCTCAACACGGAGAAACTGCGGGTCAAGCTGGCTGTGGCCGGCAACGCGGGGATAGCCAAGCGATTCATCCCCAAGGCGCGCGGTTCCGCCGGGCCGATCCTCAAACGCAACTGCCACGTTCAAATCATTTTGTCTGACGAATAACTAATCTATGGGTCAAAAAACAAATCCAATCGGGCTTCGACTCGCCGTCAATAAGGACTGGAGTTCCAAGTGGTTCGCGGAAAAGAAGGAGTTTGGCAAACTGCTGGCAGAAGACCGAAAGATCCGGCAAATACTCAAAGACAAGCTTGAAGGGGCGTCCGTCTCGAAAATCGGACTGGAACGCGCGGCATCTCGTTGCCGTGTAACAATTTACACTGCACGACCGGGGGTTGTCATTGGGCGCAAAGGGGCGGAAATCGACAAGCTCAAGGAAGAAATCAGCAAGATGACCGGGAAGGAAGTCTATGTTGACATCCAGGAAATCAAGCAGCCTGAAATGGACGCGCAATTGGTGGCGGAAAACGTGGCCATCCAGCTTGAACGGCGTGTGTCGTTCCGGCGGGCGATGAAGAAAGCCGTGCAAGTGGCGATGGATTTTGGGGCTGAAGGGATCAAAGTGCGCGTTGGCGGGCGATTGGGCGGCGCGGAAATCGCGCGAGTTGAGAAATATCATCAAGGCCGTGTGCCGCTGCACACATTGCGCGCGAATATTGATTACGGATTTGCCGAGGCCAAAACGATGTATGGCAAGCTGGGAATCAAGTGCTGGATTTGCAAGGGCGAAACGCCGGTGGAGAAGAAAAAGAAAGACGAAACGCAGCCCACGACACCCGCTGCCTGAACAGAATAGGAAAGAGAGAACGATATGGCAATGAGTCCCGCCAGAGTTAAGTATCGGAAAATGCACCGTGGCAGCCGGAAGGGGATGGCACATCGGGGCGCGACGGTGGCGTTTGGGGAATATGGATTGCAGTCGCTGGAGCGTTGCTGGCTTGATGCCAAGCAGATCGAGGCGGCGCGCGTGGCGGTGACCCGCTACATGAAACGGCGCGGCAAGGTGTGGATCCGGATTTTCCCGCACAAGTCATTCACCAAGAAGCCCTTGGAGACTCGAATGGGCAAAGGCAAAGGGCCATTGGAATCGTGGGTGGCGGTGATCCGGCCGGCCAACGTATTATTTGAAGTGGACGGGGTGCCTGAAGTGGTGGCCCGGGAATCGATGCGGCTGGCGGCGACGAAGCTGCCGATCAGGACGAAATTCATTTCCCGTCACCGGATTGGGTGAGCGAACTATGAAAATGACCGAGATCAAAGATTTGACGATGCCGGAGTTGTCCGCGAAGAGCCGGGACCTGCGGCAGGAGATATTTACGTTGCGATTGCAACAGGCGAGCAGCCAACTGGAAAAGCCGGCGCGGTTGCGTACGTTGCGCCGGGATATCGCGCGAGTGGAGACGCGGATCAGCGAATTGCGGAACAAAGCCGCGTGATATAACCCGAGCGAAGAAATTTATTATGGCTGAAGAGACACATCACGAACGGGGCCACCGCAAAGAGCGGCAAGGGAAAGTCATTGCCGCCAAGATGGCCAAGACCATCGTCGTGCGGGTCGAGCGCCGTTTTCCGCATCCGCAATACAAGAAGGTCATCACCGCGTATTCCAAATTTTACGCCCACGACGAGAAGAGCGAGGCGAAAGTTGGGGACGTGGTATTGATCCGGGAGACCCGGCCATTGTCGAAACTCAAACGCTGGCGGCTGACGCAGATCGTGGAGAAATCCGCGGAAGCGCCCGTAGCCGCAGGATAAAAGGAATTTATGTTACAGGTTCGCTCGATCCTAGACGTGGCCGACAACACCGGCGCCAAGCGCGCCGCCGCCATCGGCGTCATTGGCCGCAACCAGCGTTATGCGGGCATTGGAGATATCATCAAGGCGCACATCAAAGAAGCGGCGCCGGACGGGACCGTCAAGAAAGGGGACGTGGTGGACGCGGTGGTGGTGCGGACGCGGCAGCAGATCCGGCGTTCGGACGGGTCGTACCTGAGATTTGACAGCAACGCGATTGTGATCATCGACAAGGAAAACAACCCGCGCGGGACGCGAATTTTCGGGCCGGTTGCCCGTGAATTGCGGGAGAAGAAATTCATGAAAATCATTTCGCTTGCCCCGGAAGTCATTTAGTTATGCCAAAGCAACATGTTAAAAAAGGGGATGAAGTGGTGGTGATTGCCGGCTCGGAGTTGGGGAAACGGGGGAAAATCCTAGTCGTCAACAAGAAGAACCAGCGCGTGCTGATCGAAGGGGTGAAGATGATCAAGCGGCACACCAAGAAGAACCAGGACAATCCGCAGGGGGCGATCGTGGAGCGGGAGGGGACGGTGCATATTTCCAACGTGATGCTTGCGGCGAGATTTGACGAACGCCAGGGGGCGCGTCCGCAGGCAACCGCGGCGGCGAGTGAACCAGCGGAAGCTTAATTTGCAATGAAACCGAGACTTTTAGAAAAATACGTCAACGAAGTGCGGCCCGCGCTGAAAGAGAAGCGGAAGTACGCGAACGTCCACCAGATTCCGCGTTTGGACAAGATCGTGCTCAACATGGGAGTGAGCGCGTCGCTTGAAAAAGGCGCGATCGAAGACGCGGTGCGGGACATGACATTGATCACGGGGCGCAAGCCGGTGATCAACAAATCGCGGCATAGCATCGCCAACTTCAAGTTGCGCGAGGGGCAGAACATCGGATGCCGGGTGACGTTGCGGCGTGAAGTGATGTATGAATTTTTCGACCGGCTGGTTGCGGCGGCGCTGCCGCGCATCCGGGATTTCCGGGGGCTTTCGCCGAGGTCCTTTGACGGGCGGGGCAATTACACGCTGGGCGTGAACGACCAGACGATCTTCCCGGAGATCGAGCTGGACAAGATCAAGCGGACACAGGGAATGGACATTACGATTGTGACGACGGCGCCGACCAACGATGAAGCGCTGGAACTGCTGAAGATGATGGGAATGCCCTTTGCCGAGGCGAAAGAGGCGAAGCCGAAGGAAGCGGCGCATCAAGAGAAGACCACCTGATTTTTTATGGCCAAAACATCCTGGATTGAACGTAACAAAAGAAAAGCCGCAACCGTCAAGAAGTACGCGGCCGTGAGGGCGGAACTCAAAGCCAAGCGGGACTACGCGGGATTGAGCAAGCTGCCGCGGGACGCAAGCCCATCGCGCCTGGTGAACCGTTGTTCGATGTCCGGGCGGCGGCACGGGTACCTGCGGAAATTTGGCTGTTCGCGAATGACGTTTCGCGAAGCGGCATTGAACGGGTTGATCCCAGGAGTGACAAAGGCCAGTTGGTAAAATTATGACTGACTCGATTTCAGATATGTTGACCCGGATCCGCAATGGGAGCCGGGCGTTGCTGCCGGAAGTGACGATGCCGCATTCGAAACTGAAGGAAAACATCGCGCGCGTCCTCAAAAAAGAAGGCTACGTTTTGGACGTGTCGGTGGATGGCGCGAAAGCCAGCAAAGTCATCAAGATCAAACTGAAGTATGCCGGGCGCAAGTCGATCATCGAAGGAGTGCGCCGGATCAGTTCGCCGGGATTGCGGCGTTACACCGGGTCGCAGGACGTTCCGCGCGTGCGGGCGGGAATGGGTACATCGATACTTTCCACATCGGAAGGGATCATGACCGGGGTGCAGGCGCGCAAGAAAAACGTCGGCGGTGAATTGTTGTGCGAAATTTGGTAAATTGAATTTATGTCTCGTATCGGAAAAATGCCAGTGGCGATGCCGCCGAAAGTAAAAGTGGAGATCAAGGGCCAGAAGGTGTTTGTGGAAGGGCCGAAGGGCAAGCTTGATTTCGAACTGCCGCGCCGGACGTCTGTGAAGATCGACGGCGGCAACGTAATCGTCAGCCGGGACGGGGACGACGCGGAGGCGAAGGCATTGCACGGACTCAGCCGCGCGCTGGTCAACAACATGGTCAAGGGCGTGAGCGACGGATTTGTCAAGAAACTGGAGATCCAGGGGGTCGGTTTCAAGGCGACGGTGCAGGGCAAACTGGTCAACCTGTCGCTGGGCTATTCGCATCCTGTGAACTACCCGATACCCGATCAAATCACGGTGAAGGTGGAAGAAAACACCAAACTGACGATCGAGGGGCCGAGCAAGCAACTGGTAGGGCAGGTTGCGGCGGAAATCCGGAGCTTTTACCCGCCGGAGCCTTATAAAGGCAAGGGCGTGCGTTACAGCACTGAGAAAGTGAAGCGCAAGGAGGGCAAGACGGTCCAATAACGAAGAATTGGCCGCGGCAAAATCCGCGGCAAAATCCCATGAGATCCGACAAAAAAATACGACTGGCCGGACTGCGCAAATGGCGCATACGGAAAAAGATTTCCGGCACCAAGGAGCGTCCGCGCATGAGTGTGCGGTTCTCCAACGAGCACGTCTATGTGCAGTTCATCGACGACGCGGCACGAGTGACGCTGTGTTCGACCTCGAGCGTGCATAAGACCGTGCCGGACCGCGACAAAATTGCGGCCAACGTTGCCGGGGCAAAAAAGATCGGCGCACTGGCGGCGGAAGCGGCGAAAAGCAAAGGCATCACAGAAGTGGTGTTTGACCGCAGCGGCGCCCGTTACCACGGGAAAGTCAAGGCGCTCGCGGATGCCGCACGAGAAGGCGGATTAAAATTTTAACCCTGAAGAAAGAACATTGTGCCTGAGATAAACAAGAATCCTAGTGGCAATCCCAGAGGCGGCGGTGGTGGCGGAGGAGGACGCGGTCCTGGACGCGGTCCGCGACGGGTGCGCCCGGCGCCGACTGAGGGGGGCGATGGCTCTGCTGACGGCGGCGGCGGCGCGGAGTTAAGCGAGAAGGTCGTTTTCATCAACCGATCCGCCAAAGTTGTCAAAGGCGGTCGCCGGTTTAGTTTCAGCGCCCTTGTTGTGGCGGGAGACAAGCGCGGGCGGGTGGGAGTGGGCCTTGGGAAGGCTGTTGAAGTTTCCGAAGCGATCCGCAAAGGCGGAGAGATGGCCAAAACACACATGGTCAGCGTCTCGCTGAAGGAAACGACGATTCCCCATGAGATTTTATGCCGGCACGGCGGAGCGAAAGTCATTTTGCGCCCCGCTTCGCCCGGCACCGGCCTGATCGCGGGCAAAACCGTGCGAGCCGTGCTGGAGTCGGTGGGTATCAGGGATGTTTTAAGCAAGTCCCTTGGATCGAACAACCCGTCCAACGTCGTGAAGGCGACGATTGCGGGGTTACTGCAACTGCGGCTGCGCGAGGATATTTATCGCGGGCGCGGTTTGGAATTTAAGGCGCGAGTGACGCCCGCGGCGGCAGCGGCAGCGCTGGCGACGGCGAACAAAACTGAGCCGGCCCATAAGCCTGCCGCGGCCAAGGAGCCTGTGACGAGCGCCGCCTCCCCTGCCCCGGCACCAGCACCAGCACCGGCCCCTGCCCCGGCTTCGCCCGCGGCTGACGCGGGATCACCGACACCGACTGCCTGATTTTTATGCGTTTACACGATCTCAAACCACGTCCCGGCTCCAAGCATCGCCGCAAGCGGCTTGGCCAGGGAGAATCCAGCGGCCACGGCAAGACGAGCGGACGCGGTGGCAAGGGCCAGACGGCCCGGTCCGGCAGTTCGATCCGCATTGGATTTGAAGGCGGACAGATGCCGTTGATTCGCCGCATTCCCAAGCGGGGCTTTAACAATGCGCGGTTCGCCGTCCGGTATATTCCGGTAAATTTGGAATCGCTGAACGACTTTGAAGACGGAGCGGTGGTTGATGAAGCGGCGTTGCGCAGTTCGGGATATGCCAATGGGACCGTGAAAAAGATAAAAATCCTGGGGATGGGTGAATTGAAGCGCAAATTGACGGTGAAAGTCCACGCGTTCAGCGCGGGTGCCCGGACGAAGATCGAGAAGCTCGGCGGAACGTGCGAACTGATCGCGCCTCCCGCAGCGCCCGTAGCCAAGGCGGAAGCCGAAGCGAAACCCGTGGAAAAGAAAGCGGCGAACAACCCGGAAAAGAAGGAAAAGAAGAAAAGCCCGGAAAAATCGGCATAACCGTCTGACCAGATGTTTCAATCCATCCTCAATACCCTAAGCAACTGCTTCAAAATACCGGAGCTGAAGTCGCGGATCACCTTCACGTTGATCGTGCTGGCGGTGTGCCGAATCGCGTGCGTGGTACCATGCCCGGGATTGGACAGCGGTTCTTTGAAGGCGTTTTTTGACGCCGGCGGCGGCAAGAACGTGGGCAACGGCCTGCTGGGGATGTACAGCCTTTTTACCGGGGGCGGTTTTGAGAATTGCGCGGTGGGGGCATTGGGAATCATGCCTTACATCAGCGCGACGATCATCCTGCAATTGCTTCAGGCAGTCATCCCGACGCTGAGCAAAATGGCGCGCGAAGAAGGCGGCCACAGCAAGATCATCCAAATCGGCCGCGTGATGACATTGTTTTTGTGCCTTGGACAAGGGCTGGTGATGGCCATTGGCTGGGAACGGGCGGGCGACGTGTTCAAGGGATACCAGGGAAACCTGGTGATGATTCATCCGCTTTGGTGGTACCGAATCCAAACCACAGTGGTCCTGACGACTGGGACGATGCTGCTGATGTGGCTGGGGGAACAGATCACCGACCGTGGAATTGGAAACGGTGTCTCGCTGATTATCACGATTAACATCCTGGCGCGTTTGCCGGCGGCGGGACAGGGCCTTGTGGATATGTTCCTGACGCCCGGAGCGATGGGCGAACATCGCTACAACGCATTTCATTTTATCGCGCTGGTCCTGCTGCTGTGCGGCGTGGTGGCGGGAACGGTGGCGGTCACACAGGCGGAGCGAAAAATCCCGGTGCAATACGCGCAGCGGGTGGTGGGACGGAAAATGTATTCCGGGGGCAGTTCGTTCATGCCGTTGCGGGTGAATTATTCGGGCGTCATGCCGGTCATTTTCGCCTCGGCCATCCTGATGTTTCCGACGATGATCCTGAATTTTCTGGGAAGCCATTTCAATCTGAAGGTCTTTAACGAACTGGCGATGTTGCTGGGACGAGGGTCGATTTTGTACCTGAGCCTTTACGGGTTGATGATCCTGTTCTTTTCGTATTTCTGGGTGGCGACGCAGTTCAATGAATTGCAAATCGCGGATGACATGAAAAAATCCGGCGGTTACATCCCCGGTGTGAGGCCGGGACAGGCGACGTGCAACTTCCTGCATCGAACGATGAGCCGGATCACATTGGCGGGAGCGATTTTTCTGACGATCATCGCGGTGATCCCGATCATTTTGAGCGAGGCGATGACGATACCGCAGACGGTGGCGCAGTATTTTGGCGGCACCAGCCTGTTGATCATCGTCGGCGTGATGCTGGACACGATGAGGCAGATGGAATCCCACCTGTTGATGCGGCATTACGACGGATTTTTGAAGAAAGGGCGACTCAAGGGCCGTTTCTGAGGAAGGCCGCAGGCGGAGCGCAATTAGCGTGGCCGGAAAAACGATCATTTTAAAATCGGCGCGCGATTTGGAAGCGATGAGGCCGGCGTGCGAAGTGGCGAATGCGGTGCTGGAAGAAGTCAGCGCCTATATCCAACCGGGGGTGACGACCGGGGACGTGGATGAATACGCGGCGGGCCGGATGAAATTTTACGGGGCGAAAAGCGCGTTTTTGGGTTACCGAAGGTATCCGAAGAACATTTGCATTTCGGTGAACGAAGAAGTGGTGCATGGGCTGGGCGGGCCGCGTGTGTTGGAATTTGGGGACATTGTGAGCCTGGACATCGGTGTGACGCATAACGGGTATATCGGGGACACGGCCAAAACGGTGGCGGTGGGGGGATGCGACGTGCGGGCACAACGATTGATGGATGTGACGGAACAGTCGCTTTACGAAGGGATCGCGCAGGCTGTGGCGGGACACCGGGTGGTGGATATTTCGCGGGCGGTGCAGAATTATGTGGAAAGCAACGGGTTCAGCATCGTGCGGGAATTTGTGGGGCACGGAGTCGGGCGGACAGTGCATGAAGAGCCGCAGGTGCCCAATTTCGTTGAAAAAAACGCGGCATCGCCTAAATTGCGGGCTGGGATGACATTGGCGATAGAGCCGATGGTGAACATGGGGATGCCGCAAGTGGTTGTGCTGAAGGATGGCTGGACAGTGGTGACGAAAGATGGTTCATTGTCGGCTCATTTTGAGCATACGGTGCTGATCACGGAAGGTGAACCGGAGATTTTAACTTGGCCGTCAAAGACGCCATCGAAGCTGAAGGCCGGATAGTGGAGGTTCTTGCCTCCAGTTTGTTTCGCGTCGAGTTGGCGAACGGACACCGGATGGTGGCGCACGTGACGGGGAAACGGCGGCTGGCCTTTGAACGGATGTCGGTCGGGGACAGCGTGAAAGTGCGGATGTCGCCCTACGATTTGTCGAAGGGAAGCATCACAGAATAGGAAGATTTATGAAAGTTCGAGCATCAGTGAAAAAGCTTTGCGAGAATTGCAAAGTGGTGAAACGCAAGGGCGTGATTCGTGTGATTTGCACGAACGCGCGGCACAAACAACGGCAGGGTTGAGTTGAGTTGAATTGAATCTGGCGAATATTTTATGGCACGAATCGTAGGCGTCGAAATACCGGGCGAGAAGCGAATCGATATCGCTTTGCGCTACATTTATGGGATTGGACCGAGCAATGCGAAGGTGATTCTTGAAAAAGCGAGCATCGACCCGGCGTTGCGCGCGAAGGATTTGAACGAGCAGCAGTTGTCGCAGATCGTCCACGCGATTCAAGACGGCAAATATGTGATCGAAGGCGATCTTCGCCGCGAATTGGGAATGAACCTCAAGCGGCTCCAGGGCATTAAATGCTACCGGGGCGTGCGGCATTTGCGGGGGCTGCCAGTCCGGGGCCAGCGCACCTCGACAAATGCGCGAACGCGGAAAGGCCCGCGCAAAACCGTCGGCGTGCAACGCAATCCGAACGCGAAAACCGGCATCCACTAATTTCCATTTTTTATTTTATTTATGGCTGAAGAATCAAAGCCCAAAAAGCCCGCACCCGAAAAGAAGGGGAAAACGGAAGGAGCGCCGGCCACCGCCGCCGCAGGAGAAGAGGGAGCGAAGCCCGCGAAAAAAGGCGCCGGCGCACCCGGTGAAGCCGGAGCCGATGGCGGCAAGAAGCCGGCGGGAGAAGCGGGGGCCCCCGCCGCACCCGGAGCCGCAGGCGCACCGGCCACGCCCGTTGCGGCAGCCGCGCCGACCGCGGCGGAATTGCTCGCGGACGCGGACGCCGGCAAGAAAATCATCAAGGCGAAGGGGGCGAAAAATATTTCCGTGGGGGTCGCGAACATTTTGGCGACGTTCAACAATACCAACGTGAGCATTACGGACATGCACGGGAATGTTCTTGGGTGGTCGAGCGCCGGGAAGGTTGGGTTCAAGGGATCGCGCAAAAGCACGGCGTTCGCGGCGCAACAGGTTGCGCAGGACGCGGCGCGACAGGCGATGTCGCACGGGATGAGGGAAGTTGAAGTGCGCGTGAAAGGGCCGGGGTCAGGGCGGGAATCGGCGATACGCGCGCTGCAGGCGATAGGGTTGGAAATCACCGCGATCAAGGACGTGACGCCGGTGCCGCACAATGGTTGCCGACCGCGGAAGAAGCGGCGCGTTTAGTCAAATCAATTTATATTTTACACTGCTATGGCACGTTATACAGGACCTCGCACACGAATCAGCCGGCGGTTCGGCATCCCGATGTTCGGGCCGGACAAATATCTGGAACGGCGCAATTACGGACCGGGCGTCCACGGCCCGAAGTCGCGGCGCAAACACACCGATTACGGGCTTGGGTTGATCGAGAAGCAAAAGCTGCGGTATTTTTACGGGTTGATGGAACGGCAGTTCCGGGGAGTTTACGAGCGCGCGCTGCGGCGGCGCGGCGTGACGGGGGAACAGATGCTGCAAATCCTGGAGACCCGGCTCGACAACGTGGTGTATCATCTTGGATTTTCGATCACGCGCGCGGGGGCGCGGCAGATGGTCAGCCACGGGCACGTGAAGGTCAATGGACGGAAGGTCAATGTGCCTTCGTTTGCGCTTAAAGTGAACGACGTCATCGAGGTGCGGGAATCGAATGTCTCGCGGCAGTTGGCGACGAAGAACCTTGAGCTTGCGACGAGCAAAGTGGTGCCGGATTGGCTGATGCTGAACAAAGACGCGTTCAAAGGGACGGTGATGAGAATCCCGACGCGCGACGAAATCCAGCCGATCGCGAATGAACAGGCAGTCGTTGAATTTTATTCCCGCTAATGAGTAAACCGTTCCGCTCACGCGGGACAAATAACAATTATATGGGCGGCGCCGGCAGCGGGAAAAAAACCGGAGCCGCCAGATTAAAATTGTTGAAAGGAAAATATGCCAGTACGTCTTGGACGTTTCGAAATGCCGAAGAGGTTGACGAAGGAAGACTCAACCGCAACGGAAACCTACGCAAAATTTGTCGCCGAACCGTTTGAAACGGGTTACGGACACACCATCGGGAATTCGCTGAGGCGGGTCCTGCTTTCGTCGCTTGAGGGCGCGGCGATCAGCTCGATCAAAGTCGATGGAGCGATGCATGAATTTGCGACGATTGAAGGGATCGTTGAGGACGTGACGGACATCGTACTGAACCTCAAGAAGGTGCTGTTCCGGTCGCATTCGCGCGAGCCGCAGACGCTTTTGCTTTCTGTCAATAAGGAAGGGGAAGTCACGGCGGGGGACATTGAATTGAACCAGAATTTGGAGTTGGTCAACCCGAAGCAGCACATTTGCACGCTGGACAAGAAGAAGAAATTCGAGATGGAACTCGAAGTGAAGGTTGGACGCGGGTTTTGCCCCGGAGACGAGAACAAGAAGCCGGACCAGGCCATTGGCGTGATTGCGATTGACTCGCTGTTTTCGCCGGTGACGCGGGTGCGTTACGCGGTTGAAAACGCGCGCGTGGGGCAACGGACGGATTATGACCGGCTGCTTTTGGAAGTGTGGACCGACGGGCGGATTTCGCCCGATGACGCGCTGACGCAGGCATCGGCAATTTTGCAGCATCACCTGGATGTTTTTGTCGGCTACGACAAGAACGCCGTGGAGTTCGAAGAAACGGAAGCCAAACAGGATGACGAGAAGGCGAAGATGAAGAAGTTGCTGAACATGAGCGTCAACGAGATTGAGTTGAGCGTTCGCGCGGCAAACTGCCTGAACAACGCCAATATCACGACCGTGGGCCAACTGGCCATGAAGACCGAGGCCGAAATGCTGAAGTATCGCAATTTCGGAAAGAAGTCGCTGAATGAAATCAAAGAAAAACTCGCCAGTCTTGCGCTGTCCCTGGGCATGAACATCGATCCAGCGTTGCTGGAAGCGCCCAAGGACGAGAACAAGCTGGAATAATTTCACGTCTATGCGCCATCTCAAACGCACCGCCAAACTGGGCCGGACAGGCCAGCACCGGAATCGAATGCTGGCCAACCTGGTTTGCAGCCTGATTAAACATCGCCGTGTCACGACAACTTTGGCCAAGGCCAAGGCAGCCCGTTCCGTCGCGGAGAAGATGATCACCCTCGGAAAAGCCGGCACGCTGCATGACCGCCGACTGGCGTCCGCGCGATTGCATCAGGACGAGGACGCCATAAAGATCCTTTTCAACGACATCGCGCCGACGCAAAAGGAGCGACGAGGGGGTTACACCCGCATCGTGCGCCTTGGCCAGCGGCAAGGGGACGCAGCGCAGAAGGCGATCCTGGAATTTGTCGATGTTCCCGTGCCGGAAGCCCCGGCGGAACCGACGAAAACGGGCGAAAGCGAATCCAAAACGGCTGAGTCCAAGCCAGCCGCCGAAGAGAAGACAGCGGGCGCGCCGGCTTAGCCTGTGCGCTGAGAATTCAATTGCGTGCCCGTCGGGCGCGCTTTGCTTTGGCTGCGGGACGTTTTCTTCGCGCCGCCTTTTTTGGCGGTTTTGCTTTGGGCTTTTGAAGAGGGACCGGGTTAGGTGTCGCCAATTCGATTCCGAAGACGTCCGTAATCTCCGCTTCACTCATCGCAGCCGCGCCTTCGGCCTGGGCTGACTGGCGCACGGTTTCGGCGGCGGATGCCTTGCTGATGAGATCGGCAGGGTCCACGCCGCGAAGAAGGAAAAGCAATTCGGGCCTTTGATCCAGCCGCGCTCCGACACCATACAACGAAGCGGCGACGTGTTTGCAGAGGTCGGCCCAATCCGGGCAGGAGCAGTCCAGTTCAATCTCTTTAGGCGTCGGAAAAAGTCCTCGTTCGGGGCGCGTCACGATTTGCATGACCGACGAGGAAAGTTTTCCCTGGAGCAATTCAATGAGGGAATCAATTTTCCCGGCGCATTCAGTTTGGATGGATTTCCAGAGATTCGCCGCGAGCGGCTTGATTTTGATTTCGATTTTGTAAAGGCTCGAACCTGAAACACGGGCAGTCACTTTGCCCTGGCTGACTTCGAGATGGACGACCGAGCCGTTACGAACATAGGTGCGGCCGCGCGGCAGGCGGTTGGCAAAGTCGCTGTAAGCCTCCAAGTTGTCGCACCATGCTTTGCCCCAAAAGGTGCTGGCGATTTTGCGGCTTTCCAACAAGACAGGCGACGCGGTCTGGCCGTTCTTTTTGGCCTGTTTTGCCAATTCACGCGCGGCGCGGGCGCGGCGTTCCGCCACTGGCACGTAAGGCCGCCATTCGTAGCCCCAACTCATAGTTTCTCTTTCTTCTAATCTTCGACTGCGGCTTTTATATCCAGCGCCACGAAACGAAGCAATTCGGAATTGTTCATTTCTGTCATCAATCGCTCGGCGCCTTCGCCCAAAATATCCTCCGCCAGCGCGCTCTTGGCCGTGATGATGTCGTGGATTCGTTCCTCAAGGGTGCCGCGGCAGGTGAATTTGTGGACTATCACGTTGCGTTTTTGCCCAATGCGGAAGGCGCGATCCGTGGCCTGGTTTTCGACCGCGGGATTCCACCAGCGGTCAAAATGAATGACATGCGAGGCGGCGGTAAGGTTGAGGCCGGTGCCCCCGGCTTTGAGGGAAAGGATAAAAAATGGCGGGCCGCCGTCGCGTTGAAAGGCATCCACCAACTCCTTGCGTTTTGAAACCGGTGTTCCCCCGTGGAGAACCACGCCGGCTTGGCCGAACACGGATTCCAAATGCCGCGCCAACGGGTCCGTGACCTCCCGGTATTGGGTGAACACCAAAACCTTCTCCTGTTTGGAGGCGATTTCCTCGCACAATTCGCGGAGGCGATGAAATTTTCCGCTGTCCGCCGGGGCATAGGTCCCATCGCCGAGCCATTGAGAAGGATGGTTGCAAATCTGTTTGAACCGCGTCAGAAAGGCCAGGATGAGGCCGCGGCGCTGGATGCCTTCGACTTCCGGCGCATCGAGCCGCTCGGCCAGTTCGTTGACGGATTGCTGATAGAGCGCGGCCTGGCGGCGGGTCAGCGGGCAAAACGCCGTCATCTCGGTTTTGTCCGGCAAATCGCTGATGACGCGCTTGTCCGTTTTGAGCCTGCGCAAAATGTACGGCCGCACCAGCCGGCGCAGCGGGGCGAATTGGTTTTGGTCTTCGCGCGACCGGCTTTTGACAAACGTCGCAAAGTCCCCCGCCCCTCCGAGCAATCCGGGACATAGGAAGTCGAAGAGCGACCATAAATCCGAAAGACGATTCTCAATCGGCGTTCCGCTCAACGCGACGCGGTGCCGGCAACGCAGTTCCTTGACGGCGCGGCTCTGACGCGCCCCGGCATTTTTAATGGCTTGAGCCTCGTCAAGAATAACGACGTTCCAGATCGTTTCCTTGAGCCATCCCCAGCGGACAGCCATCGAATAGCTGGTAATCACAAGGTCGTTGCCAGCCAGTGATTTTACCGCGCCCGCGAGTTCCCCAGCGGGACATTCCGAGGGATGCGCATAGAAAACCTGGAGTGACGGCGCAAACCTCTCGATTTCAGATTTCCAGTTCGCAATGAGGGAGGCGGGCACAATAAGAAGGCTCGGCACGCCGGCAGCGGCAGCGCGTTTGCGTTTTAGCGTCAACAATAATGAGATGACTTGAATAGTTTTGCCCAAGCCCATGTCGTCAGCCAAACATGCGCCCAGGCCAAGTCTATTCATGAACCAGAGCCAATGCGCGCCTTGCCGTTGATACGGACGCAACTCCGCCCGCAAATCCTGTCCAGGGTCAGACTCGGAGGAAACCTCCGGCTGCTGCATTTCGTCGAGGAGTTTTTTCAATTGCGTGCCCGCAGTCATGCTGGACCATTCCGCCCGCGCCGCCTCGGCTTCCGGTTCGTCCACGTCGCCGGGCTGAAAGCCTGACAACAGACGCAGCCCCTCCAACAGCGGCAGGCCATCCGGGCCGGCAGCGGATTGTACTTTTTTCCAGTGTTCGAGCACTTGCTGGAGTTTGTCCTTGTCCACTTCGACCCATTTGCCTTTGAGCAGAGTCAGGCCACTGGTGGATTGCAGAATGGCCTTCAATTCCGATTCGCTCAGCGACTCTCCCTCCAGCGAGACGTTCACCTGGAAATCCAGCAAGCTGTCCTTGCCAAACAGGTTCCCTTTGGCTTCGCCGATGCGCACGTTCACCCGGGGGCGAGGTGGCCGGCCCGCCCTCCACCAATCAGGAATGCGAACGACGAGACCACTTTGCTCGAAAAGCGGAATTTCCTTCAAAAAAGCAAAGGCTTGATCCGGTCGCCAAACCTGCGGATGAAAAATGCCGCGTGAATCCAACAATTGGCGGGCGACCTGGCTTTGCCCGGCCGCCTGTTGCACCGGCGACAGCAAGGCCGCCAGCGCCGCCCGATTTTTAGCTCCGGCGTATTCCTCCAACGCCCGTCCCAACGGCAAATGCTGCACCTTCCCTTGTTCGGAAACCCGATTTGTGTAGGTGGCGAGGAAGACAAACGGATAAGCCGGATTACGTTTATTTTCCGCCAGATGAAACGTCACGCGCCCTACCCCGTTCCACAGGGGGTTGCAGGATTTGAGATAGGCGACCGCGCCACCAGTAGTTCGTCCAATAGCAGCGCGAGTATGACCGTCCAACTCATCCCATAGCCGGGCCAATACCGTCCCACTCAGGTACTCCAGCCCCTTCATCGGCGGCGCGGTTTCCACCATTGCAATCCAATCGCTCTCGCCCGGTTTTGGTACGGTCAGCGTGGCGGCGTTGTCGAGGTTCGGGTTATGGCAGAGCGCCGTGAAATATTGCCGGGCCAGCCCGCGCCAAAAGACAAATGTCGGCGGCAGCGGTTCTTGCAGAAACTCGGATGCGAGAAACTCCAGGCCGCGCGCTCCGGACTCGGTAAAAGCTTCGGTCAGCGGCGCCGCGGCGGCCGCACTGAGCTTCGGCTCCGCCTGTTCGTCCGCTTCGACAAGCAAATGTCCGCCCGGAGATAATGCCAATGCGTGTGACACGCCTGCGAATATACCGCTCTGTCGTGCAACACCGAGCGAAAAACATCAACGCCCCTGGCAGCCCAACAGGAGACTTCAGCTTCCTGCTTCGATTCTTCGTTTTCGCCAATCCAACGCATTTTCAAAACTGACGAGTTCGCGCAGCAAAGCGTTGTACCGGGAATAGGCGTCGCCGCCTTCCCGCTTGAGCAAATCATATAGTTCCAGTTCGGGATCGACACACTGGCCGGGAATGCTTTGCGGCATCAGACCGGCGCGGCTTAACCGGGGTCGCGCGATGCGCACCAGGCACGACGGGATGGTATGCAGGCCCGATTGAAAATCCGCCAATCCCTGGCGCACCAGTTTCTCACCGGGCAAACCGCTCATTAAGTCATCGGTTTTCATTTGGGAGTTGAGTGACTGCGGCGCGAAATACCGACGCATCAATCGCAGGATAACGAATGAGTTGCGGTTCGATCATATTAAACATTTCGCGTAATCGGTCTGTGTGAATCAAGCCGGCCCGCAACAGGGATTTAACGTCCTGCAAATCGCGTTCATGTCCCCTTTGTAGTTTAGCCAAAGCCTGACCGTAAGGATCGTAATGAAAGAATTCGACCAACCCGTGAATGCCAATGAACAAACTTCGTTCACGCCAGCCGGGAATCGCAGGAATAAATTGGTCCGGGCTGGCCAGTTCGACGTTAACGTCCAACTCATCCTTCAACAATGCAATGGCTTCAAAAAGGCCTGCCGGTTCCGGGTCGGGCTTGATATCAATGTCAATTGTCATGGGTCGCCAGCCATGAAGAACGGCTGTTGCTCCGCCTGTCAGATAGACACGTCCTTTGCTCCGCACATGCTTGCCCAAGGCATCCATGAACGATTCAATTTTGAATTTGTCGGCTTCTATGCGCACATGGGGAAAATCACAAACGCGCGTTCGTCATCGCTTACGGATTAACATATAGCAACAAGACGAGACTTTTGGAAGTTTTTTGGCTTACAGTGGCCTCGACAAGCAAATGTCCGCCCGGAGATAATGCCAATGCGTGTGACACGTCTTCAAATATACCGCGCTGTGGTGTGCGCGGCTAAGGACCGAGCGAAACCTGCACCAGGTCGGTGGGGCGTATCCATTTGGCGAAGGCGGCCTGGACTTCAGGGGCTGTCAAGTTGAAGTACGTTTTTGCGGCTCGTATCGGTTCGTCCAGGGGCAAGTCGTGGGTGGAACGATAGAGCCAGCCGTCAGCGATTCGCTCGACGCTCGATTCGGAGAGCGGGATTTCGCGCAATAACAATCCTTTGGCCTGCCGCAATTCCTCCGGCGTCACCGGGCGGTCCTGCATCGCTTTCAAATTGCTGACGATGATCGCGCGGGCCTTGCCGACGTTGGGCGGGTCACAAGCGTAATTAACAGTGTATATGGAACGCGTCTGGCCGAATTGGAAGGATGATCCGACGAAATAAACCAGGCCGGCTTCCTCGCGCAAGTCGTGGTAAAGGCGCGTGGCATAGAATGCGCCGCCGAGCACGTGGTTGCCGAGTTCCAGGGCGTAACGATCCGAATTGACCAAAGTCAAACCGACGGTTTCGTTCAGGGAAACTTCGTCCTGGACGCGGCTGCTGTCGGGCACCTGGGTGGTGGAAGGTTTATTCAAGGGGACGGAGGGCCAAAGGGTTTCGGGCTTCGGGCCTTGGGCGGTCCAGGCGCCAAAATATTTCTCAATGATTGACTCGGCTTTATCGGGAGCGACTTTGCCGATGACGACAATAGTCGTCAGGTCCGGGCGAAAGCAGCGGCTATAGAAATCCTGGACTTCGCCCAGCGTCAAGCCCTTGATGGTTTTGGGAGTCGTCTGGCGTTGAGCGGGGTCAGTTTTTGGGAACAAACCCTTTCTGACCGCGCGGGTTTCGAGGTAGGAGGGGCTTTCCAATTCGCCGGCGGCGGCGGCGGCCAATTCGGGCTGGAACATGGCAAAGGCCCTGCCAGGCAGGGCCGGGGACAATTCATTGTCCGCCAACAACTGCACGCCACGCTCAAAGTGTTCCGACAAGACATCCAGGGAAAAATTGAACCCGGCGGATTCGTTCGCGGCGATGTCGTCGAGGGCTTTTTGGAAAGCAAGGCGGCCCAGGGATTTTGTGCCAAATGGGAAAAGCCTTCCCAGCATATCGTCAACGCCGTCCTGGCCCCTGGGAGATTCAACGTCGGGATTTGACTTGATGCGGCCATAGACGCTGACGGCATCGCTGACCGATTCGGGCTGGACGATTATTTTCAGGCCGTTGGACAAAACGGTGACGACGGGTTCCAACGTGGAGTGCGGCAGATCGAGGCGTTCAACGGCGCGCGCGGCCCATTCCGGCAATTTGACGGCTTTGGCTTCGCCCGATGCAAAGGACTCCTTGCCGCCAAAACCTTGCGACGAAACCGGCTTGCCCGACGGACGCGGCGAGAGGATCGCCATGACGGCGTGATTGGTATCCAGAAATTCCTTGGCGACACGATTGACATCCGCAGTGGTGACTTTGCGGATGGCGTCCACATCGTCTTCAGGCGACTGGCGCCCTTCGGCGGCAAGAGCCTGGGACCAGGCCATCGCGAGGCCGGAAACAGAGTTTTTCTCAAATTCCAGCGAAGCGACTTCGCGTCTTTTGGCCGCTTCAACCAAGTCCTCGGAAATGCCGTTGTCGGAATCGACGGCAAGGATTTGCCGCATTTGGGAGAGCAATTGGGGCGCGTCGGCGCCTTTGGGAAATCCAGCCACGGCATAACCGACCCCCGCCACCGGCAAAGTGTCGTATGAAAACGACGCGGAGAGCGCCTTGCCGTCGGGCACGAGGCTGTAGAGGCGGCCACGCATGCTGCCCAGGACGTCCGACATCACTTGAAGGGCGGCGTAATCAGGGCTGTCTGTCCCCGGAAGACGGAACGCAATTACCGCCATGCCGGTGGGCGAGTCGGTATCGACCTTGAGGGTCTGCGACTGAACGGGTTGAAAATGAAAATCGGGACGGGGAGGCAATTTCACGGAAGGCAAACCGGCGAATAACTCCTTGATTTTGGCGATGGCGACGTTCGGGTCAACGTCGCCACAAACCACCAGGATGGCATTGTTAGGGACGTACCAAGTATTGTGAAAGTCCTTTAACATCTGGCCGGTGGTCTTGTCAAACGAAGGGCGCGAACCGAGCGCATCCCAGGCGTACGGGGTTCCCTTGAAAACGAGGGCGAGAAGATTGGTGTAAAATACATACTCCGGATTGGACAAATCCTGGGCGACCTCCTGCTCGATGGCGCCGCGTTCCTTGCCCCACAATTCCTCCGTGGAAGAAATGGCCTTCATGCGCACGGCTTCGATGTGAAGGGCGATGTCGAGATCCTCGGAGGGGGCGGTGAAGAAATATTGGGTGAGCATCTGCTGGGTATCGGCGTCAAAATCCCCACCGATGGCGGCGCTGATATTGGCCAACTGGCCGGCTGTAAGGCCCGGGCTGCCGCGAAACATCATATGTTCCTGAGCGTGGGCCATTCCCGGAAAGCCCGGCGGCGTTTCATCCGAACCGACTTCGTAATTGATCACCGTGGTAACGACCGGGGCCAGGGGGTCCCGAACAATCACGACGTGAAGTCCGTTATCCAGGACAGCACGAGTGACGTTTTGGTCATCCGCCGCGAACGCACCGCAAGCCCACACCATGGTTACCGCGGCCGCGCCAGCCAGCCACCCTCTGAAATTTCGCCCAATCCATTTCAATTTCATCCCTGAAAGCTAGCCCGCATAAATCAAATAATCAACGACGCGCGGTAATGGACGCTCGAATGGCGGCCCAGGGAGCGGAGTCATCAAAGCGGACGCGGCCATTTTTATATACGACGCCCAGGCAGAGCCAAAGATTGTCGAGATGAATGTCGCCGCGGTGGAGGCCGAGTTCGTCGTACAATTCCGCGAGCACAGCCGTGCCGGTCGCCTTGTCGCCGACGCGAATCACCTCCTTGATACTCCAATTTGCGCCGCCGTCGCCGCCGTCGTTCAGGATTGCGCGAATGGCGTCGTCAAGGCTGCGGCGATTATTGCTCCTGACCCGGATTTGAATATCGGCCAGAAGCCAAAAGAGGTTTCCCCCCCAATAAATGCGCTCGCGCTTCGGGGTATTGTCCAAACCTCCTTCGTCCGCAGTCGGAAGACCTTGTGGAAGCCCTTCCGCAAATTCGCGCCAAACGCTGCGAGCGGTCAATTGGCCGACGCGCGCGCGGGCGATCGGTTCCAAATAATCGGAGAGGCCTTCCATCATCCACAGATCCCGGTCCTCCAAAGTCGGGAAGGCGAGATGAAACATTTCATGCGTCAGAATCCAGTCCTGGCGCAAGTCGCGCGGTTCGACATTGGGGCCAAACTGGACGTTAATGCGAGACCTGCCGTAGGTGACGCCGCCGTTGAGAGGTTCGTCCCCGCCGGGCCTGATACCGATGTATAAAGTATTGACAGGATAGCGGCCCAGGTAATTCGTCACGGCGACGGCGGCGCGGAGGACCCATGCGGTGATGTCGCGTTCGGACACTGGCAGGTCCGCGGCGGCTTCAATGTGGATGGTTGCTTTGCCGACCTGGAGGGTTTGGTCCGCTTTTGCCAACCCGCTGATTGCGCAGAGAAGCAACAACGCGACGCAAAACTTCTTCAAGTCTTCCCTCGCGGTTTTACGCATCTCTGAATGAGCCAATCGATTGAAAACACGCCGGGTCCGAACGCGAGAACGATAATGCACGTGAGCATGAACAAAAACGGCGAGGCCGATACAAATTTATCGGGGTCGCTGAAGATTTGTTTGAGGGAATCAGATTCCGCGGTGACGTAGGCGATGATCATGGTGAAAATCAGCGGCAGACAGATGAGCCTGGAGCCGACGCCCACCAGGAGCAATAAACCGCCGACGCATTCGGTTCCGCCGGCAATGCAGGCGTTCAGGTGAGGCAATGGAATGTGCAGGCTGCGAAAAAAGGCGGTGGTTTTGTCGAGATTCTCCAAGTGTGCCCTGCCCGTCACAAAGAATTGCCAGCCCCAGTACAACCTCAATGCCAGAAGGACCGGCGATTGCAACAAGTTCGCCGCGCGGACCAGCCCACCGTAGCAGCGCGCAAAGAGAGAGTTTCCGGCTTGCATAGTTTAGCGACAGAACCAGCGCAGGGCGGCCCATATTTCAAACCACGATTTGACCTGGGAGCCAAGGTCTCCTTTAACCAGACCCGATAGAAAAAGATCCTCGCAGGCCTTCGCAATGGTCGCGTTTTCCTGGAATGCGCGCAGCAGAAAAAACTGGCCGTGATCGAGGCGTTTGTAAAAGACGGAGTCGTTGAAGCGATGGACGGCAAGAAAAACGGTTTTTGGCCGCAGCCGCCGGCGGAGCTTGTTGCGCAAATGGGTGCGGCGCATTTCCATTGCGTTGCTGGCTTCATCGCGCAGCCGTTCGGCCTGTTTGATATGAATCAAAAACTCATCGAGTTCATATCCAAGCCGCAAAAGAGTGATGTGCGGCTGCAAGCGCAATCGAAGACGGGCGGGGTCTTTTCCGGCGAGCGAGCTTACCTCAAGCGGCGGACGCGATTCGTTGTCAAACGCCTCAATATGCGCCCACTCCAATCGCGCCATGTCCAGGGCAAGGCTGGAATCCGGCGCGGTCAGAGCAGATTCCTTTTCCAGAAAACCGACCAGGCGCCGGCCGAGATTGCGCAAAGTAAAACACTCGGAGGGATTTTGCAGGAGGTACGCCTCGGCCATTTTTTCAAAACGCCGGTCGCCGAGAATCGCGCGCAGCCCAGGGTAATCGTCGTAAAAGCAATCCCGGAGGCGAAACCAATACTGGCGATTATAAATTTCCAGGCGCTCAAAAGAAGTAAGACGGCTGTTCGGTTTGATGAAGCCGGCGACGAACGTTTTCATGGGCCGTCCGTCCGCGGATTTGGACTGCATCCGGCCATTGCGTCGCAATGGTTGCATGACGGCGCCGGCCATGAGGCGTTGCAATTCCAAGAATTCGCGAGCCGACTGGCGTTCAGGCCGCGATTGATTTGGCTTCAAGATTTTCAATGAATCGGTTGGCTTTGAGCGCTTCATTGTGGACTTCCTCAAAGGACGGAATGCGGGCGTCCCATTCCAAAAGAGTGGCAGTTTTGCCGACGCGGCGGATGGCGTGTTCGTAAAGCTTCCAGACCGGATTGATCACGGGATGGTCGTGAGTATCCAAAACGTATTTTTGGTATTTAGTGTGGCCGGCAATGTGAAATTGGGCGACGCGCTGGGGGACGACGCTGTTCAAATAGTCGTAGGGATCGAAACCGTGGTTGCGGGAGGAGACGTAGATATTATTGACATCGAGCAGGATGCCGCAGTCGGCCAGTTCGACGACTTCGTTGAGGAATTCCCATTCCGTCATTTCGGAAACATGAAACTCGGCGTAGCTGCTGACGTTTTCGACGGCAATGGGGACTTCCAAAAAATCGCGGGTCTCGCGGATTTTGCGAGCGGTAATTTTCGCGGCGGCGAAGGTATAGGGCATCGGGAGCAGGTCGTGAGTAAAACGGCCATCGACGCTGCCCCAGCAGAGATGATCGGAGAGCCATGGCGTTTTTGTGCGTTTGACCAGGCGCTTGAGTTTTTTGAGATGCTCGCGATCGAGCGGCTGGGCGGACCCGAAATAGGCGGATACGCCATGCTGGACCACGCGATACTGTTCGAGAATCTGGTCGAGGACCTTCAAAGGGCGGCCACCGTCCACCATGAAATTCTCCGAAATAATCTCAAACCAATCGACGGTCGGTTTTTCCGAAAGGATGTGGTTGTAATGGGGAACACGCAGACCAATCCCGATGCCATAATCGGTAAATGCATTAAAGCGGTTGGCGGGCATGCGGGCTTAAGAAATAAGCGCGGGGGAACGAAACAGAAAGTGCCGCCTCGCCCCCCGCAACCTGAATTGACTCGACTTCCGCTGCTTTAGACGGATTTGCAGCCGCCCTTGCCTTTGCAAGAATTTTTGCCTTTGCAACCCATGTCGCCCGTCTGGCAGCCGCCCTGCCCTTTGCAACTATTGAGGCCTTTGCAATCGTGCTTGGCGGTGGCGTTGTTGTCCGTGGCACTGGCGTTGGACCCATGGTCGCTGTTGCAACCAGTGGTGATGGTCATGGTTCCGGCAACTAAACCGGCCATGGCTGCGGTGAGAACTATTGTTCGTGCAGTACGTGTCATAAATGTATTGATCCTGGTTTACGTTTTTTGACGATCCGCGAAATGGCCCCGCCATTCACGGATTGTTGTTTGAGGGCCACTTCTGGAACCGTAAACCATCCCTTTGCGATTGCAAGGCATATTTGACAAATAACGGGTGCGCTTTTTGGGTCTTGAACCGGCGCGGCATTTCACTACTCTGTAAACCATGATCGAACAACTGGTTGACGTAAAAGCGCCGGCAAAGACATCTGAGTTGACGGCGCGCATCCTCGACGGCGGCCAAATCGAGCGCGATGAGGCGCTCTGGATGTTCGGGCTGGAAACCACGTCGGACATTTTCGATTTGATGGCGGGGGCCAACCGGATCCGGGAGCATTTCAAAGGCAACAAAATCCACCTCTGCTCAATCGTCAACGCCAAGGCGGGGGCCTGCTCGGAGAATTGCAGCTTTTGCGCGCAATCGTCTTTTTACCAAACCGGTTCGCCCAAATACGGGTTCATCGACCCGGAGCCGGTGATGGACGCGGCGAGTGAAGCCGGACGCAATGGCGTGACCGCGGTGGGATTGGTGGCGGCGTGGCGCGGGCTGAATGAAGGGCCGATCCTGGACGAGGTTTGTGACCGCGTTCGGGAACTGGCGGCCAGCGGGAAGACGCGGCCGGACGCGTCGTTGGGGATCATCAAGAGCCAGCGTGTGGCGGACCGTTTGAAGGAAGCTGGCCTGGAATGCTACGGGCACAACCTGGAAACCTCGAAGCGATTTTTCCCGCGGCAATGTTCGACCCACTCGTACGACGAGCGCCTGGAGACGATCTCCTATTTGAAGAAGGCCGGGATCAAGATTTGTTCCGGCGGGATCATCGGCATGGGCGAAACGCGCGAGGACCGTTGCGATTTGGCTTTCGCGCTGAAGGAAGTTGGCGCAAACGTGGTCCCAATCAATATTCTCAATCCGATCAAGGGAACGCCTTTCGGGGAGAATCCGCCATTGCCGCCGATGGAAATCTTGAAGACGATTGCGTGTTTCCGATTTATTTTGCCGCGGCAGGAAATCATGATTGCCGGCGGGCGAACGGTTAATTTGCGCGACATGCAAAGCATGGTTTTCATGGCCGGTGCAAGCGCGTTGATGGTGGGCAATTATCTGACCACGTTGAATCAGCCGGTGGAACAAGACCTGCAAATGCTCAAAGACCTGGGGCTGGACCCGAATTGGGACCATCACGGCTTTGTTGATCAATAACTGTGGAGCGCTCCGGCAAAAACATCGGCGGTTACTTTGGTGATCCGATCCGCATTGAGGATGTCCTGCACAAGATCGAACTCGCTGCCGAAGGGAAAAAATGGGAGCGCGATTCAAGTTACCTGGCCTACCGCCGCAAGCCGGCGTCCATCCGCAACCGCGTCTATATTTCGAGTGGGATACATGGTGACGAACCGGCAGGCCCGCTGGCGGCGCTTCAATTGCTCGAAGACGATGAGTGGCCGGCGGACGCGGCGGTTTGGTTGTGCCCGTGCTTGAACCCGACGGGGTTTCCACTGAACCGGCGGGAGAATTCGCAGGGTATTGACTTGAACCGCGACTATCGTCATTTGCAAAGCGAGGAAGTGCGCGCGCACATCGACTGGCTGCAACGGCAACCTCGCTTTGACCTGACCCTTTGTTTGCACGAAGACTGGGAGTCCCAAGGTTTCTATGTGTATGAATTGAATCCCACGAAGCGCCCATCACTGGCCGAAAAAATCGTGGAAGCGGTGGCAAAAGTCTGTCCAATCGACGCTTCCCCGATCATCGAAACGTGGGCCGCGAGCGCGGGAGTGATCCGACCCCAGGTGAACCCACCGGAGCGGCCGCAGTGGCCGGAAGCCTTATATTTGATCATCCATAAAACGCCAGTCAGTTACACGCTCGAAGCGCCTTCGGATTTTCCGCTGGCGATCCGCGTGAAAGCGCTCTGCACCGCCGTGAAAACCGCGGTGGCCCTATTGTGATTTTGAACAGGATCCGGCGGTCCGTGTCAGATGACCATGAAACCAATTCATTGGAAGGACCGGTGCAAAAAGTTATGGCGGGAATGGAGGCCGGTGCTGGTCACCATTCTGATTCTAACGGCGGTTCGCTCGGCCGTTGCGGATTGGAACGATGTGCCGAGCGGTTCAATGAACCCAACGATTGTCGAGGGTGACCGCGTCTTTGTCAACAAACTGGCGTACGATCTCAAAGTCCCCTTCACCACCTGGCACGTCGCGCAATGGAGCAATCCAAAACGCGGAGACGTCGTGGTGTTTTTTTCGCCCGCGGATGGGCTTCGTTTGGTCAAACGAGTGATCGGATTGCCAGGGGACACGGTCCAACTCGTCAATGACAGGCTGTTTGTAAACGGCATTCCGGCATCGTATGAGGCGTTGCCGGGCAGCGCCGGAAAGGATTTGCCGGCGACGCGATTTGGGCCGCGGTACTTCGAGACGGAAAGCATGCCCGAAGCCCCGGCGCACGCCGTGACGCTGTTGCCGAGGGTTCTTGCAAAACGATCATTCGGACCAATCGCCGTTCCGGCGGGGCACTATTTTATGATGGGGGACAATCGGGATGACAGCAACGATTCGCGATATTGGGGCACCGTCGATAGGGGCCGCATTGTGGGACGCGCCACGATGGTAATGATGTCGCTGGACCACCAGCATTATTTTGAACCGCGGTGGCACCGGTTTTTCACCAAACTACTTTAAGGGACCGGGCGGGCGGTGCGGAAGCCGATGTTGGTGGCGATGTGGTTTGGATCATCTCCATAGCGGTAGGAATCACGGCAATCCACGGCGAAATAATTCCAGTTGCCGCCGCGCCCGACGCGTGTGGTGCCGGTGGTCGGACCGCGCGGGTCGGTTTCCGTATCGCTGGTGTAATTGCCGGCATAGTCCCAACACCATTCCCAGACATTTCCAGCGGTGTCGTAGAGACCGTAACCGTTCGGAGCGAAAGAACCAATCGGGCTGGTATAAGGCATCGCGCCGTAAGCAAAGGCCGGATTGTAGCCTTGAGTGGGACTCACATCGTAGGGGTAGTCGTTGGTATCGGCGTAATAATTGGCCTGGCTGTGGGATATTGTGTCTGTGTTTGACCACGGGAAACGATGTCCACTGGCGCCGCCGCGGTCGGCCTTTTCCCATTCCGCTTCGGTCGGAAGGCGATAGCCGGCGTCCCAAATCACATACGGAGCTATGTCGCCGGTCCTATAAACCTGCGTCAAATTCGTATCGGAGTAATAGGAAGGCATCAGCCCTTCCATTTCGGAACGCGCATTGCACCACTTGACAACGTCATACCAGCTTACCGTTTGAACGGGGTGGTTTGTCGCCTTGCCGGCGCCGGGATTGTCAAAGCCGTAGCCGTTGGACATGCCCCAGGCGTACACCTGGTTCCACAACGCATACGAGACTTCATACTTGTCCATGTAAAACGCGCTGATGTAAACCGTGTGGACCGGCACTTCGTATGCCGCGTCGCCGAAATCGTTAGGAAAGTCATTGCCCATTTCGAAATCGCCCGCGGGAATCAGCGCCATCCCCGGAGGAGGAGAATCGGCGGGCCAGTTGGGGTCGATAACGCGATAAAAACACTGCGAGCCGGACGCGGCAACGGTATCCGTGAACACATACGAACTCTGTGTCACGACTAAATTTGTGAGGACCGTCCAATTCGTCTGGAAAAGATTGGTGACACTCAGGACCTGGTTCGCCGTTCCCACGTCAGCCGAAATCGTCAAGCTTAACGACGGATCGGAACCAACCATGGAAACATTGGTAATCATGGGAGGACCGCCAACGGCACTGTATGTGAAAGCTGTCAGCAGAAGAACGAAGCACCACGCCTTTGAATGATTCATAATCGCAACCAAACCATAGCGAACCGAGGGGAAAGTTGGATGGAGACTTCACCCCAAAACTGGCGGTGAAAACCCGAAGCCTAATCAGAAGCGATGTCGTCGGAGAGTTGATTCTTGTCACCGGGATGGCGCGGAAAATGTTCAGCCAGCAGCGCGGCCGCGCGATTGATGCCGTGCAGAATGCCTTCGGTGAAATTGCCGCTGCGGAAATGCGTGGAAATTTCCTCGGCGACTTCCTTCCAAAATGCGTCGCCGCATTGGGCATGAACAGCCGTGTCGCCGATAATCGCAAACTTCCGGACGCGCGGAGCCACGAAAATCAAAACACCATTCTTCTCTTTGGTTTTGTCCATGCCGAGATGGACGAACGCCTTTTGCGCCGCGGCCACGGGGTCATCAGGTTCCTTGCGGCTGATAAGGACACGAATCTCGGCGCTGGTCGCGCGTTCCGCATGGGCGATCGACTTCACGATGGTGTCATGCTGCAATTGGTTTAGAAAATCGCGCGCTTTCATATCACCAACTCGAACCGGCGCCTCCTCCGCCAGAACTGCCGCCGCCCGCGGAAAATCCGCCCCCTCCCCCGCCGGAAAAGAATCCGCCGCCACCTCCTCCTCCGTAATAGCCACCCCATCCGCCGCTCGAAATCATCCAGCCATGACCGCGCCGTGAGGACATCAAACGAATGACGATGAACGCGATAATTACGAGAATGATGAAGACGGTCGATAAATTGGAGGATTGGTTACCGCCGCGCTGAACAGGAGCGGCGCTCCCTTTGTATTCATTCTGGGTGGCGGCGAGGATGGCGTTAACGCCCGCGGTCAATCCCCCCGCGTAGTCGCCCGCCTGAAAGCGCGGCTTGATTTCATACTCAGTGATTTGTTTGCAAAGAGCATCCGGCAACGCGCCTTCCAGCCCGTAGCCGACTTCAATGAACATCTGGTGATTTTGGACAAAGACGAAAAGAACAACGCCGTTATTCTTGACCTTCTGCCCCACCTTCCACGCACGAAAAACGCGCACAGCGTAGTCGTCGATGGAGGAATCGGACTGCATTTTGGGATAAACGGCCACGACCACTTGATCGCTCGTCGTTGACTCGAAATCGCGCAATTTTGTGTTGAGTTGGTCCGCGACCGCGGGCGAAACAACGTTCGCATAATCGTTAAAGTACTGCGACGGAGCAGGAGGGATGACTTCCGCGCCGACCGCAATAAACGACCAGAAGCAACAAAAGATGAAGGCGAGGCGTTTCACGCGATCAAGGTTTTGCGGGCGCGGGATTGTTGAAGTCGAATTGCACTTTTGGGGCATTTTCCGAGCCAGGAGCGGCGTTGAAATAAGGCTTTTCCTTGAAACCCATCGCGGCGGCGTAGAAGACGGCGGGGAAAGATTTGATGGCGGTGTCGTATTGTTGAACGGCGTCATTGTAATCCCGGCGCGCGACGGTAATGCGATTTTCCGTGCCTTCCAGTTGCGCCTGCAAAGTGAGGAAATTGTTGTTCGCTTTGAGATCGGGATAGCGTTCAACAACCACCAAAAGGTGCGATAACGCGGAGGAAAGCTGGCTCTGCGCTTTGTCAAATTCGGCGAGTTTGGCGGGGTCGCTGGGCGCGGCGGAAGGATTAATGTTGACCTTGCCGACAGAGGCGCGCGCCTCAGTGATTTCGACAAGCGTCGATTTCTCGAAATTCGCCGCGCCCGAAACAGTGGCCACAAGATTGGGAATCAAGTCGGCCCGCCGTTGGTAGTCCGCTTCCACCTGGGCCCAGGAGCTATCGACTTGCTGGGACCGTTTGACCAGGCCGTTGTAACTGCCGCCGGCAATTACGATAAATATCAAAATGATGAAACCGACAATGGCAATCGCACCGCAGCCAATCGCAATTTTTTTCATACGCCCAGCGTAATACAATCGCTACCCCGCACAATTACAATGCGGCGCGAAATTTATAGGGACAAGATTGCCGCAACGTTCCTGCCGAGCGCCGCGGCGTCTTTTGCCGGGGCCAACGCCTTGGTGCGTCGCGCTTTTTCGCCGAGAAATGAGACAGCCCGCAATTCCAACTTCGTTCCGATAATGCGCGCGAATGCGGCCACCGGACTTTGGCAGCCGCCGCCCATGGCTTGAAGAAATGACCGTTCGGCGGTCACACACTGGAAAGTTGCCTCGTCGTTCAGCTCCCGGCAAATCGCGGCGATGCGCTCGTCCCCATCGCGGACTTCCAGGCCAAGTGCGGCCTGGCCGACGCACGGTAGCATTTCGTCCATTTCCAGAATTGTCGCCAACAGCCCGGCGGGAACGCCCTCTCCCGTCAGAGCGCCGGCGGCCGTGATTTTAAAACCCAATCGCGCCAAACCCGCGGCGGCCAGAATTGTGGCGTTCAAGCCGGGTTGTTCGGAGAGCTTGCGCAACCGCGTGCCGACGTTGCCGCGAATCTCGACCACGTTAAAATCGGGCCGAGCCTCGAGCAATTGCGCTTTGCGCCTCGTGCTGCTGGTGGCGACGGTCAACGAGGGCGGCAAACCGGAAAGATTCAATCGCGCTTTGAGCGGCTTCTTATAAATCAGGACATCACGGGCGTCGGCGCGTTTCCCCGCAACGGCGCCCAGTTTCAAACCGGCGGGCAATTCCGTGGGAAGATCTTTGAGACTATGAACGGCGAGGTCGGCGCGGCGCTTCAGCAACGCGGTTTCCAGTTCCTTGGTGAATAATCCGCGCGGCAGCGCCGAGTCGATTCGCGAGAGCGAGGCGCCCTGGGCTTTGTCGCCGGTGGTTTTGATGATTTTCAACTCGAAGGCAACCTGTGGAAATTTCGCGAGGCATTGCGCCAGCACTTCCCCGGCCTGCGCCAGGGCAAGCGGACTGCCGCGAGTGGCGATGAATATCGTCGGGTGCTTCACGCGCTGGCTTTGTCCAGTCCGGGCACGTTGGTATTGACACGGATTGGGCCAGGCACGGACGCGGAGAGAAGGCCGCGTGCCTTCTCCCGAATAATCGCCTCGCAGCGCGCGATCTCTTCCTTGCGCTGTTGAAGGGAATTGTCGGCAATGGCCTGCAAATCATCGATGTTGTACAAATAAACGTTCTCCAGAAAATTCACTTCGGGATCGATGTCGCGCGGAACGGCAATGTCAATCAAAAGAAGGGGCCGATTCCTGCGGGACTTCATCAACGGCTCGAGGCGGGCGCGATCCAGGATATAATGCGGCGCGGCGGTGCTGCTGATAAGGATGTCCACTCGCGGAAATTCAATGGCCCATTCCTCAAAGTGAACAGCCCGCCCCTCCAATTCGCGGGCCAACTCCACGGCGCGTTCATGGGATCGATTTGAAACGATAATGCTATGGGCTCCGCGGCTCAAGAGCGCACGGGCGGTCTTTTCCCCGGTTTCGCCGGCGCCGACGATCATCACCTGATGGTCCTTCAGTGAGCTGAAAATCTTCCGCGCCAATTCGACCGCGACAGAGCCGACGGAAACATTGCCGCGCTGGATGCTCGTTTCGCTGCGAATCTGTTTGGCGACGTTGAATGCTTTTTGAAACGCCTTGTTCAGCCGGAGGCCCGTGTGGCGGCGCTGGAGAGCCGTCTCATAGGCTTTTTTTAATTGGCCGAGAATTTCCGTCTCGCCCAACACCATCGAATCCAGCCCGCAGGCGACCTTGAAGAGATGTTCGAGAGTTTGCTGTTCGCCAAAACCGTAAATCTCGCCGCCGATCGGATCGGCATAGCGGTGGTGATCGAGGAGGAATTGACGCAAAGCCGCGATCGCCTGGCGTTCGGGCAATTCGGTGGCGGCGTAAATTTCAACCCGGTTGCATGTGGAAAGGATGAGCGCCTCGGTGACAATGCCGGAGGCGCGAAGTTTTTCCAGCGCTTCGGGAATCGCCGTTTCGGCAAAGGCGAACCGTTCCCGCACCGTGACCGGGGAAGAATGGTGGCTCAAGCCAATGACGAGGAGCGGCATGTTAAAACCTGTGGGCGGGAGAGAGGAGGTTGACGCCCCAGAACGTCAATAATACAAACGCAAAAGTGCCGACTGCTCCCCACGCGAACCGCCGCCCGGATTGCGAAAAGCGGCCATGCATCACCAGCAGCCCCAAATAACCGAGCCACACCAACGCCGACCAGATCAGCTTCGGGTCCGAGGCAAGGTGCGGTTCCGGTCGTTGCTTGAGCAAAGATGGAATAATGGCAAGGCCCGCCGTCAGCAGGAAGAAGCCCGCCCAGAGCAGGCGGCTGGTGATTTTTTCCAGCCGGTCGATCGGGGGCATTAACGAGACCACCGCGCGCAGTTTGTGAAATTTCAGGTCGTGCTCCTGCGTCAAGTACATGACTGCCGCCACCGAGCTTAATCCAAACGCCCC
>DATAXU010000058.1:0-12039 GCA_036272955.1 Verrucomicrobiia bacterium
CCAAGGTCGCTCAACGAACCAAAAGTCGGCGCCATGCTGAAAGACTGCTCGCTGATGCGACCGGAAAGTTTGGTGTCGTTATCCGAAATGACCAAAACGAACGGATTGACCCGGTCCTTTGAGGCGAGTCCTGGGATGGCGGCGAACGCTTCTTTGGTCTCTCCCTCCATTGAAGAGCCGTCAGAAACAGTGCAAATGGTAACGCGGTCATTCTTGCGAACTTTATCGGCCATCGCGAGGCCTTGCGCCTGAGGAAGAGCGGACCCGAGCGGTCCATTGCTCAGCAGAACTCCTTGCGGGTTCAGATGCGATTCGCCGTGGCCAGTGTATTTGCTGTTGATACTGCGAAAACCCTTCAACTGCTCAATGGTCAAACCATCAAACCCATAATTGCAACGCAACGCATAAACCCCGTTCTCGGTATGGCCGGCGTCATTGACAAAATTGAAAGCTTCGAACCACGGCCTGCCTTTGACAGCGAACATGATCCCGTGGATCGCAGCCATGATTTCCGCAAATGCCGCCGGCCCGCCCCAATGCGCCGCCGCGCCGCCGTTCACCGCTTCCAGGTCCATCAGCGCCACCATCGCGCGCGTCGCCCGCGGATCGCCAAGGACAACATCCTGGCCCTGGCCGTTTTTCACCGTGGCCGTGTACTTCGGCGGCCCCGAAGGAGTGGGAGCCAATTTGGATTTGAGATTCAGCGGCGCCAAAGGTGGAGCCTGCACTGGTTTTACGACGGATTTATCCTCAGACATAATGCCTTTTTGAAAGGTATAGCGGTTCAAGAAATGTCATAGCCACACATTTCCTATGTTGGGGAGCGCGACCGTCACAGCCCGCAGAGCGGGCATCTCTCGTATTGTGCCGTCTGTCGCACTCGTCGGCGTCCCGCCGGCGAGTCTTTTTCTCGGCTACAGTTTTTGCTGAACTGCTATAGTGATTTGAAAAGTGGTGCGCGCGGCGGGAGTTGAACCCACAACCTGCGGCTTCGGAGGCCGTCACTCTATCCAATTGAGCTACGCGCGCAAAGTTGACTACCATAAGCTGGGAAAACTATGTGCCGTCCCGTCTTCGCCCGCAAGGATGTTTCGGCGATTGACTGAACGCCACTGGAGCTTAGCATTACTCTTAGCGATGATCAAATTTGGCATTCTTAATCCCGCGCTGGCTTCGTTGTTGTGCCGGTTCCGCCATACCAATTGGATCGTGATCGCGGACCGCGGTTTTCCCTATTGGCCCGGATTGGAGACGGTGGATATCAGCCTCACGGATAATATTCCGACCGTGCGCCAGGTGCTGGCGGCATTGCGCGAGGGCTATACCGTCGGCGCCGCCCTCATGGCGGAGGAGATCCAACGCAAAAATGACACGACGGTGCTGGCGGAATACCAATCGTTGCTTCCTTCGGCCAAAATTGATTTTTTGCCGCACGCGGAATTCAAAAAGCGGGTGCCGTCGGCCATTGGCCTGATTCGCACCGGGGATACCACGCAATACGGAAATATCCTGGTGCAGTCGGCGTGAATCCGCCCGGTGCGGCGTTTTTGGGTTTTGCCTTGGGGCCGGACTCCTCTATCGTGGAAACGGTGCGTGTGCGCGTCCATTTTTATTCCTATTTCAAAGAGCTGGCGGGTGCGGCGGAGTTTTCCGAATCGATTGCGCCCGGAAGCACCGTGGAGGATTTGCTCCAGATTGTTTTTGCGCGATTTTCGAAGCTCGGGGAGATGCGCAAGTCGATGCTCGTTGCGGTGGGCGTCGATTACCAAAAGGGCGATTACGTTCTGCGCGAAGGCGACGAGGTTTCGCTGTTCCCTCCTGTGCAGGGCGGATAAGAACGCAATGCGGACCGAATTGACCATTTCCAGCGACGCAATCGACGAGTGCGGACTCCGGCGGAAACGCGCGATGTCGTCAGGGATGGGCGCGGCGGTATATTTCGCGGGAGCGGTTCGGGGAACGGAGGGGGGGAAGGCGATTCGAGGCATTGAATATGAGGCGTTTGAGAAAATGGCGGAACATCAGTTCGAACTGATTTTTACACAGGCGGGAAAGCGTTGGCCGGTCGAATCGATTCGGTTGGCGCATCGAGTTGGGCGCGTGGGAGTGGGCGAAGTTTCGATATGGGTTGAAGTTGTGGCGCCGCATCGGGACGAAGCATTTGCCGCGTGCCAATTCATCATTAGCGAGATGAAACGGGTGGTCCCGATCTGGAAAAAACCGCTCGTATGACCGGCCCCCTGGTTAATGCCGCCGGGATTCTCGCAGGGGCGGGTTGGCGTCTGTTCTCAAAAAAGCCGATCCCGGCCACGTACCAGTTGGCCCTTAAAATCGTGCTCGGCGTTTACACGATGTGGTTCGGCCTGAAGCTGACTTGGAACAGCATTAACGGAAGCATCGGCCAAGCAGCGAAGGAGTTGGGGATTGTGCTGGTGGCGATGTCGCTGGGAAAAATGGCGGGCAAGCTGATGCGCCTGCAAAAGCTTTCCAATACCATCGGCCAATACGCAACGTCTGTCCTGACGGCTCCCGGCGATACCAGGCGTTTTAACGACGGTTTTCTGATGGCAACGGCGTTGTTTTGCGCGGGGCCGCTGGCAGTGCTGGCTTCGGTGCAGGAGGGGTTGTCCGAGTTTTCGCCGGTCTTTCTGGTAAAGGCGGCGACGGATGGACTAGCGACGTTTGCCTTTTGCGCGACGTTCGGATGGGGAGTGGTGCTTTCGGCGATTCCGGTACTGGCGTTTGAACAGGCGCTGATTCGGGGGGTGCAATTGCTGGAACCGATGCTCCACAACCGGCCCTGGCCGCTGATCGATAGTATTGAGGCGGTGGATGGGTTGCTGATCTTTTGCGTGGCGATGATTATCCTGGAATTGAAAAAAATCCAGGTGGCCGATTATTATCCGAGCCTGGTCTTCGCGCCGCTTCTGACGTGGTGGCTGTGGTGAAGCTCCTCCGTCGAGGGAAATTATGATGAGGAATATGAAAATGCGGGCGCGTGTGGCATCGCTGCTTTTGGCGGCGGCGGCTGTTTGCGCGTCCGCCCAAATGAATCAGCCAACGTCCACCAACGTTTTTTTGCATCCGCTTTCGCGCGTCGAGGCCATCGCTTTGGCGCTCCGGAAAAACACCGCCATTCTGAAGGGCAAAGCGGACTTGCGCGCGTCTTACGGGATTGAAATTCAATTGCGCTCCATTGCGTTGCCGCAACTGGCCGCCTCGGGAAATTATAACGCGGAGGGGGAATCGCTGGTCCAGAATTTCCCGATTCCCACCAATTTCAATTACAACCTCAAATTTCCGAACCAGAATTGGTCGGCGGAAATCAAAGTGCAACAATCCATTTACGAGGGCGGGCGGTTGACCTCCGCGTTTCGCTCGGCCAAATTGACGCGCCAGCAGGCGCTTCTGAATTACCAGACGGTGCTCGCCGACACGCTGCTTTCTGTGCGGATTGCGTATGACGACGTGCTCGTGGCGGCGCAGCAAATTGCCGTCAACGAAGCCTCGGTGCAATTGCTGACGCACGAGTTGGACGACGTGAAGCGGCGGTTCGACGCGGGATCGGTCCCGCAATTTGATGTGTTGCGCGCGAGGGTTGAATTGGCCAATGAGCGCCCTCACTTGATCCAGGCGCGCAACGCCTACCGAATCGGCAAGAATAACCTTCTCAATTTGCTCGGCATCAACCTGCCCACGACGATTTGGGAGGATATCCCCCTGGAATTGAGCGACAGCCTGGAGGCCGGGCCGTCGGACATCGATTTGCCGAGGGCGCTGGCAAGCGCGCTTGATAAACGGCCGGAATTGGCGGCGTTGCGGAAGGCCGAAGGCTTGCGCCGGGAAGATTTGGTTGCGGCCCGGTCCGGGTATAAACCGAGCGCATCCATTTTCGGCGGTTACCAATGGCAAAGCCCGCTATACGAGGAGGATTTAAACGACGATCTGCACGGGTGGATCGCGGGCGCGCAGCTTAATTGGAACATTTTCGACGGGCAGTTGACACGCGGAAAAATCATGGAAGCGCGCGCGCGCTACGACCAGGCGAAGTTGGACGTGGATGACTCGAAGCGGCAGATCGAGTTGGACGTGCGCACGGCTTATTCCAATTTCATCGAAGCGCGGGAAGTTTTGGAATCGCAGGAATCCGTGCAGGAGGAAGCGCAGGAGGCGTTGCGCCTGGCCGAAGCGCGGCTGACCGCCGGCAGCGGAACGCAATTGGACGTGCTGGACGCGCAAACATCCCTGACCCAGGCCCGCACGACCCAGGTGCAGGCGGTGCATGATTACGCCGTCGCGCGCGCGCGGCTGCAACGGGCAATGGGGGATGACATGGAGATTTTGCAGAAGTAAGACGATGCGAAATGGGGACAACGAATGGCGGGCGGCGAGTTTCCTTGTTAGTCTGAGGCAACCGGGGTAAAATACCCCGATTGCAATGAGAGGGAAAACCGTCATTTTAGGCGTGACTGGGTCGATTGCGGCCCATCGCGCGGTGGATTTGGCCAGTTTGCTGGTCAAAAACGGGTGCGCCGTTCATGTTGTCATGACGGCGGATGCGCAGAAATTTGTCACAGCGCTTCCGTTCAAAACGCTTTCGCGAAATCCCGTGGTGACGGACCTCTACGACGTTGAAGAGGGATGGAAACCGGCACACATTGAATTGGCCGATCGGGCGGATTTGCTGCTCATTGCGCCGGCCACGGCGAATGTACTCGCAAAGCTGGCGCATGGATTGGCGGATGATGCATTGACCGGCATTGCTCTTGCGCTGAATAACAACGCGAAGGTACTGATCGCACCCGCAATGAACGGCAAAATGTGGCTTCACCCGGCTACGGCGGCCAATGTGGCTCTTTTGGAAAAGCGCGGCGCGGAATTCATCGGGCCGGAAAAGGGGATGCTTTCGTGCGGCTACGAAGGCATCGGAAGGCTCTGGCCGGTGGAAAAAATCGCCCAAAGGGCCGCGGCCCTGCTCCCGTGAACCACCCATCAAAAATAAAAGTCACGGAACCAGGCCCGTTTCAAAAGGTGACGCGATTACTGGCGGCGCCGGTCATTGAGCCGAGCCAGCGCGCGGCGCGGATTCAAGCAGTGGAAAAAGACATTGTGCTGCCGCTGCGGTTCCTGGTGGTTGCAATTCTCTGTTACTACTTCTTTTTCACCCGCTGGTTCGACATCCCCGGAGCGGCGACCGCCTCGGAATGGACGTTGAATCACGCCAAAATGTTGAAGGAGATATTCGTCGTCTATGCGCTGTTGAGCCTGGCGGTCGGCGCGACGTTTATCTGGTCAAAGCACCTGACGCTTCGGAAAATCCAGTGGATCGTGTTTACGATGGGAATCATCGATGGCGCGATGATGGGGGTCCTGACGTGTCTGACCGAAGGATTTGGCAGCGATCTGTATTGGGTGTTCCTGGCATTGGTGGTGCGGAACGCGATGGCCATTCCCGTCGCCCTGCCACAACTGGTGCTGAATTTTCTGGTGAGCCTGGCATTTCTGGCGGGCGGATTGCTGGCGCCTCTTGTTGCGCCGCCGTTGGATGAGGATGCGTGGAAGGGCGAATCATCCGAACGCATGATCGTGCTGATTGCGTGGTCACTCTGCTGCTATGGCATCCAATTGCTTTTCGAAAAGCAAAAACGGGCCGAGGCCGAAGCGACCGAATTCGCCGTGCGCCAGGAACGGTTGCGCACCGCCGGCCGGCTGGCGGCGGAGATTGCCCACCAAATCAAAAATCCGCTGGGAATCATCACCAATGCCGCCTTTTGCCTGCAACGCGCCGTTCGCGAGGGAGAAATGGCGGTGGATGAGCAAATCGACATCATCCGCGAAGAAGTGAACCGGGCGGACCAAATCATCACCGAGCTGATGGGATACGCCCAATTGGCCGAAGGGACGGTCGAGAGCCTTGAGGTGAGCCACGAACTGGACACCGCGTTGCAAGAGGTTTTTCCGCCGGCGGCCAAGTATCAGGTGAAAATAAACAAGACCTACGATCCGGCCCTGCCGGCCTTATTGATGCAGAAACGCCATCTCTCCGGAGTATTCGTGAACATTTTGCAAAACGCGCGCGAGGCGATGAATGGCCACGGGGAAATCGACGTTTCCGCCGCGTACGGGGAGAATGATTCCATCCGCATTCTCATTACGGACAACGGCCCCGGGATACCCGCGGACCAGATCGACAAAATCTTCGAAGCCTATTTTACCACGCGCGAGAAGGGGACCGGCCTCGGCCTCGCCATCGTCAAACATAATACGGAAATGTATGGCGGGAGAGTCGATGTGCAATCGAAGCTTGGAATGGGGACGCAATTTGCGTTAGAGTTTCCGGCACGGATTTTAATGAGGTTATCCAAATGAACTGGCCCCTTCCTCCGGTCCTGGTGGTCGATGACGAGAAGAACATGCGCTTGTCGTTGAAGTCGATTTTACAGGGCGAGGGTTACGAATTTCGCCTTGTCGAATCCGCCGAAGATGCCCTAAGCGCCTTGGAGAAGGAAGAGTTTCTCATGGTGATCACCGACGCCCGGCTGGGCAGCGGGATGAGCGGCTACCAGTTCCTGGGCACAGCTTGCAAGCGCTGGCCCCACACGCCGTTTTTGATGATCACCGCGTACGCGACTCCCAAGCTGGCGGTGGAAGCCATTAAAGCGGGCGCGATCGATTACCTGGCAAAGCCGTTCGCCCCCGAGGAGTTGCTCCATGCGGTTTCCCGATGCGCGCAGACGCATCGCCTTCTGCGGGACAATGCCGCTTTGCGCGCCAGCGCCGCCGAGCCGTATCAATTGGAGCAGATCATTGGCGAATCGGGGAAAATGCACGAATTGCGGCAGTTGATCCGCAGCGTCGCCCCGACTGACGCGACGGTTCTGATCCTCGGAGAAAGTGGCACGGGAAAGGAATTGATCGCCGGCGCGTTGCACAGTTTGAGCAATCGGCGCCAAAATAATTACATTCGCATCAACTGCGCTGCGATTCCCGAGAGCCTCCTGGAAAGCGAACTCTTTGGACACGAGAGAGGCGCTTTTACCGGCGCCATCCGGCAAAAGCTCGGACGCGTCGAGGAGGCCCACGGCGGAACGATTTTCCTCGATGAAATTGGAGACATGAGCCGCCCGTTGCAGGCGAAATTGCTGCGGTTTTTGGAAGACGGCACTTTTACGCGCGTCGGCGGCAATGACGAATTGCGCGTCGATGTCCGGCTCATTGCGGCGACCAATCGCGACATCATCGAAGCGATCAGCCAGCACTCTTTTCGCGAAGACCTGTTTCACCGTTTGAACGTCGTGCAATTTCGTCCGCCTCCATTGCGGGAGCGCGGCAACGACGTCATGCTCCTTGCGGACAGCTTTGTGGCTCATTTCAACGCGACGATGAATAAGCATCTCCGCGGAATATCGGCGGCGGCACGGCAGAAATTGCTCAGTTACCATTGGCCCGGCAACGTGCGGGAATTGCGCAACGCGATCGAGCGCGCGGTGATTTTGGAAACTTCACAGGAGATCCAGCCGGCCAGCCTCCCGGATTTCCAGTTGGAAGGGCGCTTGCGGAAAAGCGAGTCGATGTCCATTACGGGCAATGAATCATTGGACGAATTGATGGCGGCTTACGAGCGGCAGGTGATCAATACGACATTGGAACAGAGCCGCTACAACATTTCCAAAACCGCCGAGCAACTCAAAATCAGCCGGCACGCGTTGCGATATCGCATGCAGCGGCTCAACATTTCACTGGGGGCGGACGATGAAACTCCGCCTCCGCCCGCAAAGGAATCCTAGGAATCCGTGAAGCTGCCCGCAGCAACACTTCGATGACGCAGCACAGCCAAACGATCACACGCAAAAGCGGCTCGAATCTCGCCCAGGCGTTTGTTCTTTTGCCCAAACCGAAGCGCCACGCCATGTCCGCGCTCTACGCCTTCTGCCGCGAGGTGGACGACGTGGCCGACGACGAAAGCAGGCCGCTGGAAGACCGCCGCGCGGACCTGGGCGCATGGCGCAAAGACGTCCGACTTGCGTGCGATGGCGGGTCGCCGCAGTTCGCGGTCAATCGCGAATTGCAGCCCGTCATTGCCCAATACCATTTGCCCTACGGTTATTTCGACGAATTGGTTCAAGGCGTGGAAATGGATTTGGATATCAATCGCTACAAGACCTACGAAGAATTGGAATTGTATTGTTATCGTGTCGCCTCGGTGGTCGGTTTGTTGAGCATCGAAATCTTCGGCTATCGGAATCCCGAATGCCGTCCCTACGCCATTGCGCTCGGCAAGGCACTGCAACTGACAAACATCGTGCGCGACGTGCGAGGGGACGCCGAGCGGGGCCGCATTTACCTGCCCTTGTGCGAATTGGAGCGGCACAACGTCAGCGCCGGGGAGATACTAGGCCTCAAATACTCCGATCGATACGCGCGGCTGGCTGCCAGCGTCGCAAATAAGGCAAAGGCATTTTACGCAGAGGCGGCCCGGACTCTTCCGAAGGTGGACCGGCGCGCAATGATTGCGGCGGAACTGATGGGCTCCGTTTATTGGCGGCTGTTAATGGAACTGGAAGGCCGGCGTTTTGACGTATTTGGCGGTGTGGTGGTGCGATTAAACCGCGGGCAAAAGCTGGCATTGATATTTCGCACATGGACCCGTCTGGCCATCGGCGCCACGGCCCCCAACTACGGCCAGGAAACTTGCGCCCAATGAGAAGTTCCCAGGCCTAATTGGGCGCTTGTGCCGGTGCGGTAGTGCCCTTAGACATTTATTTTATGAAACCAAGTGATTTATGGGGATCGATGTTTTCAAAAACCTCCTGGATTGCGCTGGCGTGCTTCGGCCTGGTCGCTCCGCCGATGCTCTCGGCGCAACCTTTCACCACCTTGCACAGCTTTTTACCAATCGCCGGAAATGAAACCAACGGCGACGGGTATCTTTTATATTCGGGCCTCGTCTTGTCCGGTGATACGCTTTATGGCACGGCGTCCTATGGCGGAACCAATGGCAATGGCACGGTTTTTTCAATCAATACGAGTGGCTCGAACTTCACCGTCCTTCACGAGTTCTCAGCCTCGCAAGGCGCCCTGCTTCCAATGACGAATAGTGATGGAACCAATCCAAAAGCGACGTTGCTTTTATCGGGCAACATTCTGTATGGCACCACGTCAGGCGGGGGTTCAAATGGCCAGGGAACAGTTTTTTTGCTCGGCATCAACGGCTCGAACTTCACCACTATTTACAATTTTTCGGGGCTGTCCAATAGTATCAGCAACGCCGACGGAGCGCTTCCCACCTGCAGCCTCGTGCTTTCAGGAGGCACGCTCTATGGCACAACCCCCGAAGGCGGCCCGACTGGCGCGGGCACGATATTCGCCGTCAATACCAATGGGAGCGGCTTCACCAATCTCCACAGCTTTCCGAAAGACCCCGGTGGCACCAACACCGACGGCGGAAATACTTCCGCGGGGCTGGTCTTGTCGGGTAACATGCTTTACGGAGCGGCATTGACCGGCGGCACAAATGGCCGTGGCACGCTCTTTTGCCTGACCACCAATGGCACCAACTTCATCCTTCTTCATACTTTTTCCGGCCTGCAGGGCTTCGACAGAACCAACAGCGACGGTAGCAATCCCGCTGCGACCCTTCTGTTGTCGGGTAACACTCTTTATGGAACAGTGAATGCAGGCGGTGCCAATGGCAACGGCGCGCTCTTTTCCATCAACACGAATGGTTTGCTTTTCACCAACTTTTATAGTTTTTCGGGGCTTGGCGCTTTCGAAAACGGCGATGGAGAGAGTCCCGAGGCGCCTCTGATAATTTCGGGCAGCGCCCTCTACGGCACGACAATATACGGTGGTGTGTTTGCCTATGGCACGCTGTTCACCGTCAAAACCAATGGCATGAACTTCACCAATTTTCATAATTTTACAACCGAACAAGGCATCCATGACACTAACATGGACGGTGCCCATCCCTACGGGGGCTTGGTTTTATCGGGCGGCACACTGTATGGCACGGCGGAAGAAGGCGGCACTGGTGGCAGCGGCACTCTCTACAGTTTTAGTTTGCCGCAACCACAGATCCCGATCATCAACGGCATCAGCCTTTCCGGAACGAATTTGGTAATCAACGCCGCCAACGGAGAATCCGGCGTCCCTTGCGTGACGCTGATGAGCGCGAGCCTTGCCCTTCCAGTCAGCCAGTGGACGCCAATCGCCACGAACACCTTAACCGCCAGCGGCCCTTTCACCATCACCGCAACCAATGCAGTGGACGCAAAAGCTCCGGAACGGTTCTACCTTCTTGAGATGCGATAAAAAGAGCCATTGCGGACTTGCGGTTGAGCCGGATTGCGGTGTATGTAATGGGCCGTAGCCCGCGTGGCGGAATTGGCAGACGCGCTAGATTCAGGTTCTAGTGAGTAACATCGTACAGGTTCAAGTCCTGTCGCGGGCACCATCTTTCCCTCGGTGGAGGGACAAGCGGACTTTTACCGCCCAGTTTCCGCACAAAATTCGGGGGAATCCGGGGATGTCCCTGCTGGGAAGATGAAGTTTCCGATTGTCATCCGGCACCGAGGGCAGAAAGCCAAAATCTACGGCAAGACCCCCGCTTATCACTTTTACAGGCTCGCATACCGGGCGGCGGGCCAGCGTTACGTCCGCAGCTTCAAGACGTATTCTGAGGCTTCGCGGAGGCGAAGGCCCATTTGCATCTGCCGTGCCTCAAAGCTCCGCAGACTTTCGGCAATGTCCTCGTCATTGCCATGCACAGCCTCGCCAAGCGCCATTCCGTCTGCGGCTGCTTTTGCAGCCGCGGCGACAGTGTCACGACGTGCTTTCGCGCCGATGAAATGGGATTAGATTTTACGAAATATCAAGGCCGGGACTTCACGAAACGAGCTTCAATGATTCTTAGGAATTCATTGGCACCACGAGACAAAGTGCGTTGCTTCGGCCACACGACGACTACCCTACGCTGCGGCCTTGGTGACTGGAGAGACCGGTATTCAGGCAGTTCTCCGCGCCCTTTCCTGGCCGCCATCGCCGGTATCAATGACAAACCTAATCCGGCGCTAACAAGGGCTTGAATCGTCTCCAATTGCGCGCTGCGGAAACTGATTTGCGGCTGCCAGTCACGCTTTTCACAAAAGTTTAAGACTTGATCGCCCAAGCAATGTCCCTCCTTCATGACGATCAGCTTCTCGCTGGCAATATCCGCTACACCTATGTTACCTTTTCTGGTGAGCCGATGCTTAGGTGGCAGCGCCAATAATAATTCCTCCGCAAACAGATGTCGCACCAACAATCGTTCATCGTTTATCGGCTGGCTAACCAGCGCAAAATCAATTTCGTAAGCCAAAGTATGTCTAAGCAACCGGGCGGTAGTGTCTTCCTGCACGACGATTTCCACGCCAGGATATTTCCCCGTGAACTCCGCCATGGTTTCCGGCAGCAAATAGGGAGCAATGGTCGGCAGTACGCCGATGGTTAGGGTTCCCCGCAACAGATCTTTTGCGTCTGCGGCCTCGCGCTTCGCCGCATCAGCCTCTTGAAGGATGCGAATTGCGCGGCGTAGAAACGTTTCCCCGTGCGGCGTTAGTTTCGCCACGCGCTTCATGCGGTCGAAGAGGCGCTCGCCGAGTTCATTCTCAAGTTTCAAGATTTGCTGGCTGAGCGATGGCTGTGAGACGTGGCATTGCTCAGCAGCACGGGAGAAATTCCCTGTCCGCGCCACTGCCACAACGTAACGAAACTGGTGCATTTCCATAGGCAATGCCTATGGTAGCTAAAGGAACAAAGTATTTCAACAATAGCTCAAAATTGATTTAATAGGGTTTCAAGAGCGAGAACGGATTTTTATTATGTCAAACGAAGCTAAATGCCCTTTCAATCATGGTTCTGCAGGCAGCACTCCGAAACAGACCGCCGGCGGCGGAACGACCAACCGTGACTGGTGGCCCAAACAGTTGAAGGTCGAATTGCTGAACCAGCATTCCTCAAGGTCCAATCCGAGGGGCGAAGATTTCAATTATGCCAAAGAAT
>DATAXU010000059.1:0-4515 GCA_036272955.1 Verrucomicrobiia bacterium
TTTTCGGTTTCCAACGTTTCAATCATTTTCCCAAGCCGTTGGAAGTGTTCCACATCAAGATCGGATTTCGCGTGGGTACTTCCAGAATTCGCGAACTGGGCTGGAAACCTTCCATTATGCCGGAGACTGGTTTCCGCCGGACCATTGACTTCTACATGTCTTTGAAAGACGGCAATGCACGCAAACTTTGACCCTTGCCAAATTCGCACAGGAATGGTTCATTCAATCATGACCGCAGAGGCCGTTATTAAGCAGTTCAAAGCCTTGCCGCCCGACCAGCGTGCTGAGGTCGCAAAATTTGTCATGACGTCGGACGACTCTTGGATTCCTGAATCATTCAAGCGGGGTATGGCAGACGCGGAAGCCGGTCGTTTTGCAGACATGGATAGTGTTCTCAGCGGCGAAGCGCCCCCGTCTCGTCGTCGGGCGAAATGAAGTATCATTTTAAGCCCACCGAGAATTTTTGGGAAAGCTTTTACGACCTGACCTCCAGCCAGAAAGAATCAGCGCGACGTGCGTGGAAGATTTTTAAGCAAAACCCGTTTGATGCCCGACTCCGTCCGCACAAGATTCACCGCCTGTCCGCGCACTACGGACGAACAATCCATGCCGTGGATGTCGAAGCTGATTTGCACGTCGTGTTCTATATCGAACACGATTGCGTCGTAACCGTGGACATTGGGAACCACGATATTTATAAGAGTTGAATTTGCGCGCGTTTTGCTATCTCGCCGATGTCCCTCGCTGCACAAGCATGAAAACAAACCGTTACGACGCCATCAGCGCCACCGTTGCGCTGCCGTTATATTTTTCCACAGGGACGTCAAGAATCTCCCGGACTTTGCGAGTCAATTGCGCCGGGGAAAACGGCTTCTCAAGAAACCACAGGCCCTCATCGAGGACCCCATGGTGCGCCAGGGCGTCATCGGTGTAGCCGGACATCAGAAGCACCTTGGTTTTGGGCAACTGATCCTTGATTTGATCACAGAGGGCCTTGCCGCTCATTCCCGGCATAATGACGTCCGTCAGCACAAGATCGAAGGGAGTTTTGCGGACCAATGCCAGCGCCTCAAATGCGTTGCATGCTTCTTTAACGGCATACCCCTGCTCCCTCAAAATCAGCGCCGCGAGCGCGCGCACCGCCGATTCATCTTCCACGAGCAGGATTGACTCCCGTCCCCGCGGCAAACGTCCCATGCGCGTGGTGTCAGTTTGATCGAGCTTCGCGTCCGTGCGCGGCAGGTAAATCTTAAAAGTAGTGCCGGAATTCAATTCGCTGTAAACACGAATATCTCCCCCGCTCTGGCACACGATCCCGTAACACGTCGCCAGGCCCAGGCCAGTGCCTTTCCCCAGCCCCTTGGTGGTGAAGAACGGTTCAAACAAATGCGATTTTACTTCGTCCGTCATCCCAATCCCGTTATCGCTGACAGCGATCACCACATACTGACCCACCTCCAGAGTGCGGTTGCGGAATTGCGATTTCTGGTCGATGACCGTATTGCTGGTGCTGATCGTGAGTTTGCCGCCTCGCGGCATTGCGTCCCGCGCATTGACCGCCAGATTCATGATCACCTGTTCGATCTGCCCAGGGTCCGCCTTGACATTACCGATCGAAGGTTCGAATGAAGTGGAAAGCTCCACGTCCTCGCCAATCAATCTCCGCAACATTTTTTCCATGCCGTTGACAACATCCTTAAGATCCAAAACACGCGGTTGAAGAACTTGCTTTCGGCTAAAAGCCAGCAACTGCCCCGTCAGCGCGCGCGCGCGTTCGGCGGCCTTGTGAATTTCTCCGATATTTCTCTGGAGCGTGCTATCCGGCGGCAACGACGGCATCGAGAGTGAGCAATACCCGCCGATGACCGTCAGCAAATTATTAAAATCGTGCGCGACGCCTCCCGCCAAACGCCCCATCGCCTCCATTTTTTGTGATTGACGCAACCGCTCCTCGGCCTGTTGGCGGTCGGCCGTTTCACGCCTCAAATCGGACGTCCGCTGCGCCACAATTTGTTCGATCTCCTCATTGACGAATTCGAGCTTGGCCTGCCGTTCGGCGACAAGGTGCATCTCGCTGTGGCTCTTGCGAATGGAAAGCAGCAAAAAGAAAACTTCAAAAACCACCCATCCCGCGTGTTCGAATGACCGCCAGATTGAAGCGCTCACCACGCCATAAACCGATTGAGGCCAAAATATCCCCCGGACCAAGTGGTCCACATACACAACGGCCGTGGCGGAAATCATCACCTTCCAATCGCGATAAAAAGCCAATATCGCAAGGGAACCAAACACGTGAAAATGAGTTTCAATTCGACCGCCAGTCAAATGAATCAAAAGGGCCGACATTAACATCTGACCCACGGCAATGACGTGGCGAGTCATCGCTTTTCCCGGCTGAAAGTGGGCCAGAAGTACGGGCAGAATTGTCACCGCGCCGCCCAAAAAGATTGCCGCCCAAACATGCAAATGGATTTGGCTTTGCGTGCCCGACCAGGTGCGCGGCGAAACCCAGATCGACAGAAAAATCCCAAACAGCCACTGAAAGATCATCAGCCGCGCGAATATTTTGTCGGTATGCGTAATGATGTTTTGAAGCTGTTCGCAGAACAGCTCTTTTGCTCGCGCCGCGACTTTCTCGCCGAGCACTTCGTTGGGGATTGAAATAGTGTTTTTCATTTGGATTTGGATTCCGCAGGGGCTTTGCATTCCCCCGTCAAGGAGCACCCGTACACCGGAGTTTGGACAAATAAAGCCGGCTTCCCTGACAGCAGCGAAACAATCGAACTTTCACCGGCGTTATCGCCAGCGTGGCCTCGGCTCCCGGTAATTCCGCCCTTGAAAAGAAGTTTGCCCTCTGGATTGTAAAGTAAAACAAATCCGGAAGTCTCCGCGCCGAACAATCCGGCTTGTTGTCCGTCGATGTCATCTTTAACGGTCACACCAGGAATTCCCGCCGCGTCCCACCTTAAGCTTGAATCACTCCATCCCGACAATCCCGAGGGTTTAAAAAACCAGACCTGTGCCGCCACCCGCCCCTGACATTGCGCGAGAATACGATTCAACTCCTCAAAAGTGGCGCGAGTGCAGGGACAGCGAGGGTGCGCAAACAGAATCAACGTGTCACGCTTCGCATCGAGGCTCACGGAAGTTTTTGCGGGCCAGAGTCCCGGTGTCTGACCGGTTGTGCCGCCGGTAATCTGATACTTGAGGACAACGCCAAATCCCACTCCCACCATCAATATCCAAAGAATGCAGGCCAGGATTCGTATGCTCAAAAGTCTCTTAGGCACCCATCAAGGCGAGCAAGAGACGTACCGTTCGCGAAACTGGCAGCCCATGCCCTCCCGGCAGACCGCGACCCGATATTCCAGATGTCTCACTGTCTGACATTTTTTGCCTTCTTCCGAGACACCTGGTTGAAAGGCACGAAGACTCAAACTCGCGAAATTTGCGCGATGCGCTCGTTCTCACACCCGCGACCAGCTATCAGGGAAAATACGCTTTGGCCGTCCCCGATGGCGCAAGCGTAAGCCGGCACAATCATCACTTCCTCGGCAATATTCGGATTGCCCGGCTTGGCAAATTGCTCCAGCGCGTTGCGGCCGTACCGTTGATAAGTCACGGCATCACCCGTGGCCGCGAGCAAGGGCGCAAGCCGGCACCAAGCCATCTCCGCGGGTGGACGCAGTTCAATGGCCTTGGTAAGGTCGGCGGCGGCGTCATGCCATTGCCCCGCGCGGGCGAGGACGTTGGCGCGTCCGGCGTAAAGTTCAGCCCGGGCCGGCTCGTTTTTGATCAATTGACCAAAATATTCCAGCAACTGTTTTTGGCCGAACGCCGGATTTTATGTCATATAAATTCCCACGCCGAGACGAGCGCCTCCGTCGGCATCCTGGCAATGGAAAGCCAGCACGTTGCGGCCTTTTTTGAGCGGTGGGGCGTCAGACGCTGGAGGAGGAGTCTGCGGCTGGGGTTTCTTTGCCAAAATCAACGTTTTCGATGATGGCTGGCTCGACGGGTTTCGAGTCCGAAGCTTGATTAGCCTTTACTGAGCTTGATCGGGCCTCTTTCCGGGCTTTTTTGGCTTTTGCCGCTTTCGCATTTTCCGCCTTGGCCTCCTCATACTCTTCCCGTCGCACGTCCTGGGCAATTTCCTTGAGGATGCGGTTGTCCTCCTGTTCTTCGGCGATGCGGAGTCTTTCGGGGCGTTCGATGGCTTCGCGTTCGGCCCGATGACAGGCGTTTTGCAATTTGGTGAGGAAATTGCCGACTTTCGTGAAGGACGCCCATTGCGGGTCATCGGGGCAGCCGTTCCAACGGAGCATGAAGCTGGCGACGCGGGCGGTGAATTGACTGAGCAGATCGTCCACCAGAAGCGTGGGGCGTCGGCGGGTGCAATCATACTGGAGGGATTCCTGCAATTCCTCGGTGCCCTCGCGAAGGAGGTGGGTGTCCTGGCGCAGTTCGGCCTGCCAAAGCCAGAAGAGAAAGCCGCCGCGGCGCCAGGCGCTGAGG
>DATAXU010000060.1:0-26227 GCA_036272955.1 Verrucomicrobiia bacterium
GGTGCGCGATGTCGCCTTCCGCAAGCAGCTTTACGAGGGAGGCGCGGCGGCGGTCGATGCGGCCCAGGACCCAATGATTGAGTTTGCGCGGATGGTCGATCCGGAAGCGCGAGCGGTGCGAAAAATTGTCGAGGACCAGCACGAGGTCCAGGACGAAGCGCACGCCGCCATCGCGCGCGCTCGCAACTCGCTTTTAGGCAACGCCGGTTATCCGGACGCCACATTCACGCTACGGCTGGCCTTCGGGACCGTCAAAGGATACGAGGAACGGGGCGGGCACGTTGATCCCTTCACGACATTCGCCGGCCTGTACGCCAAGGATGCGGCCATGGACGACCGCCCGCCTTTCAACTTGACACCTCTCTGGCAAAAACGGAAGTCACGCCTGAATTTGCGCACACCTCTGGATTTCGTGAGCACCGACGACATCATCGGCGGCAACTCCGGCAGCCCCGTGGTCAACCGCGCGGGCGAATTTGTGGGAATTATATTTGACGGCAACCTGCAAAGCCTTCCTTGGGATTACGCCTACAGCGATCAACAGGGCCGGGCCATTTCGGTGGATTCCGCCGCAATTGTGGAGGCGCTCAACCGCGTCTATCAGGCAAAATCGCTCGTGAATGAATTGTCCACCGGCTCCATGGGCCGATAGGATCATTTTGTGCTTTTTGAATTGCTCGCCGGGATTGGCTCGGCGGGGTGAGGCGGCTCCGCCTCTCCGGGCCTGCCCACTGGAAATGGAGGCGGGGGCCCGCCCCTCGGAACTTGAAACCGCCCAGGAAATGCTGGCGGGAAACGATGCGCGAAATCGTGCCGAAATGGAACCGGACCAGGGGCAAGTAACCTGGAATGCAGTGGCGGCAATGACAATGACGATAAGGACGGCGGCGCTTCGTTCGCGGATGCCAGCAGCGTCGGCGGCGCTCCACTTGGCCCGCCAAGGCCCGCGGCAATTTCGAGCGGGACCGGCGTCAGGGTTTGTTTTGTGGCGGCCGCCACGACCTTGCGGCTGATTCCTCCGTTGATGATCTTATTATTGACCACGCTGTAATTTTGCACGACCGTGCTGTTGGCGATGAGGCTGGCGCCATGAGCCGTTGCCGTCGTCAGGATACGGTTTGCAAGATCGCCGCCGAGAAAACGCGAAGCGCGCACAATGACGTAAGACGACGGCGTCAAGTCGAAATCAAATCCCGCCGGGACGGGATGGCCATTGTAGGACAACTGCGCGAGGACATTGAGACTCACACCGGGTGGCAACGGTGCCCAACCGATGTGGGATGAAGTGGACCGCCATGCCACCCATGCCGGCGCCCATGTGTTGCCGGGCGCCCAAACCCATCCGGTTAGCGGGGCATTCACCCACCCGCCGTAGTGGAACGGCGCCCAGCCCCACGTGTAGGCGGATTGCCAATACCATCCGCTATCGGAATCAATCCATTGGCCGTCGTTCACGTAGGGTTTCCACTGCGGATTGGCCAACTCCACCGCGGGTTGCCAGACCGTCCCGTAATTCGGCACTTGCATCCATGTGCCGTAGGGCGCGAGCGCCTCGGTGAACATATTTGTGTTCATCTCCTGGAGCGGTGTCGCGGCGTCGGAAATTGTCGGAACGGCTGGAGGCGCCGCGGCAGGCGTGGACGCAGCTTGCTGAGACGGTCGCTGATACAGCGCGGAAATGACATTTTCAGGCATCCCAAGACTGGACAAATAAAGAATTTGATCGGCCGTCGGCGCGTAGGCTTGGCCGGAATTTTGGATGAACGCCAGAATTACGTTCGGATCCACGTGCGCTTCCGCAAGCTGGACGACTTGCGCCAATCCCGGCGACATGTCTCCCGTCAACGGCCGCTCGCGCGCCGGCACAATTGGAACCTTCTCAGCCGCAATGGAGTTGGTGGGGACGGCAGGGGGCAAATTCGAGGGCGCGACCGGGTCGAAACGGCCGAAAGCGCCGATGAAAACAATCGCCGATACTCCGATGGCGACAAACCACGACGGGCCTAATGGCGTTTTCATGCTCATAGCACCGACGCTTGGCGGGCGTCGATATTCAATTCAATCGACACGGTTGACTTCACGCAGTCTCTCCATAAACCCGGGTTCGTTCGAAGCCAGGTCCGACCGCCGTTGCCGCGCCAGCAATTTACCATAAATGGCTATGTCTCTGCACATCATTTCCAGCCGCCGATTCAGTGTTGGGCTGGCGATTCTGCCGTCCTTGATATCCTCGTTCCCGGTGAAGGCGACGCCGTACGGCAGCGACCACGCGTAACATTGCCGCGCGACCGTCCGAAGCTGGTCCGTGACCGTAAGCCCCTTCTCGTGCGAGGAGACGATTGTGGCAAAAAGTTTGCCGCCGAATTCCTGCCAGAAATGGTCCAGGAAACTTTTCATCGCGCTGCTGATGCCGCCGTGATAATCTGGAGTTCCCAGCAAAAGAACATCCGCCCGGTCCACCCGCCGTTTGAGAGCCGGGAACGACGGCGCGTCGTACGCCGTGTTGGGATTGTAAAGCGGCAACGGGTCCTTTTCAAAGTCGAGAATATCCACGCCGCATCCGAGTTCCGCCAGTTGCCGCGCCGCCTCCGCCACCACAACACGCGTCAAGGAATCACGATTCAAACTTCCGGTTACCGCGAGGACGCGAAGCGAATTTTTGCCGATGGCCACGCTCAAAGTTCAATGCAGACCGCCCGCGATGACAACTCAAAACTTCGTTGCGGCGAATGCCGTAACACATTCATGGACGGACGCAAAAAAGCTCCCCTCCCCGATTTCGCGCGTCAACCCCGTGCGTTCGAGCAATTCGCGGAAGGGACGGTTCGCATGCGCAAATTTTACTTCGATCCCCTTCTGCTTCAATTCCGCCCGCAAAGCGTGAAGCATCTCCACCGCCGTCACGTCAATATCCGTGATCGCCTGCGCATCGATCAAAAACCAGCGCAGCGAAGCGCCGCCGGCCGCCGCCAATTGATTCACCCGCTCCTTGAAGTAATCGCAATTCGAAAACAGAAGCGGCGCGTAAAAACGGTACGCGATCAATCCCGGCACAGTAACGCCGCTGTCCTGGCCAGTATCATGGTACCCGTGCCCGGGAATCTCGCGCAAAACCGCGTCGGGCGGATGCGAGATCCGTTTGACCAAACCGAGCAATGAAAGCGCAACGCCGAGCAGAATGCCCATGACCACTCCCACCGCCAGAACTCCCAGGGTCGTGATCGCCGCGACGACAGCCGACCCGGGATAAAAGCGGTAGATGCGCTTCATGGCGTCGAATTCGACCAGGCGCCACCCTCCATAAATCAGGATGGCCGCCAACGCCACCAGCGGCAGCGGTGCGAGCAATGGCGTCAAGAACAAAAGAAAAAGCGCGAGGCTCGCCGCCATGACCAGACTGGCCAGTTGCGTTTTGGCCCCGGCGGAGTCATTGACCATCGTTCGTGACTGGCTGCCCGTAACCGAAAATCCCTGGAAAAGACCGTTGACGAAATTGGCGACACCCAGGGCCGCGAGTTCCTGGTTCGGCGCGACTTCATAGCCGTTTTTGGCCGCGAACGCCCGCGCCAGCAAAATGCCTTCCGTGTAGGCAAGGAACGAAATGCCGATGGCCGCCGGAATCAGCTCCCGTATATCGCGCCAGTCAAATGCCGGGATTACAAAATGCGGAAGCCCGCCCGCAAATCGTCCCACAACCGCCACACCATGCTCAGGCAACCGCAGCACGACCGACGCAGCGATCGCACAAACGCACGCCACCAACGCCGCCGGAATTTTCGGCGCAAACCGACGCAAGCCCAACAGCAAAATAAGCAGCCCAGCGCCGAGCAAGACTGTGGGCGCGTGGGCCTGGCTTATTTTGCCGAATGCCTCCACGACGCGCGGAAAGAAATCGTTGTTTTTAAGCGGCACGCCCAGGAACGCGCCGAGTTGCGAACCCATCAGGATCAATGCCGCTCCCGTCATGTAGCCGACCAGCACAGGCTTTGAGAGAAAATCGGCCACCTTGCCGAGGTTGGCCTGCCTTGCCAGCAGGAGTAATATTCCGCTCAATACCGCAAGGATTGACGCCATCTCCGCCGCCCGCATGCCGTCATTGCCCGCCAACGGCCCGACCGCGTTGACGATCAGCAGGCAAATGGCAATATCCGGCCCCACGATAACTTGCGGTGAAGTGGTTAAAAAGGGATAAACCAAAAGCGGCACCAGGGCGGCAAAAAGCCCGATCTCCGGCGGCATTCCCATCAGGCGGGCATAGGCAATCACCGACGGCACCACCACCACGCACCCGCTCACACCCGCCGCGAGGTCGCCCCCAAGCCACTCGCGCCGATATCCGCGAAAAGTCGCAAGGCCGGGAAGAAATCGCGACAGCGTTGAGGGAGGATCAGTCAAGGCGGAGGGACAACTACAGGATTTGACAAACCAATGTCAATACTCGTATTGTGCGCCGGATTATCACCCTTGCACTTCGGGCAATCCGGGCGCATGTTCATTGTCATGCAGACTACTTCTCAGATCGAAAACGCAGTGCAACAGAAAACCCTGGAGCTTTGCGAAGCCATCGTTCAGCAACCTCAGTTCCAGAACATCCGGCAACGGGTTGATTCCTTTATGGCCGACCCCAAGTCGCAGCAACAGTATCAGAGTCTCACCGAGAAAGGCCGATCACTCCACGAGAAGCAACATCAGGGGCTCCCCCTCGATGGCAGTGAAGTCGCCGCTTTCGAGTCCGAACGTGACGCCCTTTTCGGCAATCCCATCGCCAAGGCCTTCATCGATGCGCAGGAGGAAATGCACGAAATGCAGGAAGGCGTCCACAAATTGGTGACCAAGACATTCGAATTGGGCCGCATTCCTACTGACGAGGATCTTCAGGAAGGTTCCTGCGGACACGGCTGTGGCTGCCATCACTGACCCAGCCACTTCAGGTACCGGACAGTCCCGGTACTCAAGGAGAGGGCCACGATTTCCGGCGTGTCGTAGGGGTGATTTTCCAAAACCAATCGCTCCAGCTTTTCGAGTTGGCGCGCGCCCGTCTTGAAAAGTATCAGGATTTCCGCGCTTTTCTCCAGTTTTCCACGCCACCTGTAATGCGACTCCACTCGCGGTATTAAATTGGCGCAGGCTGCCAGCCGGGCCGCAACCGCGCACCTGGCCAGTTTGCGCGCCACTTTCATATTCGGCGCCGTCACCAGTACGATTCGAAATTGGCCGGCTTTTTTCATCTCCGGTAATATTGAAACATAAAATGATTTCGATTGAATTGAGACGACGCTGGTTTCAAATTTCACTCAACGGCCCGCGCTGGCAAATTAAATATGCTCTTGTTTCGCGAAAAAATTCCCGCCGATTGGCTTCCGAAAATCCTGGCCCATCTGCCCGAGGTCTTGATCGACCATGCCCACCTGGAGCGCAAGGCCGCCACAACGGCGCTGACTCTCGAAAAATATCGCGATCTTTTTCCCAGGGTCGATGAACTCAACGCCATCGCCATCGAGGAACTTCAACATTTTCAACTCGTGCTCAGCCTCCTCAAGAAGCGCGGCATTCTCTTCGGTCAACCGCATCCCAGCCCGTGGATCGCGGGATTGATGCGGTCGATTCGCAACGGCCAAAAGCATCAGGTGATCGACCATCTGATTTGCTGCGCGTTGATCGAGGGCCGCAGTTGCGAAAAATTCCAGGTCCTGGGCCGCGCGCTGGCCGGCATCGACCCGGAGTTGGCCGCGTTTTACGACGGGTTGGTGGAGTCCGAGGGAAATCATTACGCGACGTACATCCTCATGGCCCGCGCGGTCGATGACACCGAAACCGACCGGCGCCTGGATTTCTACCTCGACTTGGATGCCCAGTTAATCCGCCAGGAAAACACGGCGCCCATTTTGCATTGAGCGCGACGGGCCGTTCGCCGTAGCTTGGCGTCATGAAATCACTTCATTTGCCTCGGGCCTTTGCGCTCGTCACCCCCGTTTTCAGGCAAAACATCGCCTCGCCGGAAGTCCAGTCCGACGGCCGCGTGACGTTTCGCCTCAAAGCGCCCCAAGCCAGGGAGGTCCAGGTCGAATGTGAAAGTTTGAAAAAAATTCCAATGGAAAAGGACGACCAGGGCGTCTGGTCCGCCACCACGCCGCCGCTGGACCCGGATTACTATGGCTACTCCTTTACAGTAGATGGGCTGCGGTGCATGGATCTGGGCAACCCCCTTATGAAATACAACCTTCTGGGCAGTGAAAGCGAAGTGCATGTTCCCGGCCCGCCCTCACTGCCGTGGGAAATCAACGACGTTCCCCGCGGCGTCCTCCACCGGCACACTTACAAATCCAAAGCGGCCAACGACGAGCGCGCCTATTTCGTTTATACTCCCCCGGGCTACAATCCCCGGTCCTCCAAACGCTACCCTGTGCTTTATCTGCTGCACGGGTACAGCGACGACGCCTCGGCCTGGTGGTCCGTCGGCCAGGCCAACGTTATATTTGACAATTTGATCACGCGGGGCCGGATGAAGCCAATGGTCGTCGCCATGCCGCTGGGTTACGGTACCATGGACATTCTTAAGCGCGGCTGGTCGCGGGCGCGCAACACGGAGTTGTGGAAGCGCAACGCACGACAATTTCAAACGACCTTCCTCGATGAAGTGCTGCCACAAGTGGAAAAAAATTACCGCGCTTTGACCGACCGGAAATCGCGCGCCATCGCCGGCTTATCGATGGGAGGCGCGGAATCGATCACCGTCGGATTGAACAATCTCAATCGTTTTGCCTGGATCGGCGCTTTCAGTTCCGGCGGTTTGGACACCAATTTTTCCAGGGCCTTTCCGAAGCTCGACGCCCAGGCGAATAATAAGATTCGCTTACTGTGGATTTCCTGCGCCAAGGACGACGAACTCTTCAAGCCGAACCTGCAATTCGTCCAATGGCTCGATTCGGAGGGCATCCACCATACGTGGACGGAAGTTCCGGGCATGCATAGCTGGAAAGTGTGGCGGCGGAATTTGGCAGCCTTCGCGCCCTTGCTCTTCAGATAGCCGGTCATTGCCTAAGGAACATGTATCGCTTGGCCGGGTCTGGGTCATTCGGATGGTACTGCAAGGTGCATATCCAGTTTCTGTTCCGTTCGCCCGTGTAGAATATTGTCGCGGAAAAGAAATTTGTTTTGCCGCGCACGACCGTCCGCACCGTAAACGGCGTCCCGCCGCCCACGCGCTCGGAATAAAAAACGACATAGATTCTATATAGCCCTGCGGGCGCCGCCCCCAGCGGCCAATAAATATTTTCCACGGGATTGACGGTGTAAGGCCCGTGCGCGTTTGCATCCACGTCCAGGCGCCCTTCCGTGCCGAGGGAAAGTGGGTGTTGAAAATAAATCTCCTCGCTCGCGGGATCGAAACAGTGAAGGTCCAGGTCATTTATATTTTTCCAAAACAAAGAGAACTGAAGGTCTCCGCCTTTCGCCCCGGCCTGCCCCAGGCGCTGCTCCATCGTCGCCGCGTCCACCACGTTCGTCCCCCTCGATGGCGGCGCCGGGATCGTGTCGCTGTCGGCAATCGCCGTCACAGGCACGTTCGTATCGACGGCATTCGTCTCAAACCCCTCTGTTTGCGATGAAGAATTAGTATTTACGCTGGCGGTGGATGCCGGCGCATTATTGGATTCCGCCACAGGCGACCCCGTGGGCGCCCCTTCCTGTCCCGCCCCGGGGAGAACGGTCAACGTCGCGCTGCCAAAAATATTCGTCGTGGCCCACCCGCCAAAACCTCCATACTCGCGCCGGCGCAAGCCCAGGCGCCACAACGCCAGCAGAATCACGATGATGCCCATCACAATGACGGCATCCTGCATGAGCGGACGCGAACGTTTCATTGCGGAGCCGGAATGAAACGGTACGTGCCCGAGTTTTCGTTCGCAATCTGGCTCATCGCTTCCTCGCCGTTGGTGCTATAAAGCGCAACGGTGTTGATGTGCGCGTTGATCCCCGTATTCAGCCCGTGAATGACCCCCACCGCGCTCTTTGAAAATCGCCCGTCGGACAACAGCCACACCGTGTCCGGGGCCGGAACCATATTCAACGCGCGGCTCATCCCTTTGGTCGGGTCGGAGCCAAATTTATGCCCGACGCCGAAAAGCCAATTCGTGATCGACGCGATATTCTCCGGCGTGGCGGACAACGGCCCGCTCCCTGGCATCCCTTCATAACCACCGGAATGAAAAAACAAAACGTAAAACGTTTTCGCAGGCCCCATCAATTCGAGAGTGTGCAACAACTCCGTCCGCGCCCGGGCAGACTTCCCATTGCTCTTCATGCTCAAGGAATGGTCCAAAACAAAACTGACATTGGTCCCGCTGCCGGGATCAAACGCCGGCGGGATTGCCATTGGCGGAGCTTCATTGGTAAGGCCCGCCAGACCTCCCCCTGATTTGTCTGGAGGCGGCGGCGGTTCCGGGGGCGGCGGATTTGTGCTTGGCGGTTCCGGGTTATCGGGTGGTGCCGTGGTGCCGGGCGCGTCGGGGGGGCCGGGCGGCCCGCTGGTGGAATCCACGCCAAGAAGCGACGCAGTGCTGGTCGCGCTGTGATCGCCCGGCCCGGGTCCGGCATCGCCTTTCCCAGTGCCAAGCAGGGCGGCGCTGGACGGTTTGGAATCAGGCTCAGGCTCCGGCGCAGGCGGAGGCGTATAAGGAGGCGGCGGCGTGCTGGATGCAATGACCGGCGGCGCTTGCGGAGGAGGACCGGGCGCAGGTAATTGTTGCGGCGGCGGTGCCGGCAACGGTTGCGGCGCAGGCGGCGGTAATGGTTGCGGCGGCGATGTGGGTGTCGGCGCAGGTGTTAGTTGCGGTGTCGGTGTCGGTGTTGACGTCAACGGAGGCGATGGTTGAGGTTGCGGCCCTGGAGTTGGCAACGGCTGTGGCGCGAGCGTCGGCGCAGGCGAAGGCGTCGGGGTCGTCTGCGGCGAAGGCAGCGATGTTGATGCCATAGAACCCGCCGGCGGTGGCGACGACGACGATGATTGTCGCAGCCCCGTCAGTGGAGGCGCGGCGAGTGCCGCAGCCACGGAATTGCTCAACGCATCATTCGTCGGCTGGCTTGCAGGTGTTAAATTATCGTTCGATTGTATCGGCGTCAAACCCACGCCCGGCCCCGTCCCCGCTGTCCCGCCGATCCCGCCGACTCCCCCTCCTGCACCCCCCGGAAAATAATTCGCAGGCTGATTCCCCGCGCCTGCCGACCCTCCGCTCGTCCCGCCGCCCGCCCCATTCAACGTCCCCCCACCCGTGCCCGAAGCCCCCGGCGGCGCCGCATTCGTCAAGTTCGCCGCGGTCGATTGCAACGTCGCATTCGTCGCGTTGGTTTGCGCCGGCGGCGTCCGCCCCAGGTCGCCAAACACAACATCGCGCGCCGGCTGGGCGGGTCGCAGGAACAATTCCGCCAACAAGAGCAACAACACCAAAATTGCGACCACAATCGCAATATCCTTGCCCACTCGCGAACGGCGCTCTGGGGATTCGCTCATAGCCGCGTCAGTTTTGGGGCAAAGCGTGCCCCGCCTGCGAAGTCAGGTGCAATAATGTTTGCGCCTGCAACGGCTCCCACCCGTATTGGAATCCCAGCCGCGCGGCCTCTTCGCGGGCGCGGACAAAAGCGTCAAACGAATCTTCATACACAAAAAATTCAAAATAATAATTCGTGTTCGCGCTCGTTCGAAACGCCCCCGCCATTTGCGCGATGCCCGAATCCGCGTCCTCGCCCGCGTCCGGCCTCGGTTCCGCATATTGCGTGCGCAAAATAGTCCGGTCATTGCGCACCGGGATGCCCCCCCGCACCGCCGGCATGAAATCCATCGGGTAAAGTTTGTCGTATCGGACAATCACCGTCCACGGATGCTTCGCGGTGTTGGATAAATTCGGCAGCCGCATTTCGTTCGTGCGGAAAATCTGGCGCGGGTCCTGCAACTTCTGCAATGCCGCCACCAATTCCGCCTGCACCACCGCGTTGGACGCCGTCACCTCCGCCAATTCGTTCGTCAATTGCAGCGCGTTTTGCCGGTAGGTTGCCTCCGTCGCCGGCGGCGCGTCATGGATGATCAGCGCCACCATCAGCGAAATAAACACCACCCCTCCCAGCATGCTGCACATCGTGTCAAGCAACATTTCCAGGCTGCTGGAATAAAATCCTTCCGCTTTATTCTTCATCTTGACGTCAATTCGTATTGCCGCCCCTCTTCAGCCGCGTCGTAACCGATGCTGAACGACCCCGCCTGCGCCAGCCGCCGGCAGTCCTCGAAATTGGCGATCGCCGAAGGGCGAATGTAAAAGACGATGCGCTGGGCTCCCGCGTTCCATTGTTTGAGAACATCGCCGAACCTCCCGGCGGCAAACTCCACGGTATTGGTGCTGCCGAGCTTGGAGCACAATCCGTTCGTCGCGGAAAGCACCACCAGCACCGGCTGCTTGCCCGAGCGGTCCGCCTCCGCCACGACAAATACCTTATTGGTCAGCGCCATCTGTTCCAGCCGCCGTTGTTCCAACTGCGCCATTTGCGCGCTCAGGTCTTTCTGCGCCTTGGTCAATTTGTCCCGCACCGTTTCCCCGGGCGCCGGAACGTCCGGTTGCGCATTGAGGTAAAGCGTCAACAATAATGTAATCAGCAGCAAAACCCCCGTCACCGTCGTGATCATGTCCTGGAACGCAAAAAACGACACCCGCGCCTTCCCGCTCCGCAGTTTACTGGGCATTGTCCTCCTTGGGACGCGTGCGAAGTTTCGACACCACGTGCGCCTGGCAGTAATCGTTGCATTCGTCCAGAAAATCGGTCTCCCGCTGCTGCACGAGGTCCGCCAGCAAATGCAGGATCAGCGCAAATCCCAGCCCCACCAGCGTCGTTTCAAACGCCGTCGAAAGTCCCCCCGTCACTTCCCTCAAATGGTCCTTCATCCGGCTCATTTCCTCCGCCGCGCTGATCGCTCCCTGCGAAACGCTCAGCACGCTCGTAAACCTCCCGATCGCCATGCTCAATCCCAGCACCGTCCCGATGAACCCCAGCACCGGGATCGACCAGATCATCGCGTGAATCATCGCGTAACTCGACGCCACCACGTTCTCGTCGTTCTCCGCCTGCGCTTTGAGAATCGCCGAAACGTCGCTCACTCCGCCGATGTTGTGCAAATTGGACAGCGCGCGATCAATGCGGTTGAGAAGGATGAAATTGCGCGTGTCATCCACCAGCCCGCGCATCCGCTCCAGAACCGTCCGGGCCGTCGCCTCATTGAGCACGAAATCCCGGTTCTGCGGCACCGCCGCAAGGTCCAGCGCCTTGCGTTGCAGGTTGATTTTCGGGATTTTGAGCAGCGACACCATCACGCCCCAAAAAAAACAAAGGGTCGCCGGCACTGTCGCATACAAATTCCCCGGACGCACAAAGACCGTTCCCAGTCTCTGAAACCCCGAATGCCCGGCGTTCAGCACGAACATCAGCCACAAAAACAACGCGCTCGCAATGACCGCGAGGATCAAACTAAACGTCTTGTTGACACGAGTGAATCGCCCTCCCTTGAAGATCCCCAAACGGTTTTCAATGTCCTCCTCCTCCCAATTCAGCGAAACCAGCGCCGGGCGCGTTTGCCCCGTCGCCGGGGACTGTGGCCGCGCTTCTGGCGCTGTTCTTTTTTCCAGTCGGCGCGCTCCGCCAGCGGCGGGCTTTGAGGGCAATGAAGGGTCCATGGTTTTATTCCAGTCAAATCAGGTCATTTCGGCGCCATCGCCGTCTTTGCGCACCACCACCGCTTCGACCATTGCCCACAGCCACGAAGCAATGATGCCGAAGCCCATCAGGGAAGTCGCAACGCTCAGCAGCAATTGCAGCAGGCCAGTCAACCACTGTCGAGCATAAAAATTATGCACTCCCAAAAACCCCAGGAAAATGGCCAGGAACGCGAATACCATCCGCTTGCGCGAAGACACTGTGGCCACCGCCTCCGGCTCGGGTCGTCCCGCGACCGGTTTGACGGATACCTTGAAACGCATCCCCCCCGTTTTCTCAAGGGGCAGCACCGTGACCACCGGGCCTCTGACGCTCTCCACCGGGGCGGCCGGCTCAGGCGGCGGTTTGGCGGTGGCGGCGAAAAACTCCTCCAACCCCATCCATTTCTCCCCGTAAAGAATCTCGTGGCCCATGCCGATCTCATGGTCATCCAGCATCCGGTTGATCTCGCCCAGCGGGTATGGGCCGCTTTCCCGGCCGCGCCACCGCAGTTTATATTGTTCGCTTTCGCTCTCGCTCATAATCCGGAAAAAAACGGCGGCAAAGTGGCTTCCGTCGCCGCGGCGGACTGCGACATGGCCTGTTGGGCGTCAAGAAGGATTTTCCTGCGGTCGCCGGGAAAAGCCAGCAGCGGCGTGGACGGCATCGGCTCCCCCAGTTTTTCCAGTCCGTTGGCCCCGCGCCGAAACAGCAGCCCGGCGGACGAGGTGCGCGCGTCCCAGCCCCAATACTCGGCGCCCGCGGCCGCCGCCTCCCGAAGAAACGGCCTGCCGTCCGCCCCCACAAAACCGGAAAATTCAAAACCCTGGTTGCAGGTTTGAACGGCCAGTTCACGCGTGAATTCCGCCTCTTTTTCCAGCGAAACCGTCCGCGCCGTCTCAAAATATTTCTGCAACGGCTTCTCATATTTCGCCACTTGCGCCCGCACCATCCAGTCCCCGCTTTGCAGTTGACCCGCCCCCAAATCCCGCAGCTTTTGAATGTGCCGCGCAACGTCCGGCGCCCATTGAAATCCCCAATCCAGCGGCCGCATCTCCGCCAGATCATAAAGTTCCATCGTCACGAACGCCCGGAAGACCGCGCTGGAATTCTCGTCCTGGTTCAACTGGTCGAAGAGTTGCAGGATCGATTTTTGGTACTTGCCCGTGTTCGAATCGATCACCTCTCCCAACCCGAGCCGTTCGTACGAGTCGCACTCCTGCGTGCGAAACAACTTCGTGGCGGATATATAATCCCAGTCATCGTAGCTTTGTTGCTCGAAACGAATCGGCCCATGGTGTTCCGCCGGGTCGTAGATCAGTCCCGATTCGTCCCCGGCCCGGTCGCGCGTGATCAACCCCTGCGAGAATACCGGGTGCGTCCGCAACGGATTTCCCGCGCGCGGATTCGCCTTTAATTCGTACGCATAAACATCCTGCATGTTTTTGTCGTCGCGCAATCGGAGGCACGCTTCTTTTTCCTGGGCCGACGGCTCCGACGGCATGAACGTCGCCGGCAGCGCGGCCGCGTTGGTGAGCAACCCCCAGGCGTCCTTGTCATTGGGCAAAAGCAACTCACCGAGGAGCATCGGGCCGTTGATTCCCAACCTCGCGATGCCCGCCGCCGCTTCCTGCTGCGCGCCTGTCGCCAGCGGGGATTTCGCCAAATGGGCCAGCGCCTGCAAATACTCGTCCATCCCCGGCGCCGCTCTCAACTCCGCGTCTGTCCTTTCCCAATCGTCCATGGTTCCCTTCCACTGTTCCGCTTTGGCCGTCAACTCGCGGTACTTCACTTCCAGTGACGTGGCGACCGCCGGCGGCTGCGCCAGCAACGCATCCGTTCCCGCCAGCGCCGCCTCAAGCTGCGACACCGTCGCGCTCAACGCCCCGACGCCGGCGCTCGCGCTCAAACCCGACGCGATTTGGCCGGCCCGGTCCAGTCGCGACGTCAATTCGGCGTCGCGCGCCGACGCCCATTTCAAATCCAGGCTGGCGATGGTCGCTTTCGCCGCCGGCTGAAACTCCGGCGCCAGCAGCGCTATCACTTTTTCGCACGCCGCGCGTTGCGCGCTCGTTTGCTCAATGGACCCGCCCGCGTCATGAGTTTGTTTGAGCGCCGCGACTTTGCGGTCGAAATCGTCCTTCAACCCCGCTTCGCGCGCGATGAATTCGTCCGCCTTGGCCACGCCGCCGGCCATCTTCGGATTCGTTTTTAATTTCGCCGGGATCTGCTGCACCAACGCCTGCGTGTCGGCGACTCTCCGCCTGGACTCCAGCGCGTCGAGCGAAGAAAGATAATTGCGCCGGCTTTGCCAGTTTAAAACCAGCGGCACGGACGCCCCAATGGCCGCCAGTATCAGCAGCGTGAAAAACGCCACCAAGGCCCGCTGGCGCTTTTCCGCGGCCCGCATCTGGCTTTGCAGCCACGCCGTCGCATTCTCGCACCGGTCCGCCAGCTCGCCGTTAATCTCGCGCCCAAAATGTTCCGCCTCCCGCCACCTGGCGCTCAGTACCTCGAATGCCGCCTGCGCCGCCGGCGCTTTCATTCTCGTCCCGCTGTTTCGCAAATTGTCGAGGCTCTGCGCTTCGTATTCCAACGCCGCGATGGCCCGCTTGAAATCCTGCTCCAGCACATGCGACCGTCGCTGGCTCCCCGTCCATTCTTCCAGCGAACTCCACAAGTCCGCGTCCGGCCCCGGCAGTTGAAGATTGTTCTGCGTGGCCAGCCCGTGGATTTCCTCCACCAACCCCTCCGCCTCCGCCCATTGCCCGCGTTCCCGTAGCGCGTCCGCCTTGCCGAGCAATTCCCGGCAACGCGCCACTTGCACCCGCTGCCACACCGGATGCGACGACGGCACCGGCAGTCCCGACGACTCAATGTGCGCCACCTCCGCCGCCGCGGCCGCGTCGCCCTTTTCCAGCGCGGCAATCAAGGTCTCCACCTTCGCGCGCACCATCTTTTCCTCGATCCGTTTCAATTCCTCCTTCGTATTCTCGTCCGAAGGGTTCAAGCGCGCGATGACCCGCAGGATGGAGACCGCCCGTTCGTCGTCGTTTTTCAGCACCGCCCGCCGGTAATCCCGATAGAACGGGTGATCCCCGGTGATTCCTTTCCCGTAGGTCGAGTTCAACAAGCGCACATACTTGTCATAAAACGGCTCCGCCCACGGCAGGTTATGCGCTTGACAGTAGGCCCGCCACTCGTTGGCCTGTCGAAAGCTCAGGATGGTGATTAAATCCAGCAACGGCGGCGGAGTCTCGGCCAATTGCAGCGCCTGCAAACCCTGCCCCGCTTCGATCATCAACGCGCATTGCTCCAGTCTCCGGTTGGCCGCCCGGCTCAAGTCCGCGTAATCCTGCGCCAGCCGCGCCGCCTGCGAATCCGCCGTCGGGTGCCCCACCACTTCGCCAATCCGGCGCACCATCCGTTCCGCTTGGTTTAATGTCATCATGCGCCGCTCATTTCTCGCTCATTGGAAACGAATCATCTCCACGTGGTCCCCAATGAATAATCCCACGTACGCCGTCCCGTCCAATCCATCCGGCACCGAATTGATCCGCTCCTGCTCCACGCGCACCTCGTCCTTCGCCCGGTCCGCTTCCTCGCGGACGGCGTCTCTGTCGCGGAGGCTGCTCCATGTTGCGTAAAAATAATTCGTATTGTCAAACGTGAGATCGCGCGCGGCGTTGGGAAATTTATCCGTCAGCGCATCATAGATCCGTTGAAAGTCCCTGGGAAGAATGGCCGGGTCCGCGTCGTCGTTGATTTTCGGCCATTTCTTGAATTCCTTTCCGCGCTCCTTTCTAAGCCGGTCCAGATATTGGATGAACCGCCGTGCGGACAAGTCATTTCCCGCAAAATCCATCAAGTTATGCAACTCCGCATTGGTCACTTTCAAACGTCCTCCCAGCGGATATTCAAACACATGCTGTGGCCACTGCGCCAGCTTTTGCTGCAGGTAGTCGGCGTTGGTCATCAATACCGCATCCCTTGCAAGGAGACGGTTTTTCACCCCGGCAAAATCCAATTCCCTTTCCGGCGGCGGTATCTCCTCCCGCGGCCAATCCTCATAAAGATATTTCGTCGCCCGGCTCCCGCCCTTTGTGCTGATAAACGGCCTGAACCGCCAGTTTTCGCCGCCAAGGAAATGAATATCCACCAATCGCTTTTCCAACGCCGGGTCAAGCCCGTCCGGCCTCATGAAACTCCGCGCCAGGATCAGCGGCGGCGGCGGATTGTCCGGGGTGATGACGAGCAGTCGAAACGGGTCGCCGTCGGCCGGCGAGGAAAAACTCAATCTCACCGACAGCGCGTGCGGCGCATTGGCGAATGCGGTTCGAACGAGAACCGGCTCGTTCGTCTGCACATGATCCGACTGCGGCAGCCACGCCGAGTAGTCAAATATACACTCGTCGTCCCCCGCGCTAAGCTGCTTTCCCTGCCCCGCATGCACCGTCAGCGGCTTCTCGGACGACAAGTCCCACCGATCCAGCCCGATCGTGAGTTGAATCTGCGTCGGCAAAAGGTTGTACCTGTCGTACCGCCGGATGAGGTTCTGGAAACGCGCAATTTGTTCCATCGGCACAGCGAAGCTGCCCATGTTGGAAGCCAGGATCAAATAAGTCGGCCCGCCCGTCCATAGTCCGTCCAACTGCTTCGATTCCATCGGCGCGGCGGTCGGCACGGGCTGCGCAAGAGGCGCCACGCCCCCTGTCCGTGTCACCGGGCCGGATGGCGCCGCCTCTTCCACAATGGACATCGGCGGTGCTTCCGGCGCCGCCCGATGCCGGTTCATCCAAATTCGCGCCACAACCAATATGAGTAGCACCGCCCCAAAAATCGCCAGGCGCGACAACGTGGACGTGTCCATCCACAAATCCAGGTTCAAAAGTCGCTGCTTCTTCGCCTGCACGGGCGCGCCGCGGACCTGCAGCTTCTCAAATGACGGCGCCGCCGGTTTTTTGGTTTCCTGCGCGTCCCGCCGCAGCGCCAGCGCAGCGCTGCCTCGCCCTGTGGGGCTTGCCGGCGTGGGCGGCGGTTTCGGACTTTCACGCGCAATCTTCACCAGCGAATTCCCCGGAACTCTCACCGCCCGCAACGCCAGCAGCGGCGCCGATCGTTGCACTGCCTGTCGATACGCCGGCGTCCCTTCCTGGCAGCCCCGCCATTGGAAATCCAGTGGATTATCCTCCGCCTGCAAAAATGTGGTGAACGGATGCCGCCACGGCCGCAGCGGGTATTGCCCTGTCAAGTCGAGCAACTGCAATGTCTCCGCGAACATTTCCAGGAGCTGCTGCTCCTCCCCCGCCGGGCAAACCAAATAGCATCCGCGAACGCAATCGCTCTCCAGCAATCCCGCCGCCCGCCCCGCGTCGCCGGTCATTTGTTGCCACGCTTGGGCCGGGAACGTCGGCCTCGCGATGTCTCGCAATTCCGCCGTTGCCACGTCGTTGAGCAGACGCGGGTCGCCCTGCCACGTTGTCAACCATCCGGGCCATCCCCGCAAAATCGCCGCCGGCGACGGCAGTTCCACCAGTTCCGGCGATTCAAAAATCAAGTGATGCGCCAGATGGTTCGTCCGCGCCGTAAAATCCAGCCCGCACGGTTGAATCCGCGTGAGCACCTGGTATTTCGCCCCGCGAATATCGACGATTCGAAACGCGCTGATGGTCGGGTTCCCGCCGCCGGTGCTCACGGACGACACGCGCAGGTATTGATACGAACTGATTTGTTCCAGCCGCTGCACCAGCGCCTCCCGCAACTCCGCGCTCCGGGCCACCGTGCAAAATCCCGATTGCCCTGACAGCAATCCCCGCGGCGCGCTGGTGTAGATAAGTTGCCAGGCCATGGGACGCGATTTTATTGGGACCGCGATGTCGCCGGCACCAATTTTGGCTCAATTCGCGAAAGCACCCACAGCATAGGCGTTTCAACCCCCAGCGGCTTCAACTGGCGCGGGTCCGGCACATAATCCCCCACTCCCAGCCGCACCGGCGCGTGTCCAAATGAACTCACCGGAAAGTAAAGCACGTGCCGGCTGATCGACTCCGCATTGGCCACGATCGACGGGCAGACCTTATCCACAAGCGCGCGCACGCGCCCGGAATTCTCCAAAACCGCGTCCATGTCCAGCTTCCCATCCGCCACCGTATTGCGCAACGGCTCCTCCCCCAACAACTGGATCCATCCGTCGCACTTGCCGATCATTACCGCCAGCGGCACGTCCATTTGATCCAGCAATCCCAGCTTCAGCAATTTCGAGATGCGCACTTTCATTTCCGAAAGGATCACGCTCTGCTGGTCGATCACCGGCTTTTCCAATTGCGGGTCCGTCCCGTCCGCGATCAATTTCCGAAAGTCCGGGCTGTTGAACGGATCGAACAAAAACAGCACCCCCGACGAACTCGCCACGTGCTGCGCCCCCGGAGAATCCGCCGAATCCCGCCCCGGCTGAAAATGTTCGCCCGCGTTGTCGTAAAAAATAAGCGAGCAGCGCTGTTCCCTGTCCCCGGTCGAAGCCGCGGAAAATACGAACGGTTTCGGCAGCGCCACGACCCGCCCGTAACGCGGCAGCCGAACATACATGCTCCCTTCCAATTGCGTTTTGACCAGCCGCGCCCCCTCCGGCGTTTTCGCCCCGAACAGCGTTTGCTTCATCTCGTTAATCAACGCATTGCCCGCCGGGTCCGCGTCCTGGAACACGACCGAAAAATCATGATACAAACTCGCCGGCAGCATCTTAAGCAGCACGCTCAAATAATACGATTTCCCCGCGCTCTGGTCCCCGACGATCGAGATGATATGGTTCGGCATCTCCGTAAATCCCGGCGGCAGTGCCCGGCGGCAATGCGGACACGCCGTCTCCGTGCAAGGCAGCCCAAACGCATCCAGAGCCTGCCCCAAATCATTGAAGCGCGTGGCCAAAAACCGCTGCGGCGCATCCTCCCCCAGCACAGGATCACCCCGCAACGAATCATGCGTGGCGATGTGCATGATGTCCCCCAAATCGAATTTCAGCCAGCACACCGGGCAGGTCAGCGTGTCGCGCGCCCCCGCCTCCTCCGCGTCTTCCGCCGCCCCGGGCGAAGCCGATTCCGCCGCTCCTTCCAGCGCCTTCAACACTTCAAACGCGTCGCCCAGGAAAAACCCCTTGCCCAGCCCCGCCGGCATGACCAGCGATTGCGGATGCCGCTGTTGTTCCTTCGCGAATTTGCACAATTCCTCAAAACCCATCGGCCCATCGACGTGGTTGTTGGCCGTATCGCGCAACGTCCACTGCGTGCAGTCCAGCCTCGCGAGCCACGGCTCAGGTTTCCGGCTCCCATGCAACGCCAGGAAATGCGGCCCCACCTTCACCGCGTAATCCGTGTCCGGCGCAAGGGGAATAAACTCGATGGATTCGCAATCGACAGTGAGGAGGGAACTCGGTTCCTGCTTGATGAGGCAAAGTCCGTGGCCTTTGACCTGGTTGATCGCACAATGCCTTGCCGCCACGCCCTGGCCATTCAAACGCAGGTCGGCCCCTTCGCCGGAGCCGATTTCAAAGGGAAGCTGCTCGACCGTCCGGGTATCACCCGTGACACAATCGACAGCGACCCATTGTACTTTGCCAAGCAAGCCGAGCACAGGAAGGGCCTTTCAAATTAACGGGCAACCGGCATTGATTCGCCGATAGTATGCCGCCCTTTCCCAGTTAATCAAGCCGCTTAACTCGGTTATTAATACCAGGAAATGTTAAACCTCGTCGCCCAAAAACTTTGTCGAAGGCGGCCGTGTCGCGCTGAAGCCTTGGGCGAAGGCGGGTGAGGGTTTAATTCGACGGGAAATTAAATTGCAGGGAAGGATTGGCGAAGGCAGATGTCCGCCACGCAAGCCATGCAATGTCATGACTATTGGCCTCAGATCCTTCGTTGGCGAACGCGGTCGAGCCGTTGTAAGTGGGATTTGAGATCAGATCCGGTCGCCGCCATACATGCACCTCCGCATGTCCATCGCAATAGGTGATGCCGCACCCGCCGGCATGCCACTTCGCGGGATGATCCACCCAGGCGGTTGCGCCAAAACTTGACGGTATCGAAATTGCAAATCCTCCGTCGTTGATGCTGTCCGGATGCTCATCAAGCATCAGCCACAACGAGGATGGAGAGGGACGGCTAAGATCGGCGTCTTTGCTATACGAAAGATACGGTCGCGAGGCGTTTAACCCCTGTACCGCCGAGCCTCCTCCGGGCAACCAGCCTCCAATACCGCTATTGCTCCCATCCACCGGGTCTGTGCCGATGGCCTGGTTCATCGAGATGCTTCGAATGCGGGGAGTGCCCTTGAGGCCATAATCACACGACATATCCGCCGGGCATCTGAAAACGGATGGGTTTTTGACGTACGGCCCAATGGACGCATATCGCGGATCGGTCAGGTTTAAAGTGTTGGTATCGGCGTCCGGATCAGTCGGGTCGGGCTGAGCGTTCTGCTTGAAAGTCTCCCACCCGTTGACCCACGCCACCGCTTTGTCCCCAAAATCGTTTACCGACCCCTCTTCGTCCGCCGGAAATATGCCATTATCGTCCAAAACGTAACTTCTCCAGGCGATCGATATCTGGCGAATATTGCTCATGCACTTGACCCCTTGCGCCTGACTCTTTGCCGCGGAGAGCGCCGGAAGCAATAATCCTGCCAAAATCGCGATGATAGCGATCACCACCAGCAGCTCGATCAAGGTAAAACCTCGTTTGCCAAAGCCGTTTCTTCTATTGAGTTTTGCCTGCATCATTGAATATTCGTAGTTAAACACTTAACGGACAAGTTGTCAAGACGCGCTGACGATTTAGGTATCATGTTTTTATATGATGTGCGTTTGACTTTTACCAGAAGATTTTTGCGATTTTAGACGATTTTAAGCGATTTTCCCACTTACGCCGGCTCCTCAGTCTCCAAAAAGCCCGATAACTGCCGAATTCGTGTGGGGTGCCGCATTTTCCGCAACGCCTTCGCCTCAATCTGCCGGATGCGCTCGCGCGTCACTTTAAACTGTTTGCCGACCTCCTCCAACGTCCTCGAATACCCGTCCCCCAATCCAAACCGCAGCTCCAGCACTTTCCTCTCCCGGTCCGTCAGGCTCGAAAGAACATCCCCCAGTTTGTCCTTCAGCAAACTATAGCTCGTCATGTCCGAAGGATTCTCCGCCGATTTGTCCTCGATGAAATCCCCGAAGTTCGTGTCCTCGCTGTCTCCCACCGGCGACTGCAATGAAATCGGCTGCTGCGCCATTTTCAACACCGCCCGCACACGCTCCACCGGCATCTGCATTTCGTCCGCCATTTCATCCGGCGACGGCTCCCTCCCAAAATCCTGGATCAATTGCTTTTGCACGCGCATCAGCTTGTTGATCGTCTCAATCATGTGGACCGGGATGCGGATCGTCCGCGCCTGGTCCGCAATCGACCGCGTGATCGCCTGCCGAATCCACCACGTCGCATACGTGGAAAATTTGTAACCTCGTCGATACTCAAATTTCTCCACCGCCTTCATCAATCCCATGTTCCCCTCCTGGATCAGGTCCAGAAACGACAGGCCGCGGTTGGTGTATTTCTTCGCGATGGAAATCACCAATCGCAAATTGGCCTCCACCATTTCCGTCTTGGCCTGGATCGCTTTGCGCGCGAAATGCTGAAGCTCGTGGTAGCTCTTGACGTACTCCGAGTATGGCATCCGGACGAATACCTCCAGCGCCTTGATCTTGCGCTGCTCGGCCTGGACTATGTGCAGGCATTGCTCGGCTTTGCCGCTTTGCTCCAATTCTTCAAGCGTCCGCCGGCTGAGCTGGATTTTGTCGTGAATGTTGTCCGCCACCAGCGCCATCTCCTCGATCACCCGTTGCTTGTAAAAAAACCGGTTGAAACTGCGCTGCAATTTGTCGTCCAGTTTCTTGAAGTCCTTCACCGACTTGTCGTACGAAACATGCTTCTCCGCCGCCATCGCCTGCAACCCCGCGTACTTTTCGTCCACCTCCAGGTCCCGCACGCGAACGTGTTTGACGAGCCGCCGCAAATCCTTCAAATGGTTCTCCCGCCCCTCGATTTTTTTGTCCACGATCACCCGGTCGAAACGCTCCTTCGGCGGTTCGGAAATGAGTTTCTCGGCCAGCGCAATGTGCTCCTTGCCCGCGAATCCAAAACCATAGACGATCCGTTTGACCTCGTTTTCCGCGTCCTCGATTCGTTTGGAAATCTCCACTTCCTGCTCCCGCGTCAGCAACGGCACCTGCCCCATTTGCTTGAGATACATGCGGACGGGATCGTCCAAAATATCCAGCCGCCCCTTGTCCTCTTCCTCATCCGGCTCCGGCTGTTTGACGCGGTCCACTTCGGCCTGGTCAACGATCTCCACTTCCAGGTTGCGCAGCTTGCTGTAAAGGTCGTCCAATTCGTCGGGCGACACCACGCCATCGGGCAATGCGTCATTGATGTCGTTGTACGTCAGGTAGCCTTGTTCCTGCGCCAGGCGGACAAGTTCCTTGATCTTCTCGGCGAGGTCCAGCACCGGCTTTACGGCGGCAGGACCCCCGGATGTTTGAATTTCCAATCGGGTTTCAACGTGTGTCATGGCTACGGCTACGGTCTTTCGCTGTTGGGTCGGGCGCGGGTTGTTCGGTTTGGCGGTTCGCCGGGAAGCTCGATCCGATGTGGTTGCGGACTCCGCGCCTTCTTTCCGAACAGTTTTTTTCTTTGAGCTGTTCAAAATACAAAAATGGCCGACAATATGGTTACCCCTCGCCGAAGCGTCAAGGAACAAGACCATCTTTTTATGAGTTAAATTGAAGTCATCCGCGGCCAATTGGCACAAGGATTGCGTGCAAATTTAGAATGCCAATACCAACTTTTTAATCTCGTTCAGCCGCGCCGACGCCGTCGTTTTTCTCAGCCGCGGAAATTTTCCGTCCGCCATCACAAAATCATTCCGCCGCGTAATCATCAGCTTGTCCTCTTTGCATTCGATGATCGTAATTCCCCTCGCCGCTGCCTCCAGTTTCAAGTCCGCAACTTTCAAAAGAATTTCCACCGACTCGGGCAACGGCCCGAAACGGTCCCGCAGTTCGCTTTTCAATTGCTTTAACGCCTCCCCGTCCGCCGCCTGCGCCAGCTTCCGGTACATTTCAATTCTCTGTTGCGCCTCGGAAATATAGGCGGCCGGGAAAGCCGCCATCGTGCGACGCCCCGGGGCTTTCGCTCCCGCCTCCCCCGTCTCCTCGTTCATTGCGATGAAATCCAGCCGCACCTGCGTCTCGATTCGCGGCGCCGTTTTTTCACCCTTGAGGCTCTGCACGCTTTTCCGCAATAATTGACAGTAAAGCTCAAACCCCACCGCCGTGATATGTCCGCTTTGTTCGGCCCCCAAAAGATTCCCCGCCCCACGAATTTCCAGGTCGCGCATCGCAATTTTAAATCCGCTCCCAAGGCTGGAATACTGTTTGATCGCGCTGATGCGCTTGCGGGCGTCCGTCAAAAGCCCCGCATGTCGCGGCAGCAATAAATAAGCATAGGCCTGGTGCTTGTACCGCCCGACGCGTCCCCGCAATTGATACAAATCGCTCAGCCCAAATCGGTCCGCCCGGTCGATGATAATGGTGTTGGCGTTGGGAATATCCAGCCCGCTCTCGATGATCGTCGTCGAGAGCAGCACGTCGGTGTCGCCGTTGACAAAATTGGTCATCACCTCCTCCAACTGGTCGCTGTGCATTTGCCCGTGCCCGACCGCAATCCGCGCCTGCGGAACCAGCCCCCGCAACCGTTGCGCCACCGCCTCGATGTCCAGCACGCGATTGTAGAGGTAAAAAACCTGCCCGCCTCGATTCAACTCGCGCTGGATGGCGTCCCGTATCAGGCGTTCGTCATACTGGCTCACGATCGTTTCCACCGGCAGCCGGTCCTGCGGCGGCGTTTCGATCGTGCTCATGTCCCGCGCGCCCGCCAGCGCGAGGTGCAACGTTCGCGGAATCGGCGTCGCCGTCAATGTGAGGACGTCCACCATCATTCGCAATTGTTTGAAACGCTCCTTGTGAAGCACCCCAAATCGCTGTTCTTCGTCAATGACCACCAGCCCCAAATCCTTGAATTCAATATCGCTTTGCAGCAATCGGTGCGTGCCAATGACAATGTCCGCCGCCCCGGCCTTCAACGCCCCGATCACCTGCGCCTGCTCGCGCCGGCTTCGATAGCGCGATAGCAATTCGATGCGCACCGGGTAATCCGCCATCCGCTCGCAAAACGTGTTGAAATGTTGCTGCGCAAGGACCGTAGTCGGCACGAGCACGGCAACTTGTTTGCCGCCCATCGCGGCCTTGAACGCCCCGCGAATGGCCACCTCCGTTTTGCCATAGCCCACGTCCCCGCAAACAAGCCGGTCCATCGGTTTCGCGGCCTCCATGTCGTGCTTGGCCGCGACAATCGCGCGCATTTGGTCGGGCGTTTCCTCGTAAAGAAAGCTGTTCTCGAATTCCCGCTGCCATTCCGTATCCGCTGGAAACGCATGTCCTTCCTGCAATGACCGCGCCGCCTGCACCGCGAGCATGTCGGCTGCGGCGTCCCGCACCGCGGATTCAGCCTGCGCCTTCGTCTTGGCCCAGCGCGTCCCCCCCAGCGTGTGCAACGGCGGACGCCCCTTCCCCGCGCCGACGTACTTGCTGACCAAATGCGCCTCGCTCACCGGCACATAAAGCTTCGGCGTTGCGTCCTTCACGTCGGACGCGGCGTATTCAATAATCATGCATTCTTCCCCTTGCCCGATCGTTCCCGGGCGTTCCAGGGAAAGCGCACGACCCGGCGAGGCCGGCATCACCCCCAATCCGAGATAACGCCCAATCCCATGTTGCAAATGCACCACGTAATCGCCCTCGGCCAATTCGGCAAAATTGATGTCCAGCAAGGAACGGCTCGACGCCGCGTGCGGCGACTTCAACCGGCGCGGGCGTTGCGTTTTGTAACGCCCAAAGATTTCCGCATCCGTGACAACCACCACTTTCGCCCCTTCAAATAAAAAGCCGCGGGACAGCGTGCCGAGGCGCATCTGCAGCGCGGTCGGCTGGCCCAGCCCGTATTCCCACCAGATTTCCTCGAAGCGCTGGCGTTCCCCGTCGTTATTGCAAAATAAATTCAGGCAATACCCCTGGCGCGACCACCGATGGAGCTGGTTGAAAAACTCCTTCCGTTGCGCCTCGGCAATATGCGGCTCCGGTCGCCGGTCTCCAATTGGCCGAAACATTTCCAACCCCTGAAAATTCAAGGCCGTTTCATTTTCCAGCCGCACCCCATCGACCACCACGTCTTCAATGAATAAATTTTCGAGCTGGCTGACGGACACAGTCGTCATCCCGCGCCGCGACACTTCTTCCTGGAATTGTTTCCACGAAATAAAAAACGCATCAGCCGCCGGCGCCTGGGACTCATAACGCCCCGCCTGCGCGTCCAGCATCTCCGGTTCGCACAAAAGAAAGATGGCGTCGGACGGCAGGTATTCCACGAGAGTCGCCGTGGCGGGTGGATTCTCCTTTTTCAACAATCCCAGTTCACCTCCCGGCGGAATGGTGGTGCCGGCGATTTCCTCCCGCGAGATTTGCGTCACCGGATCGAAGTAACGCAACGACTCCAATTCGCTCCCGAAAAATTCCAGACGCACCGGCCACGGACTCGTCATCGGCCAAAAATCGACAATGCCCCCGCGCATTGCCACGTGCCCTTTTTCCGTCACTTGCGTTTCCGCGTCGTACGATTGTTCCTCGAGCCATTCGATAAGGTCCAGCGGGTCCAGCGCCTCCCCCCGCCGCAAATCGCGAGTCCGGCGTTTGAGGTCCTCAGGCCGCATCGTCTTTTGCAATAGCGAAACGACATTCGCAACGACGATCCTCCCCGGCGATTGCGCCAGCGCGATGAGCGTCGCAAGCCGTTCGCTGATGACATCCGCATGGGGCAGTCGCGCCTCATGCGGCAACATCTCCCAGGCCGGATAAAACAACGGCTGCGTCCCGGCGGGGCCGGCCCACGTTTCCAGGTCCTGCTGATAAACCTCCTGGGTCCGAAGCCCCTCCGTCACCACCACAATGGGTCGGTTCGGAAAAAGGCGCGCCAGCAAAGCCGCAAAAAACGGCTGTGCTCCCGCGCTGATCGACTCCAACGACAACACGCCCCCCTGCTCCACGCGCCGTTGCAGGGACTGCACAGCGGGAGCCGACGACACGACCGAAAAAACATCACCGGCCAAGCCCCTCAAAGTCGCCACGAACCCTCAAGTCGTCAAGCCGGCTCCATCACACTTAATCAGCCTTGATTAGCCTTAACTCCGAGCCGGCGTAGGGGTCAGACCGGCTTATTGCACAAATGTGTGGTTTGCCATTGCTGTAAGTTTGAAGTATTTTTATTCGTGTGCCACGACCCTTGCGCAAAGAATCTCTGGGCGCTATTTCTCATGGTTTAGGTCGGAGGGACCGTGGAAGAGATCGCGC
>DATAXU010000061.1:0-35938 GCA_036272955.1 Verrucomicrobiia bacterium
GCGTCGAACGCCCCTTCGTAAAACTCCACGCACTCGCTCAGGCACTCGATCACGCTGAACCCGTCGTGGTCCATCGCCGCTTCCATCATTTGCAGCAAATGATTCGGGTTCGTGTGCGTCGCCCGCGCCACAAAACTCGCCCCGGCGGAGATCAACTGCTTCATAGGGTTGATTGGCCGGTCAATCGCGCCCCAACCATCCGTCTTGCTCTTGAATCCCAGGGGCGACGTCGGCGAAGTCTGTTTCTTCGTCAAACCATAAACCCAGTTATCCATCACGACGTAAGTCATTTTGATGTTCTTGCGCGCGGCGTGATTCAGGTGATTGCCGCCGATGGAAAAAGCATCCCCGTCGCCGCCAAATACAAAAAGATGCAAGTCCGGCCGCGTCAGCGAAACTCCGCTGGCGAACGGCAAAGCGCGCCCATGCAGAAAATGCACCCCGTGCGCCTGCACAAAATACGGAAACCGGCTCGAACAACCGATCCCCGCAACGGTGGCCACCTTCTCGTGCCAAATCTTGCGCTTTTCGATCAGTTTGAAATACAGCGCCAGGACGGAAAAATCTCCGCAACCCGGGCACCACGTCGGGTGATCGGCCGCGATCTCTTTTTTCGTCAGCGGTTTGCGTTCGGTTCCGGGGGCCGAGGGGGCGCCGGGAACACTCGTAATATTGCCTCGTTGAGGGGCTTGGACAGTGGCTTCACTCATAAAAAAGTAAAAATCAGTTCTGAAAAAGGTTGAAATTATAGTTTACGCAGGCCGGCGGCGACGTTGCTCTTCACCCGGTCCAGGATTTCCCGCACGCGCCAGGTCAAGCCGTCGGTTTTGTTCAATCCGCGAATCTTCGCGTTGCAATAGCGCGCCCGCAAAAGCCCGCCAAGCTGCCCATACCCATAAAGCCCCTCGTCGTTCATTTCGACGACCACAACATCGTTAAATCCCGCAAAAATCTCCTCCAACCCCGGCGGCAACGGCGAGATATGGCGCAAATGCAGCCCCGAAACGCTGTCCCCGGCCGCTCGCGCCCGTTCCACCGCTTCCCGGATCGGCCCTTGGGTCGAACCCCAGCCGACCAGCAAAACGTTCCCCTCCGGCGGTCCATAGACTTGCGGCACAGGCAGTTCCGTTGCCAGCTTCTGGAGTTTCTTCCGCCGACGCGCCGTCATCTGCATATGCAGTTTGGGCGAACCGGTCGGATGTCCCATTTCGTCATGTTCCAAACCCGTGGCAATGGGATACTTGCCCGTCAAAATCTGCGTTCCCGGCGCCACCCGCGGCTGGATTTCTCCGCTTAACGGATACGGCGTATAATCCGCAACCGGCGCAAGGTCCGGCGTCAGGTCCTGGCAAACTTTTTCCAGCGCTGGCTCTGGAAACGCCTCAATGCGCGTGGCAATGGATTGATCGCTCACAATGAACACCGGCACGTTGTATTTCCGGGCGATATTGACCGCCTCAATCGCCGTATAAAAGCAGTCCTCGACACTCCCCGGCGCCACCACAACTCGCGGGCTATCCCCGTGGCCGCCAAAACAGGCCAGGTTCAGGTCAGATTGCTCGACGCTGGTCGGCATCCCCGTCGAAGGCCCGCCGCGTTGAATATCACAAACAATCAGCGGCACCTCCGCCATGACCGCCCAACCGATGCCCTCGGACTTCAAAGCCACTCCCGGCCCGCTCGAACCGGTCACAGCCACCCGCCCCGCCCATCCCGCGCCGATGGCCATGCAAACCGAGGCAATTTCGTCCTCACATTGCACGAAAGTCCCCCCATATTTCGGCAATTCGCGCCGCAAAATCTCCATGACCTCCGACCACGGAGTGATCGGGTAAGCCGCGCCAAAACGAATCCCAGCCGCAATCAGCCCATAAGCCAGCGCCTCATTGCCCGTCATGACCACCTGCTGGCCCGATTTCTTCTGGGCTTCAACAAATTGGAACGTTTCCAGAATCTTCCCCAGCGAATAGCCATAGCCGGCCTGGAAGGCGGACATGGCGTTTTGGAGAATGCTGGTGTCCTTCCCGCCGAACCGTTCGCCGATAAGTCGTTCCAGCTTAGTGACATTCAAATCAAACGTCTTGGCAATCAGACCCAGCGTGAAAATATTTTTCCCCTTGTCCTTGGCCGTCCCGCCGATCGCCTCAATCGTCCGGCTCGAAATCGGCACCGGCACATGACGATATTCCTTCTCCCACTCAGGGTTGGGCGTCACATGGTCGGAATCATACAGGACGATCCCGCCCTTGCGCACCGAAACCATATGGTCATCGTAAGAATGTTGATAAAACGCCACCAGCAAGTCCGCCTCGTCGCCCGAACTAAGGACTTCCCCGGACCCAATCCGCACCTGGAAAATGGAAGGCCCCCCCGAAATCGTCGAGGGAATGGTCATAAACGTCATGACCTCCTGTTCAGAACGCCCGGCAAGCCGGGCCAAAAAGCCGCCGATGGCCTGGATGCCATCCTGGGAATTGCCGGCAAAACGGATGACGGCCTCGGATATTTTCGACACCTTTGGTGTCCCGCCGCCGACCGGCGTTGTCATTGTGGATTCACTCATTTTAAAACTCGCTGCTCAAAGTATTTTACCGACGAACCACCCTCGCATATAGCGAATAGGATTCAGACTAAAACACTACAGGCCACCGATAAGAATGTCAAATGCTACAGGTTCGATATAAAGCCCTGCCCATAAGCAAATTCCGATAATTTCGTCCCAATCGCTCCGCCTCCACCTCGGAATCTATAAGGAAAGCTCATTATCATCGGCGGTAGGTTAACCGAATTTAATACTTCTTATTCACCCCGTTTTCAGGGCCGTACCGTTGGAGTTTTAGGCGTATTTTGCTGAATTTATCACTTAAGGAAACAGCGTCGCAGGATTTGTGGAGGCCGAAAGAAACCGTCCCCCCGTAAAATATTCCTGCGGCTGGCTCCCATCCCACTTCCGTGCGCGATAAATCTGCGCGAACATAAATTCCGGGGCCGCCCCTCCCTGTCCGCCCACCAACTCCGCGCCGCGCCGCACATTGTCCTGCATCCACGCCGGGATCAGGAGATGATACGGATTGCGTTTAACTTCCCCCGCGTGAAACGAAGTCGCCGCCACCAAATCCGCCACAACCTCATTCGAGTATTCCACCATCAGGTTAGGCGCATGCATCTGTCCCCAAAACTCAGTCTCGACGAGATAGCACTCACCCGCCGTCGCCGCCTGCAACGCATCGAGCACGAGAAGATGAACTCCGATGTGCGTCCCATTCCAATCCAGCGCGTGCGGAAAAAATATCGCCCTCGGCCGATGCTTGTCCAAAAGTCCCGCGATGATTCCGACCATGTGCGCCCACGCTTGCGGATCTTTGGTGCGCGTGCCGGGACGCACATTCGCGAAACCCTCCGGCGCGGTCGCTTCCAATCCAAATCCCAGGTAGCCGCACGCGGCCTGCAATTCCTGCCAGCGCGCCGCCTTGCGTTCCGGATTGCTGCCGAGCGTGACGGCCACATCGATCACATTCCATTTCGCCTCGCGCAACAACCGCAAAGCCAATCCCCCCTGGATCGTTTCGTCGTCCGGATGCGGCGCAAAAAAAAGCGCCTTCGGTGCATCGTGCGCAATCTCCGGCCGCGCCGCCGGCGCAAAACCCCCCAGCGGCAGCGACCGTCCGTCCGCAACATTTCGGGCAACGTCTGCGACCAATTTGGAATACGGGTTCATATAAATTTAGATGGCCGGCAAGCTCGCGGCGGCGATTGCCTGCCCGTGGCGTTTCTCTTTTTCATCCGGAATATGAAACGCAATTTTTCGCGCGACATCAGGAAACTCATTGCGCAACACCTCTTGCGCGCACCGGACAATGACCTCGCCGCCGGCCCCGGTGGTGACGCGGCCAAGGACAAGCAAATGCTCGAAATCGTAAAACTCCGCGTAATGCGCCGCGGCGTACCCGAAATAAACGCCGATGGTCTGGTAAATCTTTTCCGCACGCGGGTCCTGTTTTTCCATCAGCGCCTGGACGTGTTTTAATTTTTCCGGCAACGGCAACCCGTCTGGCGTTTCGATGCCCGCCGCCGGCATCAGCCTTCCGACGCATTGCTGCGAAAAATACTGCACGCCGCATCCCCGGTCCTTCGACCACTCATCGGCCGGCGCGGTGGCGTTATAATCAACAGGCGTAAACGCCAGTTCATTGAGCCACGACGTAATCCCACCTTCGGGCGTGACAAATCCCGCGGCTTGACTCGACCCCATCGCAATCCCCAGCACCGCATTTTTCCCAAGCGCCATCGAACCCGCCAGCGCCGTGACCTCTCCATCATTGACCACTTCAAACGGGATGTTCCCCCACGCCGCTTTCAACTCGACAAAGAGATTGCGCACCCGCTGGTCAAACAAAGCCTCCGGGACGCCGCGAAAAAGCGATGCCACGCGGACTCGATTGTTGACATACACTCCCGCCGAGCTGCCGCCAATCGCATCGACTCGCGGCAAATGCGCCGCGGCCTGTTTGAGGGAATCCATGATTTGATCAAAGTGCCATTGAGGATCGGATTGGTGGACGGGGTCCCAAAGCGTTTCGCCGGAAAAGATGACACGTCCGTCGATCACCGCGGCGGCTTTGCGATCGCTGGCGCCCAGGTCGAAACCGATTCGGCAACCTTTGAGATGCCGGCCCAACGGCTGGCTCGCCGCCCGCGCTGGCGGCATGTCTGTCGCAACGACAATCTCGAACGCCTGCCCATAAATTTTTTCACCCATGATGTCCGCGTCAAACCGGCCCGTTGCCGTCTCGCGAAAATGCGACTGAAGCCGCGCGCCGATTTCCGCAGGCCCGTCGAAATAAACGCGAAAACCGCCCCGCGACCAAAGGAGAAACTTGACTAATCGTTCCACGTAAAAATAATTCGCGTCCGAAGCGGGATGCTTGCGGGGCAGAACGCGCCGATCAAATCGGAACACAGAACCATCCGCCTGTTCGAGCGCGATCCGTATTTCCGGGCCGCCCGAGATTTCCGCTTCCTTCGCAAAAGCGCGATGCCCCAGAGCAGCGGGACGAAAGTCCGCGTCCAGCGCCGGCGCGATTCGCGGCTTTGGGCACAACAGGTCGTTCGAGTTCATGGGGTCACGCAATTTCTACCGGGCATTTGGGGATGGATGCCAGAAATGTTTTGCCGTAGCTCTTGGTTAATACCCGATTGTCGAGTACCACAACGATCCCTTCGTCAGTCTTTGTTCGAATCAGGCGGCCGACACCCTGGCGGAATTTCAAAATCGCCTCCGGCAAAGAAAACTCCTTGAAGGAATTTCCGCCACGCGCCTCGATTGCCTCGATGCGCGCTTCAATCAAGGGATGGTCCGGCGCCGCGAAAGGCAGCCGGGTGATGATGACGTTCGAAAGCGATTCTCCCGGAACATCGACGCCCTGCCAAAAACTGTCGGCGCCGAAAAGAACGGAATGGACGTCCTTTTTGAATTTTTCCAGCATGAGCGACCGGGGCGTGCCCGTTCCCTGCACCAGACAATCGATGCCGAGTTCCCCGAAAAACGGTTCCATCTCCTCGCCCACGTCGAGCATAAGTTTGAAATTTGTAAACAGGACGAACGCCTTCCCTCCCGTCATGCGGATGAAATGTTTGATCCAGTACACCAGCTTGGTTCGATAATCCGGATCACGCGGATCGGGCATTTTTCCAACCAGATAGACCTTCATCTGCTTCTCGTAGTCGAACGGCGAACCGGCCTGGACCAAATTGGCCTTTTCGCCTCCCACTTGCCTGGCGAAGTAGCGTAGCGGCGCATCGGCGGCCTCCGAGTCGCGCACCGCCAATGTGGCGCTGGTCATGATGACGGACGTGTCCGCTCCAAAAAGCCGCTGGCGCAGAAACTCGGCGACGTTGATCGGCGCGGCATTGAGGACGATCTGCCGCTGGGTTTTCCCGGCCCGTTCCACCCAATAGACGTGCTCCCGTGCCGATTGGCTCAGAAAAACGCTGATCTGTTCGCGCACTTCCGCAAGCCGCCGATTGCACTCCGACAATTCCTGGGCGGTGTCCCGGTCATTAACCGTCTTTACCAACGCGCTGACTTCCTCGCGCACCCGCTCGATGGGCGTCGTGAGCGTATCCGCCACGAGGTCGCAATGACGAATCCGCAAAACGTTCCACCAATTGGGCGATTTCCCGCGCTCGCGAGAATCGGCGATTTTGTCGCACGCCGTCTCCGCTGATGCAAAGAATTTCTCGGCTTGCTTGAGCGCCTCTTCCACCAAGTTCTCTTTGCCCCGGCGCAAAACCGCCAGCAGCCCTTTCTTCGTGTGCGGATTCCACAACCGCTGAAGGTTGTAGCGGACCTGTGCGCTGGAGACGCTCAAGCCGATGTGCCCGGAAGCCACCCGTTCGACCGTATGCGCCTCATCGAAGACCACAAAATCATTCTTGAAGAGCACTCCGCCCGCCGCGTCCTCCTCCACCCCGCCGAGCAGCGTAAAGAATAAAGTATGGTTCACAACGAGAACGTCCGCCGCAAGTATCCGGCTCCGGGCCTCCTGGAAAAAACACGGAGTCCCGCCCTCTTTGACGAAAGCCGACTGCCGCCCGCACAAAGCGGGGCTGCATAAACCGCGTTCGGAACTGACCGTCTGCCACACATGCGGATCAGGCTCCGTTTCAAAATCCGAAAGGCTCCCATCCTCCGTTTTTTTGGACCACTCGAAGATGCGTTTCAATTCCTCGACTCCCGGCGACGCAAAAAGCTGCGCTCCCTGCTGCATCGCCTTCTGAAGTCTCCGCGTGCAGAGGTAATTATGGCGTCCCTTCAGCATGGTGAACTGGAATTTCACCGGCAGCGCCTGGACGAGCATCGGCAGGTCTTTCAAAATCAATTGCTCCTGCAAATTGATGGTGTGCGTAGAGATGATCGCTTTTTTATTTCTCGCGACGGCGTGGAGAATCGCGGGTATCAGGTAAGCCAGGCTCTTCCCCACCCCCGTTCCGGCCTCGACAATCAGGTGCTCTTTCCGTTCCAGGGCTTGTGCCACGGCGACGGCCATTTGCTGCTGCTGCGGACGATATTCAAAATTGCGCGATTGCGACAAACGCCCGCTCGGGGAGAAAAATTCCTCGATTTGCGAAACCAGCCCGGAGGGCGCTCCGGCGGGTTGGTCTTCGACGAGGCTGATCATGTTCCCTGTCCGGCTCGCCCGCGGCGCGCAACAACGTTTTGCGCGCCCTTGTTTTTGACAATCATGTTCGCTGGAAGAATGCCCCGCCACGTCACGTTCGGGTAAATGACCGACCGTCGCCCAATGATGCTGCCGGGGCTGAGCACGGCATTGCACCCGATCTCACAGCCGTCGCCCACAAGCGCGCCGAATTTTCGCAACCCCGTGTCAAACGGTTCGCCGTCAATCTCCACCGTGACGTTGCCGGCAAAGACTTTAAAATTGGAAATCTTCACCCCCGCCCCCAAATGCGCTTTGTGGCCGAGGATGGAATCGCCAACGTAATTGAAGTGCGGCGCCTGCGCGTTGTTGAAAAGGATCGCGTTCTTGAGTTCGGACGAATTCCCCACCACGCAATCGTCCCCGATGATCACGTCCTGCCGAATATACGCGTTGTGGCGAATCTGGCAATTCCTCCCAATGATCGCCGGCCCCGTGATCATAACGCCATCCTCAAGCACGGTCCCTTCGCCGATGCAAACGTCATCGCCAACGTAAGCCGTGCCCCGGCAGCGGTTTTGCAACCCGGTGCGAACGCGCGCCTTGAGGTAACTCGCGATTTTCGACAGCGCCTCCCACGCATAATGACAGCCCTCAAAAATCGCCGCGTGCTGCGTCTGCTTCAAATCAAATAATTCATCGGCTTCGAACATTTAATTCAAAAACTACGCTCGAATGCTCCCGGTTCAAACATTAAAAATTCCGGGGACCTGCGCCAAAGGACTTGACCCGCGAGGGGTGAACCCTCGACAGTTTCGCCGCCGCATGACCGTGAGCGCCGCACAACGCCGCCTGATCGTCAACGCCGATGATTTTGGGCGTTCAGAATCCATCAACCAGGCCGTCGTTCGCGCCCATCGAGAGGGCATCCTCACCACAGCCAGCCTGATGGTCAATGAACCCTCCGCACCGCACGCCATTGAACTCGCCCGCGAAAATCCCTGTCTCGGCGTCGGTCTGCATCTGGCGCTGGTTTGCGGCCGCCCGGCTTTGCCGCCCGAAAAAATTCCACATCTCGTCAAGCAAAATGGCCAATTCTCTGAGAATGCCGCGGCAACGGGGATGAATTATTTTTTTTCCTCAAAACGCCGGGGCGAATTGCGCGCGGAAATCGCCGCCCAGATCGAAAAGTTCCACGCCACAGGCATGCCGCTCGACCACGTCAACGGCCACCTCAACATGCACCTGCACCCCGCCGTCTTCCGTATCTTAATGGACAACGCCGAGAGATGGAGGATCGGCGCCGTGCGTCTGACCTGCGACCCGTTTTTCCTGAACGCCCGGATTGCCGCCGGCCAATGGCCCTATCGCCTAAGCCATGCAATTATCTTTCGACTTCTCTCCGCCTGGGCCAGCCCCCGGTTGCGAAAGAAAAACATCCGGCACACCAACGCGGTTTTCGGTTTGTTGCAAAACGCGCGCGTCGATTCGGATTATATGAAAAAATTGCTGCCCCGTCTCCCTCCCGGCGATTCCGAGCTTTACTCGCACCCTTCCCTCGATCAATTTAAAAACGAATTCGATGCCCTCATCCGCCCGGAAATCCGAAGCGTGATTGAACAAAATAATATCCGTCTGATTCGTTACCAGGACCTTTGATTATGACCAAAATTATTATCATCCTCATTATCGCAGCCATTATCGAATCGATTGGTGTCACGCTCCTTGGCCGCGGCCTCAAGGAGATCAAGGGCGCAAAGGAAATCACCGTCAGCGAAATCGTCAGGGTCGTCAAAGGCGGCGTGACCAACGGCAGTATTCTTGCCGGCGTCGCGTTTGAGGCCGTCTTTTTCGGTTGCTTGCTTTATATGATGTCCGTGCGCGATATGAGCTTCATTTGGCCGCTCACCTCGATCGGTTTTATCGTCACGACGCTTGCCGCGCAATTTATCCTGAAGGAGAAGGTCGATGGCTGGCGTTGGGCCGGAGTGCTGCTGATCGCAATGGGCGCCTGTCTTTCAAGTTATAGCGAAGCCATGAAGGACCACAAACTTCCCACCCCCCCGGCTCCCCAATCAACATCGCTCGGCCCGCAATAAATCCTCCAGCACCGCTCCCAGTTTTCGCGCCGCGTCGAGGGTTTGATGCTGAAACGCAATCAATTTGGGAATCCGGCTCGGCCGGCTCAACACCGCCCACATCAACTTGAGATAATTGATCTGGTCTTCGGAGGTCATGAGCGCATTGAAATCCAGCGGAAGGTCCTGCCCGGCGTCGTCCGATATGACCCGCACAGTCGCGCTCGGAATCTTGAATTCGCGGCAAATGGTGCGGATCACCGACGACTCCATCTCAACGGCGTCCGCCCCCGTTTCTTTCCACAGGGCGAGCTTTTCCGCCGTGCTAATGGCGACGCGCCGATGACAATAAAACTTCGCCGCCACTGCGCCCAACTCCTCCAGCTCCCGCCCAAACCCCGCGTCGAAATCCTGCTCGTAAATAACCGTCCCAAATTTGAAGGCGGGATTTAATCCGCCCGCGAATCCCGCCGTAATCACCCGCTCGGGCTGCACCCGCCCAATTGCCTCCCGGATATTTTCCGCCGCGTTCCGGCGTCCGATGCCCGTGACCCAAACCTGGATGCTCCCGCCTTTCCACGATTCATTGCGGAAAAACTTCATCTCCTCCTTCACCGCAAAACAAATCAGCAGATCGACCGGCGGCTTGGCGATCCGGCCAGCCGGACCATAACCGTTGTTATACAGCGCCATAATCAGGACTCATTTTATCGCGGCCAGGCGTTCTTTCCAAATCCTATAAAGCGCAACGGTCGCCTGCACGTCCCGCAGGCAATATTGCGCGATTTCAACGCTTCGCCCCTCTGCCATCATACGATTGATGTCCATGCCTGTCACACCGTGGCTTTTTGGCGATTCGATTCCGAACACCTTGCAGTAAAAATCCAAATTAAACCGCCGCGCCGCCCCGTCCCGTCCGCTGATCCCGTAAAATGTGAATTGCTCGATCAAGTCGCAATGCGGCTCGATTTGATAACGGTAGCCAAGCCAGTCCTTTCGGGAAACCTGCACGTTGAGTATCGCCGAACGCAGGTAAATAAACGGAACGTCAAACCCCCGCCCATTGAATGTCACGATGGAATCATAATGCACCGCCACTTCCCAAAATTCGTCCAGCAACTCCGCTTCGTCCGCGCAGGCCACAAATTCGACCCCCCCGGGCCACGATCGGTTCTCCTCGTAGTGATCGGCCAGGAACAGCACTTTGCCCCGGCAGCTCTCCACGTTGAGCATCGCAATGCAAACCACGCTTCCCGTCAGCGGCCACAGGCTGAAGTTGCGTTGAATTTCAAGGCGGCGGATGGCGCGGGCGTCAAGGTCCGGGATGTTCTGCGCTTCGCGGAACAGGTATTCCTGCTGCACCTCGTCGAAGTGCTCCAACGGCTGCGCTGTGGTTTCGATGTCGAAGACGAGTATGGCCAATCACCTGCGAAGATACCCTCCGCACGCCCAATTACCAGCCAAAAACGCCCGAAAAGCGAGTTTTCAATCCCCGCCTTTTCCTTTGCGAACCGTCGTGTTTTTAAGGATCGCCTTGCCGTACTCCCGGTTCATTTTTGCAATGAAATCCAGGCTGATTTCCTTCGGACACACCGCCTCGCACGATCCCGTCACCGTGCAATTCCCAAAACCCTCCGTGTCCATTGCCTTGACCATGTTGAGCACGCGGCGTTCCCGCTCCGGCTTCCCTTGCGGCAACGTCGCAAGATGTGAAACTTTCGCGGAAACGAATAGCATCGCGGACGCATTTTTACACGCGGCCACGCAAGCGCCGCATCCAATGCATGCCGCCGCATCCATCGCGGTATCGGCGTCCGTCTTGGGGATCGGCAGCGCATTGCCGTCGGGAGTGCCGCCCGTATTGACGGAAACAAACCCCCCGGCCTGGATGATTCGGTCGAACGCGCTCCGGTCCGTCACCAGGTCCTTGATGACCGGAAACGCCCGCGCCCGCCACGGTTCGATGACAATGGTGTCGCCATCCTTGAAATTCCGCATGTGAAGCTGGCAGACCGTCGTCCCGGGCAACCCGCCGTGGGCGATGCCGTTGATCATCATCGAGCAAGTCCCGCAAATGCCTTCCCGGCAATCGGAATCAAACGCGATCGGTTCCTCGCCTTTTGCGATCAATCCTTCGTTGACCACGTCCAGCATTTCCAAAAAAGACATATCGGCCAGCACTTCCGCCGCCGGATAGGTCACCAATGCGCCTTGGCTCTTCGCGTCTTTCTGCCGCCAGACTTTTAATGTGAGGTTCATTTGTAACTGCGCGTGCTCATGTGAACTTCCTCATACACAAGCGGTTCTTTGTTCAAAATCGCCTTTTTGCCAGGCCCGGCGTATTCCCACGCCGCCACATACGCAAAATGTTCGTCATCCCGCTTTGCCTCCCCGTCTTCGGTTTGAAACTCCGTTCGGAAATGTCCGCCGCACGATTCCCGCCGTTCCAACGCGTCCAGACACAGCAATTCGGCAAATTCAAGGAAATCGGCCACCCGCCCTGCGTGCTCCAGTGTTTGGTTCAATTCCTCGTTTTTCCCGGTTATTTTCACATTTTTCCAGAATTCCTCCCGAAGCGCCGGGATTTGCCGCAGCAATTCGTTCAACCCCTTTTCATCGCGCGCCATCCCGCACTTTTCCCACATCATCGTCCCCACTTCTTTGTGAAACGAGTTGACGGTCCGTTTGCCATTGATGCCCAGGAGTTTTCGCGTCATCGCATCCGCGTCCGCGACGGCCTGTTTGAATTCCGCCTGCTCCTCACGCGGTTTGGCGGTCTTGGCCGTGCAAAGATAATTTCCAATCGTGTAAGGCAAAATGAAATACCCGTCCGCCAACCCTTGCATCAGCGCGCTCGCCCCGAGGCGATTCGCCCCGTGGTCCGAAAAGTTCGCCTCCCCCAGCACAAACAGCCCCGGCAGCGAGCTCATCAAATTATAATCTACCCACAGCCCTCCCATGGTGTAATGGACCGCCGGGTAAATCCGCATCGGCGTCTGGTAGGCGTTTTCTCCCGTGATCTTTTCATACATGTCAAAAAGATTTCCATAACGCTCCCGCACGCTGGCTTCCCCGATCCGCCGGATGGCGTCCGCAAAATCAAGATAGACTCCGCGCCCGCCCGGCCCGACGCCCCGTCCTTCGTCGCAAACTTCCTTGGCCGCGCGCGAGGAAATGTCCCGCGGCGCAAGGTTGCCGAAGGTGGGATATTTGCGTTCCAGATAGTAATCCCGCTCACCCTCCGGGATCTCGCGCGGGGCCCGTTTGTCGCCCTTCGCCTTCGACACCCAAACGCGCCCGTCATTGCGCAAGGACTCGGACATCAGTGTGAGTTTGGATTGGTGGTCGCCGCTGACCGGAATGCACGTCGGATGAATCTGCGTGTAACACGGGTTGGCGAATGCCGCCCCCCGTTTGTAAGCCCGCCAGGACGCCGTCACGTTGCATCCTTTGGCGTTCGTGGAAAGATAAAAAACATTGCCGTAGCCGCCGCTGGCCAGCACAACCGCGTCCGCCGCGTGCGCCGATATTTCCCCGCTCACCAGGTCGCGCGTCACAATCCCCTTGGCGTGCCCGTTGACAGTGACCACGTCCAGCATTTCAGTGCGCGGAAACATTTTCACCTTGCCAAGCCCAATCTGCCGCGACAACGCCTGGTAAGCGCCAAGAAGCAATTGCTGCCCGGTCTGCCCTCGCGCATAGAACGTCCGGGAAACCAGCGCCCCGCCAAACGAGCGATTGGCCAGCAGCCCGCCGTATTCGCGCGCGAACGGCACTCCCTGCGCGACGCATTGGTCAATTATATTTACGCTGATCTGCGCCAGCCGATAGACGTTGGCTTCCCGCGACCGAAAATCCCCGCCCTTGACCGTGTCATAAAACAGCCGATAGACGCTGTCCCCGTCATTTTGGTAGTTTTTGGCCGCGTTTATCCCCCCCTGCGCGGCGATGCTGTGGGCGCGCCTCGGGCTGTCCTGGTAGCAGAAGCATTTCACGTTATAGCCCAGCTCCGCCATCGAAGCCGCCGCTGAAGCGCCCGCAAGCCCCGATCCGACCACAATAACATCAAACTTCCGCTTATTGGCCGGGTTGACCAATTTCATATCGAACTTGTGCTTGTCCCATTTCTGGGCCAGCGGTCCGTCCGGGATTTTCGCGTCGAGCTTCATGGGATCCACCTGCACAAAATGGACACCGGGATGGAAATGTACCCCAGGAATATCAAAAGCGACCCCCATTTGGCCGCCCCGTCAAGCCAGGGGCCGTACGACCGTTTTTTCCAGCCCAGGGATTGGAACATCGCGCTGATCCCGTGGCTGAGGTGCAAACAAAGAAGGCCCACCCCAACTATATAAAAAGCCGAAACCCACGGCACGCGAAACCCCGTGATCATCATCTTATAAATGTCGTGCCGCCCCTTGGCGTCGATGAATTCCGGCCGCGCGTCAAAATCCTTTCCCGTGAAATTGACCGCCTTCACCATCGCCGTGAAGTGCAAAAGGTGATAAACAATGAAAATCGCCACGATGACCCCGCTGTACATCATTGTCCGCGAAGCGTAACTCGCCGCCGTCGGCTCCCATCGTTGGTACCCTTCCGGGCGCGCCGCGCGATTTTCCAGCGTCAATTTCGTCGCCGACCAGATGTGAATGAGGATAATGACCAATAGCGCGATGCGCACCGGCCACAGGACTTCCAAATTGGTTTGGAGAAAATTGCCGTAGCGGTTCAGCGATTCCTCCCCGAGAAAAATCTGGAGGTTCCCGGCGAGATGGCCAATGACGAAAAGGAACAAAACCGCCCCGCTTCCCGCCATCAGGTACTTCTTGCCTAGCGAAGAACCAAATAAGTTGCGCAGAAGGTTGATCATTACTGGATGTTCACCCCGCGATCCATCTGGTTTAGTTAAACTAATGCTGCGCTCACCGTCAATCCGGGAATACAAGTATAAGCACCCCTTTTTTCATTCCAAAATCGCCTTATTCGCGCCACGATCGGAATTTATCTCGTTTTTTCGATAAACCCTTATCAAGCTTACTAAAGGTTCCTAAAACATGAAAAATTTCGACTTTCTGGTTCTGGGCAGCGGGATTGCCGGGCTTTCGTTTGCCCTGAAAGTCGCCCACGTCGGAAGGGTCGCTATCGTCACCAAAAAATCCCGCGCGGAATCCAATACCAATTACGCCCAGGGCGGGATCGCCGCCGTCACCAGCCGGGAGGATTCTTTTGCCCGCCACGTTGCGGACACTCTCGAGGCCGGCGCCGGCTTATGCCACGAAGCGGTCGTTCGAACGATTGTTGAGGAGGGGCCGGCCCGCATCGCGGAATTGATTGACCTGGGAATGAAATTCTCCGAGCGCGAAGTCAACGGCGAACGGGAATTGGACCTCGGCAGGGAGGGCGGACACTCGAAACGGCGCATTCTCCATGCAAAGGACGTGACCGGTCGCGAGATCGAACGCGCTTTGCTCGCCGCGGTCGCCGCGCAGCCAAATATTGAAATTTTTGAAAATCATTTCGCCATCGATCTCATCACGTCCCAAAAGGTCCTGGGCCAATCCAGTTTGCCTCCGGACGAAAATCGCTGCCTCGGCGCTTACGTCCTCGATAAAAACCGGAATGCCGTGGAGACGTTTTCGGCGGGGGTGGTTTTGCTGGCCACGGGCGGATGCGGAAAAGTTTACCTCTACACCACCAATCCCGATATCGCGACGGGGGATGGTGTGGCGATGGCGTATCGGGCGGGCGCGCCGGCGGCCAACATGGAATTCATCCAGTTCCATCCAACCTGCCTTTACAGTCCCAAGGCGAAATCATTTTTGATCAGCGAGGCGGTTCGGGGGGAGGGGGGAATTCTGAAAAACATCGAAGGCGCCGCGTTCATGGATCGATACCATCCGCTGAAATCGCTGGCGCCCCGGGACATTGTGGCGCGGGCGATCGACAACGAGATGAAGAAGAGCGGGGCCGATTATGTTCTGCTGGACATCACGCGCAAACCCGCGGAATTCATCGTCGAGCGTTTTCCCAATATTTATTCCACCTGCCTGCAATTCGGCATTGATATTACGCGCGAGCCGATCCCTGTCGTTCCCGCCGCGCATTATCAATGTGGCGGCGTCGTCACGGATGTGGAGGGGCGGACGGAAATTGCCGGCCTTTACGCGGTGGGGGAGGTGGCCTGCACCGGGTTGCACGGGGCAAATCGCCTCGCCAGCAACTCCCTCCTCGAAGCGCTCGTCTGCGCGCATCGTGCCGCAATGCGCCTCCGGGAAACGCCGTTGCCGAAAAATGATTTCACCCTGCCGCCGTGGCAATCCGGCCACGCGCTCAATTTGGATGAGTTGGTGGTGGTCAACCACAATTGGAACGAAATCCGCCGCATGATGTGGGACTATGTCGGGATTGTCCGCACCAATAAACGACTCGAACGCGCGCACAGCCGCATTGCCAATCTTCAGGAGGAAATCCAGGAGTATTACTGGGATTTCATCGTGACGAGCGATTTGCTCGAACTGCGCAATATCGCCACCGTCGCGGAGCTCATCATTACGTCGGCGCTGCAACGCCCCGAAAGTCGCGGGCTGCATTACAACCTGGATTATCCGAACGCCGACCCGGTTTGGGCGCAACGCGATACCATTCTGCGCAAGCCCGCGTAAATCTCGTTGTCACTTATAGGCTGACAGAAAAACCGGTTCAGTTTTTTCGATTTCAGCCGATGTCATAGTGTTCTTCAACAACTATGAAAACACCTCTATGGGCAATGAGCCGTGGCCTCTGTCTTTTGATCTCAGTTATTTGTGCCTTTTCCGCCTGCTCGCAAACTCCCGTGGACCTGTACGATTTCGGAGGGACTTCCGATGACGGCCAGTCGCCCAACGGGCTGACTCAAGGCACCAATGGAAACTTTTTCGGCACCACTCGCAACGGGGGAACAAATGGGTATGGGTCCATCTTTCAACTAACGTTGAGTGGCGTGGAGACCCCTTTGTATTCGTTCAAGAATGGCGCGGATGGCGGAAGTCCGGGGGCGGGCCTGACGCAGGGAACCAATGGTTTGTTTTACGGCGTCGCAGAGGCGGGCGGTTCCAATGGGTTCGGGTCCGTTTTTCAAATCAGCACCAACGGAACCTTGGCTGTTTTGCACGGGTTCGCGCTGCCAAAGTCCACAAAGACGGGCCACCTCACCAATGCCGACGGATACACGCCGAGCGCTGCATTGACGCTTGGCACGAACGGAAATTTCTACGGGAGCGCCGCGCAGGGCGGTACGAATAGTTACGGGACGATATTCGAAATGACGCACCAGGGAAAAGTGACGGTCCTCTATTCCTTCTCGAACGCCGTGGATGGCGGGACGCCAAAGGCGGCTTTGTTGCAATTCATCAATGGAAGCCTTTATGGCACCACCACCACCGGGGGCAGCAACGGCTATGGCACCGCGTTTCAATTGACGGCCGCCGGAAAATTTACGCCGCTCTATTCCTTTACCGGAGGCGACGACGGCGCGATTCCGGAAGCCGCCCTCATCAATGGGCACGATGGAAGTCTTTATGGCACCTGCACCGCGGGCGGATCGGGCCAATCCGGGACGATCTTCAAAATCTCGACCAACGGCGCCGTGACGCCCATTTACTCATTTACGCCAACATCGTCGGACGCGCCGTATTACAATAATGACGGGGCCGATCCGAAAACGCTGCTTCTTGGCCTGGATGGAAATCTTTACGGCGCCGCGTACGAGGGGGGAACGAACGGCGCGGGAGCGATTTTTGAGTTCAGCGAATCGGCGGGACTTGCGCCGCTGTACTCTTTTACGTATCTGAATTATAACGGAGCCGGTTATGCGAACTCCGATGGAGGCAGCCCAAGCGGCCTGCTCGAAGCGCCTGACGGGACTTTTTATGCCACGGGATTTGAAGGCGGGACCAACGCCGGGGGTGTCTTTTTTCGCATGGGCTTTCCGCCGCAAATCACAGGCCAGCCCACGAACGAGCTTGTGTCGCTTCACAGCAACACCAGTTTCAGCATTACCGCAACCGGCGCCCTGGCGTATCAGTGGCAACTCGACGGCGCAAATATTTCCTATGCCACCAACGCCACCCTGGGGATCACCAACATTCTCCTCGCAAACGCCGGTTACTACCAGGTCATCGTGACTAACATCAACGGGGCCACGACCAGTTCCGTCGTGACTTTGAGCATCACAAACGCGCCCATTTCCTTCATGGCCGGTGGGGGCGGGTTTTCCTACGCCGCGGGCCAGGCCTCGCTCGAACTGACGAACCTCGCCGGCCAGGGCGCCCTGGTCATTGATGCTTCCGCCGATTTGGTCCACTGGACGCCCATTGTGACCAACCCGCCCGCCTTCGGCTCGTTCCAGTTCATCGACACCGCCGCGGGCGCTTTCACAAACCGATTTTACCGCGCGCACATCCAATAACCAGGCTTGATTCATCCTCGACGGAATGTCCTTATCCCCTCGTAATATGGGACCCCACAAATTCACCTGAATACAAACAGCATCTCCGCTGTCCAACGGTAATCGCCGCAAGGCATTGTTCTTTGATAGTTTGGCGTGTCGATTCTTACGCCCTTGGCCCAATCAAGCCACGGGTAAAGGCAGTCAAACCTGTTCTTGAAGATCATCCCGCGCTATGGATTCTGCCTATGTTGTTTATGGATAACATCTTATACGTAAATCATGGACCGCTCTCCCGGACGCGGAGTTAAGGCTAATCAAGGCTAATCAAGGTTGCTCTTTTTCCTTTGCTCGCCTCGCATGACGCCGTAGCATCTCCACCCCATGAGATCATATGAAATTATATAGAACTTGTTTCACTCCGGCTGCTTTGGCCGCGCTGATGGCATTGCCCGTCTTCGCGCAGGAAAACAATACGCTGACGGATGCCGAAAAGGCCGCTGGTTGGACGCTGCTTTTCAACGGCACAAATTTCGACGGCTGGCATGTGTTTAAATCCGACGGGATGGGCCAGGGCTGGACGATCGAGGATGGCGCAATGTCGAAAAAGGCAGGTGGCCAGGACATCGTCACCAGCAACAAGTTTGATTGGTTTGAGCTTGAATTGGATTACAAGATCTCCAAGGGAGGCAATAGCGGCGTTATGTATCACGTTACGGACGCGGGGCCAACAATCTGGTGGACCGGGCCTGAATTCCAATTGGAGGACGATTATCCGCCGGAAGATCGCAGTTGGATATGTGGGTGGCTTTACGGCCTTTACAAACCACCGATTGACCCCGCCACCGGACTGCCGATCGACTCAACCAAACCGGCCAACGAGTGGAATCATATCCGTTTAGTTGTCGCTCCCCCTCCGGAAAAGTGCGAACACTTTATCAACGGCGTGAAGTACTTCGATTACGTGTTGCATAGCGATGATTTCAACAGTCGCGTTGCGGCGAGCAAGTTTCACAGAATGACCGGGTTCGCCGAATCGGATATCGGATATATCGGATTGCAGGGCAACCACCCGGGCGAGGTCTCGTTCCGCAATATCAAGATTCGCCCAATCAAACACTAGGCGTGAAGCGGTAGCCCACGCCCCGCACCGTATCGAGATACTTGGCGGCGGTGGGACCGAGCTTTTCACGGACGCGCCGCACGTGTGTATCCACCGTGCGCGTGTCGATGTGGGTGTCGTATTCCCAAACGTCGCGTAATAACTGGTCGCGCGATTGCACATGCCCCGTCCGCTCGATGAGCAACGTCAGAAGTTTGAATTCCGTCGCTGTCAAGTCGATTCTCTTGTTCCTGACCGTCACCAGGTGCCGCGAAACGTCCAGTTGCAAAGGCCCAAAAGCGTAACTGCTCTTCGCGACCGGCGCGGCGGTCTGTTCCAGCCGCTTTTTGACCCGCAACACCAGTTCGCGAGGGCTGAAAGGTTTCGGAACATAGTCCGTCGCCCCTAATTCCAACCCAATTATCCGGTCGATTTCACTCGCCCGCGCAGTGAGCATGATGATCGGAATGGCGCTCGTTTTGGAATCGCGCCGCAGAAGCTTGCAAATTTCCAACCCATCCATTTCCGGCAGCATCAGGTCGAGCAGGATCAAATCCGGCGCAACGGACCGCGCCTTGCGAAGCGCCTCCGCTCCGTCGGCGGCCGTGTCCGTTTGGAATCCCGCCTGCGCGAGGTTGTAGGTCACCAAATCGAGCACATCCGGCTCATCATCCACCACCAAAATTCGGTTCTTCACGTTCCAACTCTGAACGGACTCCGTGACCGGCACAACGGCGGAACGGTGACAAATAGGTTACAAACTCGTTACCTTGCTGCTTGTTGCTGATAATTTCCGATCAACTCCTTGATCCGCTGCGCGTCCTCTTTTCGGTGCCCGTGACTGGCAATCGGGTCGGTCCCCCCGGTGGATTCTATCAGAATTTCCGACCAAAAGAACCCCGTCTTGATATGCACCGACGCCACTTTCTGAATTCCAATGCTCATTTCATCAACCCGGAACCACGCCCTTTTTCGTCGCACCACGGACTTGTCCGATACTTCAATGACCGTCGGGAAAAGATGGTTCCCCCCCGTCCACCGGCTCGCCTGAAATGTTTCCGCTGGCATGTCGTCGATTAACGTGCCCTCGCTCTCCGGACGCAAGTCCTTTCGCGGCGCTTCGGCATCGTTCATCCGTTCCAGCAGCGCGGTCGTGGATCTTCCCGGCACCGCGCCCAGGATGACGATTCGCACCCCCAGTTGTTCGAGCAGCCGGCGTTCATCCTGGTTGATCGTTTCCAGAGTATAGTCGCCGCCCTTGGCGTAAATGTCCGGCCGCACCGTCTGCAAAAAACCCCGCGCATCCAGTTCCGAAAAAATGCAAACGCCATCCACCGATTCCAGCGCTGCCAAAACTCCAGCCCGGTCGTACTCCCCATTAAGCGGCCGTCCCGGGCCTTTGATCGACCGAACGCCAGCGTCGCTGGTTACCCCCACCAGCAATGCGTCCCCCTGGTCGCGCGCCTGTTGCAGGTAGGTCACGTGCCCCAGGTGCAGCACGTCAAAACAACCGTTGGTAACGACCAGCTTTCGACCGGTGCGCCGAAGGTTTTCACGCCAGGGGCCAAGGGTGGTGGCGTTCAGAATCTTCTCAGCGAAGTCCATTGCCACGATTGTGGTTCAGGCGACGCCGCCAAGGCAATGCCGCAGTTGAAAGCCACTTGAGTTTTTGCCGCAAACGCCTACCCTTCTATTATGAAAAGCGATGTTTCGCCCGTGGAGATACGCGGGATCCTTCCCGCGCAAAGCGGCTGCGCGATTTTCGTGGGCAATGACAAAAAGGTGTTCGTCATCCAGGTCGAGCACAACATGGGGGCGATCATCGGCATGTTCTTGCGCGACACTCAGAAGGAACGGCCCCTGACCCACGATCTCATTAATAATATTTTCAAAGGCCTGAGCGTCACCATTGAGCGTGTCGTCATTACCGAATTGAAAAACTCCACCTATTTCGCCCGCCTCATTTTGCAGCAGGAAAATGAACTCGGCAGAAAAATCGTCGAAGTGGACGCACGCCCGAGTGATTGCCTGGCCCTGGCCACCGCCCAAAAGCGTCCCATTTATGTCTCCAACTCCCTTTTCGAGCAGGTCGAGGACATGAGCGAGTTGCTCGAACGCATCACAGAGAATCCTGGCGAGTCGGAGGAGTCCGAGTAAATCTTCCGTCTGTTTTATGCCCCCCCCTTCCCCAAAATCGCCGGTCCTTCTTGTCTGCGGAGAGGATGAATTTGGCGTCAAGGAACGCGCGCGGGAAATTTTCAAATCCTGGTCCGCTGAGATCGGCGGGACCGACCACGAAACCATCGACGCCTCAGTCAATAATAGCGGCGAAGCCCTCGCCTCCCTCGCCAAACTCCGCGAGGCCCTGCAAACCCTTCCCTTTTTCGGAACAGGCAAAGTCGTCTGGCTCCAAAACTGCAATTTCCTCGGCGAAGAACGCGCCGCCTCGGCCCAGGCCGTTACCGAGGATCTGGCGGAGCTTTCCCAGATGCTCAAAGCGTTCGTGTGGCAAAACGTCCGTCTCCTCGTCAGCGCGGGCAAGGTGGACAAGCGCAAAACAATTTACAAGACCCTCGAAAAAATCGGCTCGGTCGAGATTTTTGCCGGCTGGTCGGCGGAAGACAAGGATTGGGCCGCGCAGGCTGAATCCTTCGCGTTGCGCGCCTTGGGCGATTTGGGCAAGGAAATCTCCGACGAAGCCCTCTCCAAACTCGTCGCCAGCGCCGGTCCAAACGCCCGTGGTTTGCGCTCCGAGATCGAAAAACTTTCCCTCTACGCGGGCGAACGTTCACGCCTGGAGATCGCGGATGTCGATGCTATCGTGACCCGCAATAAACAGGCGCGCGCTTTCGCCCTGGGCGATGCCCTGGGCGACCGCCATCTTCCCCGCTTGCTGCGCTGTCTGGACGAGGAATTGTGGGAGGCCCGCCGCGACCCCCAACGAAATGAAATCGGCCTGCTCTATGGCTTGATCAGCAAAGTCCGCGTCCTGATTTTCGCCCGCGAAATGCTCGCGCAAAAATGGCTCAAGCCGGAGAATGATTTCGGCCGGTTCCGAAGCCAGCTCGCCCGCGTGCCCGCCGATGCGCTCCCGGAGGACAAAAAATTTAATCCGCTCGCCATGAATCCTTACGTGCTCTTCCGGGCGATTGGCCAGGCGCGCAACTACACCCAGGCGGAACTCGTCGCCGCCATGGATTTATTGCTCCAATGCAATCAGCAGTTGATTTCGCGAAGTCTTGATCCGTCGCTGGTTTTGCAGCAGGCGCTTGTGCGGATTGTCAGCCGCCCCGCCGGTGTCCTGGCCGACGCCGCTTGACTCATGCGCATTTCGACCGGATATTTGTCAGGAGGCATATGAGTCAAACGGCAAATTTGATGGTGGCGGTTTTTGATCAAGTGGTCTGCGTCAAGATTTGCGGCAGGGCCGATTTTACATCTTCCCTCGACCTCAAAAAGTTGATCAACGAACTGTGGGCGCGCGGATACAACCGCTTTGTATTCGAGCTGTGCGACTGCGTTACCATGGACAGCACTTTCCTGGGGATGCTTTCGGGCATCGGCCTGAAATTTTGCGACGGCAAAGCCGCCCAAGGCTCCCCGCTGGAGTTGTTCAATCCCAATCCCCGCATCGCCGAAGTTTTGGATAACCTTGGCGTCGCGCACCTCTTCAAAATCACCATCGCGGACCCTTTAACCAACAGCTTCCAACCCCTCGTCAAAGCCCCCGGCACCACGCGGGCGGATGTCGCTCGCACTTGCCTGGAAGCTCATAAGACTCTGATGGAGATCAACCCCGAGAACGCCCTGAAATTCAAGGACGTCACTCAATTCCTCGCGGACGATCTCAAACGCCTGGAAATGGCGGAAAAAAAATAGGCGCGGCGCAATGCCGTCCTTTTATGCCACTCCGCCGAAGCTGACGAAATCGTCCAGGTCCAGCAGGTCGGCAAAACTGTGGATGTCCTCCCGGCCCCCGGCGACTTTTTCGACCAGGCCCACAAAGTATTTGAGCGTGTCTATGTCGCTGTCCGGTCCCCGGCGCTCCATGTAGTTCGACCACTGGTCGATTTCCCACTCACTCCGCTTCTCCTTGGCGTTGGCATTGATCCACTCCAGGATTTTTCCGTCGCCGTTCCCCGCGGCAAGCTGGGCTTTCAGAGGCTCCGCCTCCACTCCAATGAAACTCAGCACGCGATGATCGAGCGGACAATCGAAATTATATTCCCCGTTCCTGCCGGCGAGGGTCGCGCGTCCTTTGTCCAGCATTCGCGGCAATCCGGCATAGCCGCCCAGGCGGACGCGGACGCTGCGCGGAGCGCGTTGAGTGAGATCGGGTGCATTAACTTTAGATGTGCTCATAGGTGTTCTTTCGATAATGGATCATTTCCAATCGAGAAACCGTACGGCACCTTTAATTGTTGTCAACTTGCCGGGTTTTCCCGTAACCCTTTTCCGGCGTTCCGTCATCGTTCAAATGCCCGGTCGCCCACAGCACGCCGCGAGTCACCAAATCGAGATAGCGCGGATCGCTCACCGTTTCGTTGTTATGACCAATGGTCGTGCTGAAAACCCGCGCTTTGTTCGGGCCGTATTCGTTTGTCCAAACGACAACGAAATCATTTGTTTTGAGCGTTCCGTCGCGTTGCTTGATCGTCTGCTTGCCATGGGCGAGGGGATGGGCGGTGTCGAATATGTGAATGTTGTTGTAATGTTCTTCGTGGATCGTCGTCCAATCGCTCAACCCTTTCACGATCGGGCTTTCCCTGTCCGTATAAGTGATTTGGATCGGTTCCTGCGGGCCATGCCCGCTGGATTGCAGCCCAAGATATTCAAACCAATACCCGTGCGGCGTTCCCAGCGTCACCGGATCGTTCGGGTTTCCAATCCGATACGAATGCATGGCGCAATGAAGATTCACTCCCGGCATCCCGTCGATGTGCGGCTTGAGCACGCTTTGGACAAGGCCCGGATCGGAAATCTCCGCCCCGCATTCGTCATGAATGATGAGGTCGTAACCCTTCGCGTAATCGGGATTTCCCAGGATCGCCAGCGGCGGATGCGTGCTCGTGTCGCTGGAATAAATCACGTCCACCACAACATTCGCCCTTTCCTCCAGTCCCTTTTTGAGAATGTCCTTTTGCGTCGCGTAATCGTGGCAGCATCCCCCGGCGATGAGCAATATTCGAAGCGGTTTCGGCGCGGCATCCACGCTCCCCGTCATGAACCCGGCCAACACCATCAGCGCTGCCGAGAAAAATAAAACACCTCGCCTCATCGGAAAAAACTTGATCATGACAAGGTTCTAACATGCCTTTAAAGCCGGGGCAAGATTCAGAATTGGATTGCCACGGCGATTACGATAAAGATGGAGGCAGGTCTCAATGACATTAAGCCAGGCCAAAACGCGGCATGAAGAGTTGGCGGCGGAAATCCGCCGTCATGATGATCTCTATTATGTGCAGGCCCGTCCCGCGATCACCGACCAGGATTACGACCGCCTGTACCACGAGTTGCTCGATCTGGAGGAACAATTCAAGGAATTGCGAACACCCGATTCCCCAACGCAGCGGGTCGGCGGCGAACCAGTCAAATCCTTCCGATCGGAAAAACACCGTGTGCCGATGCTCAGCCTGGACAACACCTATTCACAAGCCGAAGTGCGGAGTTTCATCACCCGCGTGCAAAAATTGCTCCCCCACCAGCAGTTGACATGGACTGTCGAACCGAAAGTCGATGGCCTGGCGGTCAATTTGCGCTACGAAAACGGCGCTCTTGCCGTCGGGGCCACGCGCGGCGACGGCACAACCGGCGATAATATTACATCAAACCTAAAAACAATCCGCTCCATCCCCCTCAGACTCCACCCCCCGTCCCGGCGTCCTCTCCCCGCCGTTTTGGAGGTGCGCGGCGAGGTCTATATGACTCGCGAGGGATTCAAGAAGCTCAACGCCGAGCGCGCCGCCTCCGGCCTGGAGGTCTTTTCCAATCCCCGCAATTCCGCCGCCGGCTCGCTCAAGCAATTGGACCCGCGCATCGTTGCCACACGCCCACTGGACGCCCTCTTTTACGGCATCGGCGCCGTTGACGGGGACCACGTCCCCCAATGCCATGATGATTGGTTGGCATGGCTCAAGGACGCCGGCTTCAAGACGCCCGAAAAAATCTGGATTTGTCATTCGGAAGACGAATTGATTGCCGCCATCGATGCCCTGGACAAAATCCGGCATAACTTCCGATACGAGACCGACGGCGCCGTGATTAAGTTGAATGATTTGCCGTTGCGCGAGCAGGTCGGTTATACCGCCAAGGCCCCTCGCTGGGCCATCGCTTACAAATACGCGCCCGAACAAGCCCACACCCGCCTCAATGAGATCACCATTCGCGTCGGCCGCACCGGCGCTCTGACGCCTGTGGCGCATTTGGAGCCGGTGTTCCTTTCCGGCAGCACAATCAGCCGCGCCACTCTCCATAACGAGGATGAAATCAAACGCAAGGATATCCGCATCGGCGACACCGTGATTATCGAGAAGGCGGGCGAAGTGATTCCCGCCGTTGTGGGCGTTGTCATGTCGCAACGTCCGCCCAACGCCGAGCCCTTCGATTTCCCCGGCCATCTTGCTGGCAAATGTCCCGTATGCGGCAGCCCTGTCCGGCGCGATCCCCAATTCTCCGCCTGGCGATGCGAAAACATCCATTGCCCCGCGCAAGCGACCCGGCGCGTCGAATTTTTCACCGCACGCGGCGCCCTCGACATCGAAAGCGTCGGCGGCATCGTCGCGGACAAACTGGTGGAACGAAAACTCGCGCCAGAACCTCTGGATTTATTCAAATTGACGGCGGAAAAACTGGGAGAGTTGAACCTTGGCGACGAGGAATCCCCCCGCGTTTTTGGCCGCAAAAATGCCGAAAAGGCCGTCGCCGCCATTGAACGCGCCCGGACCGCCCCGCTCGGTCGATGGCTTTTTGGCCTCGCCATACCAGAGGTGGGAAAGACCACCGCGGGCCAGCTCGCCGCCTTCCACGACACCATCGAGGAAGTCGCCGATTCGCCCTTGTTGAAGGACGTGATCGCCTATCACGACAAGAAAAAGGACAAGGACAAAGACGAATCCGATGCGGCTGCCCAACGCTTGTTGGACGCCGGATTCGCCGCCAGGAGCAAAAGTGAAAAGGAAACGGGCATTGTGACGGAAGTCGGCCCTGTCGTTGCGCGTAGCGTGCTCGAATATTTCGCCTCGCACGAGGGCCGCGAAGTCTTGCGGCGAATGAAGGATCTGGACCTTCACCCCCAAAGCCAGAAAAGCGCCGCAAAGAAATCAGGCGGCCTGTTCTCCGGCAAGACGTTCGTATTAACTGGCACGCTTCCCTCCATGACCCGCGAGGAAGCCGGTTCGCGCATCGAGGCCCTCGGTGGAAAAGTCACATCGAGCGTGAGCAAAAATACCGATTTCGTGTTGGCCGGCGCCGAAGCCGGCTCAAAATTGGACAAAGCCCAGTCCCTTGGCGTCCGCGTCATCGATGAAGCGGAATTTCTGAAAATGTGCGCGGCATGATCATGACGGCAGTGTGATTCTTCGCCAGCGTTGAAAACCCGATAACTTGAGTTTTACAATTTCCCGGATTTGGCCAATATGGGCGCATGACACAACGCACCGCGAATAGTTTTCCAAAGTTGCACAACGCGATGTGGCCGGGGCTTGTCGGCAAGGGCAGCCCGGGCGCCGAACCCTGTATCAGCCTCGACACCATGCTCGATTTGACCGCCCGCGCGGAGGTCAATGGCGTGAAATTCGACGGCGTCGATATTTTTCTATTTGATCCGCACGTCAGTATCGACATCGACGATGATGGCCTGAAGAAGTTGGCCGAAAAAATTCAGCGCAAAGGTTTGGCCGTCGGTTCGGTGGTCGCGCCCGTTTGGGCGCCCACGGGCGGCGGGTCCGCCATGGGCGGCGAGGAGGAGAGGAAGAAGTTCGTCACCCAGGTGCAAAAGGCCTGCCGCATCGCCGCCAAGCTTACCAAAGCTGGTGTCCGCCACGGCGGCGTTGTGCGAATCGATTCAGCCTGCGGCGTCACCGATTGGGAAAAAGACCCCCGGCTCAACACCAAGCGAATCGCCGCAACCTTCAAGGAAGCGGCCAAGGTTGCCAGGGACCACGGCGAGCGCCTGGCGGCGGAGGGCGAGATTTGCTGGGGCGCCATGCACAGTTGGAAATACATGACCCAACTGCTCGAGGAAGTCGGCCAGCCTCGCACCCTCGGCTTCCAGGCGGACATGGCCCATACTCTTCTTTACACCCTCGGATACAATGCCCCGGAACATCGCATCCTCCCCAAGGATTTTCATTGGGAGCCGGGCCCATTTCACGATGCCATGAAAAAAATGACCCGCGTCCTCCGCCCTTGGACGATCGATTTTCACGTCGCGCAAAACGACGCCACCGTCCGCGGCTCCGGCACCCACGACAAGACAGGCCGACATTGCCTGGCCACCGATCCCGATGGAAAGCTCAACATCGGCCGCGACGCCGCCTATTGGATGCGCGATGAAGACGGCAAGGTCACGCGCAAGTTCAAACACATTTGCTGGGACGGCTGCATGTTTCCAAACGACGTGATGATGAAGCCCGAAACCTGGAACAACATTCTGGCCGCCATGATCCAGGTGCGCCAAAACCACGGCTGGAGGGCCTGACTTTATGAAACCACTCAACATCGGCTTGATCGGCTGCGGCTTCATGGGGCGCACGCACGCGAACGCTTTCGGCAAGGTCAACAGCTTTTTTGACCTCCCGTACAGGCCGGTCCTCAAGGCCGTGTGCGCCCGCAACGAAAAAAATGCCCGCGCCTTCGCCCAAAATTGGGGCTTTGAATCATTCGAGACAGACTGGCGCAAATTGATCGCCCGTCCCGATATCGATCTGATTGACATCGCCGCCCCCAACGACACCCACGCCGAAATCGCCATCGCCACCGCCAAGGCGGGCAAAATGATCCTGTGCGAAAAACCCCTCGCGATGAATGCCCCCGAAGGCCTGACCATGGTTCGCGCCGTCGAAAAGGCAAAAGTCCCGAACATGGTTTGGTACAATTACCGCCGCGTCCCCGCGGTCACGCTGGCCAAACAATTGATCGACGAGGGCCGCCTCGGCCGCATTTTCCATTACCGCGCAAAATTCTTGCAGGATTGGACTATCAGCCCCGATGTTCCCCAGGGCGGCGCCGGTCTTTGGCGCCTCGATGTCAAAGTCGCCGGCAGCGGCGTCACGGGCGATTTGCTGGCCCATTGTATCGACACCGCCATCTGGCTCAACGGCGGCATCGAAAAGGTCAATGCCATGACCGAAACGTTTGTCACAAAAAGAAAGCACACCCTCAGCGGCAAACTCGAGCCGGTCGGCATCGACGATGCTTGCGCGTTCCTGGCGCGCTTCCGCAACGGTTCGCTCGCCACCTTCGAATCCACCCGCTACGCCCGCGGCCATAAGGCTCTCTACACCTTTGAAATCAACGGCGAAAAAGCGTCCATTGCCTGGGACCTCCACGATTTGCACCGCCTCCAATATTTCGATCATCACGATGAAGGCCGCGTGCGCGGTTGGCGCTCCATCCACGTGACCGATGGCGATCATCCTTATATGAAGCATTGGTGGGTGCCCGGCTTGCAGATCGGTTACGAGCATTCCTTCATTCACCAGGCCGCCGATTTTCTGGATGGCCTCGGCAGCGGCAAATGGGCCGGCCCGACTTTTCGTGACGCCCTGGAAACCCAGCACATTTGCGATGCCGTCCTCAAATCCGCCCGTAGCGAGCGATGGGAAAAAGTGCGGGGAGCTTTATCGCAGGCTCCCCGGTAACGGCTGTAGCCCGATAGTTCCGTTAAGACCGGTCAAATAGTCCGTGGATTTGGCTTTGTGGTAGGTTTCCCAAGCTGCCTCCAATTTTTGCCGGACGCCCAGCCGTTCCGCTTCGTCCGTGTAATTTTTTTTCTTCAGGAAATTTTCCAGGTACGCCGCGTGGCTGCGCCACAATTGAATGTCATGCCGCTGCTTGGCCGCAAGCCGCTCCGCGTACCATTCGCTCCCCATCACGCTCTCTCGCGTAAACAGCTCGCGGAATCCCGCGTCGTTGACACCGCGCCCTTCGTAATTGCCGCGTGCCATGATATGCAGCAGCGCCTTCAGCGGTGGGCACGCCATCTCGATGCTCCCGTCGGCAAAATACCTTTCCGCCACCCGTTGATGGGTGCCCACAATGTTGTCCACGCCGTCGGCAAACACCGCCATGTCCTGCTTCTCCGGCCGCAACATTTCCTCGGTGAACACCGCGTAGGGATAATTGAACACCCGCCCAAAAAAAGTCCGCACAAAGCTTGCCGTCATCCGGTAGCCCAGTCGGCTCGCCAAAACTTTCTCTCCTTTGAATTCAAAGTCCTCGCATTTCTCGAAATATCCGTTTTCGATCAGGTAGGCCGGCGATCGTTCCGCCGGCTGCATCCGGCACCACACTTCGGGAATCAACAGGCTGATGTCATGGTCCATCCGCGCCTTAGGCCCGATATGTCCCGCCGAGGAAACAAAAACGTCGTCGCCGGTCACCACATACGAAACCAGCGCCGCATTCAAATCAATAATAGGGGGCAGCGCGTTGAACGGCCCTTTCGTGAGTGCCCCTTCCGAGCCGGCGCCCGTTGTCGAAGGGGATTTCCCGGTCATGCTCGAAACAAATTCCATGAACAGCTCCGGCAATTCCATGTAGTGGATCGGATTGAACACCGCCAGCGAACGGATTCCCCCCGCCGCGTCCGGCGGATTGTTCCGGCGTCCCGGCACCACCACGTTGACCGGCGTGTAAAGGGGCGTTCCCAGCGGAATGCGGCGCTGCAATCGCGTGCTCATTTCCGCCGCGTAAGCGTCCTGCGCATGGACCAGGTCCGGCCGCTTTTGCAGGTAGCGCGGGTTGCGCGAAGGTTTTCCATCCACCATCCTCGGATGCGCCGACGACGCAAAATACCGCGGGCCGCCGTTGCAATGCGAAGCCGCCGTTATCAAACGCCGCATCGGCTCGCTGTAAGTCGCGAACCCGATTGAATCCTCCACCAGTTCGCGGGCGTCGGATTCCGTGAGCGGCTGAAAATTCGAGAGGAAATTTCCCGGCTCCGACAAATCCTGCTCCGCCTGCTTATCGTAACCCCGGTGGATTGCGTCGTCCGGCCGTTGAAAAAGCCGGCCTTCTGTGTTGTAAACAAATTTCACCGACCGATTGGTGTAATCGGGATTCAGATGCTGCAGCGCCGCAACCGGCACGACCACCGACGCCGTGATGTCATCCTCCGCCTGCAATTTGGCCGCCGGCTGAAAATCCTTTCGCAGCCCGAAAACACGCCATGATCCGTTCGCCTCATAGCCCACGCGCAGAAAATTCGAAGTCAGCCTGCGGTTGTCGCATTTCAATTCGTTGCCCGGCGTCCCGTTGATCGTATCCACGCTGAAATGTTCCCGCCACTGCCCGTTCCACGAAGCCTTGTAAAACCGTTTGACCACAAAGAGCAGTTCCAAAATGTATTGCGGAATCGACGCCAGCCAGTGGTTGAATTCATCCGAGCAATCGCGCTCGGACGGCGTGAATAATTTAATCACCGAGCCCAGCGAACGTTCCGAGCTGAGAATCGGCCGCGTGTCCGTCCCCGCCTTCGCCGGGTCCCGAAATCGTCCCGAATAATCCCGCGCGATCAACTCCTCCAGCAAATCGAAGTCCCGCTTGAAATCCGCCGTGAACACCGCCCCGTGAATGATTGCGTCGCTGATGGACTTCGAAATCTCGGATTTTCCGCCTCCGGAAACCGTGCTCGGTTTGTGGCAAAGCGTCGGCTCAGCCACCGTCCCCACCAGTCTCCAGTCCCGCAATGGCGATGGCCTTTCCACATGCACTCGATACCCCGACGGCCGGATGTAAGTCCTGCCGGCGATCAGCTTGATTGTCTTTTGGCCGTTGGGGCCGGCCCACGTCACGGTTTGCTTGCGCAGGTCAAACTGCACGTCGCGCGGCACGTAAATAATGTCCGGGTATCGCTTGTCAATCGCGTAGCCCTCCGGCTGCAAATCCATCGCCGCCCCCGCCAGCTTCAGGACCTCCTCGAACGAATGCCCGCGGTAACGCACGTGTTTGTCCGTGTAAAATTCCTCCCCCAGGTCGTAACTTGCGTACACAAGTGCTCCGCCCGCGTGTTCCTCCTCGCAAAGCCCGTGGAGATTCGTCGCGTAACTGATCTGTGTTTTGACCTCCTTCTTGCAATAGCCAAAATAATTGTCCGCGATGATCGTTACGATCACCCCGCGCTCGTCGCGCGCCGTGATTTTGAACGCGCCCCCGTCATTGTAGAATTCGTTCTCGCTCTTCCAGCACATCCCGTCGCGCCGCTGCCGTTCGCTCGCCTCGTCCCAAGGCGGCAGCCCAAGCGACTTCTTGGTCGCTCGCGTCAAATGCGGCGCCAGGATGACGCAGCCGGTATGTCCCGTCCAATGCTCCACGTCCAGCCCGGCGTCGTTCTCCGGCAGAAAAGGGTCGCCCGCGTTTCCGAAAATCGATTCCACAAAATCCAGATTGCTCACCAGCGTCCCCGGCGCAAAAAAGCGAATTTCCATCCGTTGCTCCTTAAGAACACCCAGGACCTCCGGGCAGACCACTGGGCGCAACAACAAGGAAACGAAACATTCCGCCTGCGCTTTTTGGGTCGAAGTAATCGGCAGGCGCAATAACTCTCCCGGCGGTTTGAACGCCAGGTTGAGGAGCCGCCCAAACACAGTTTTCGGAACCGCCTTTTTGTCATTGGGAATGGGCAGCCCTCCTTCCGCGATGTGAAACACCCCTTCCGTCGTCCGCCGGTCATTGGCCGGATTATGCAGGACCCCTTGCGCCAGCCGATAGGAGTGGATGATGTCGGAGGCGAAGTCGTCGCAATCCGGCGGGAGCGACAATTCGCGCGCCAGGCCCGGGCTGTCCAAAACAAAAGTCCTTGCCGGCCACTCGACACTTACGCCCGTGTCGTACAGATACTCGCGCAGAAAATGGTCGATGCGCCAATCCGCCGGGCAGAGGTAATTGGCCAACAGGCGCATTGTTTCCTGTTGCCGGGAAAACATCGGCCCAGCGAGGCCGGGCAGGGAACTGGTGTTGCCGTTGCCGAAGACTGGGCAGCCGGTCATGGCCAGCCGCAGGTTGATGCCTTCAATGAGAGTTGCGTCTGGCCGGCCCTTGGAAGTTCCGTGCGCCTTTGAAATAATATCCGACGTCATCGTCGGGAAAGCATTGTGCGGATAACGTTTGCGCTTGGCAAGGATGTTGCGGAAAAAATTAATTTCCATGTATTGGATTTTTATGTGAGAAAAAGGCAAAAAATCGTCTAAAAATCCAACCGTCCGTTTTTATTTTATCCGGCGATATGCTTAAATACTCGTGTGAATGAAAAGGGCGGCACAGTCGAACTTGATCGGTCAGACCGAGTCAAAGTGGGTCAAACCACTTCCTCGTCGGGTCTCCCCTACAGCCGAATCATGGGTTCCACAGAGAAAAATGATTTGGCAATCCGTTCGGCTCGTGGCAATAGTCGTCATCCAATTTATGCGAAACACTAAAACCTGGTGGGCGGCGGCTTTGGCCATCGCAGTCGGACAATCCACAAAAGCCTTTGCAGGCGAGGCGGATATCAATATTCCTGACCTCACAACCGTCCAATATTCCATTGGCGGCACTCATGTCGCCGGTATGACGATTCTCTTTACCGGGCTGATCGTTTGCGCGCTTGGCGTCATTTTTGGCCTGGTGCAATACGTCCAAACCAAAAATCTACCCGTCCACAAGTCCATGAGCCAGGTTTCAAACACCATTTGGGAAACCTGCAAAACCTATCTCGCCCAGCAGGGCTTGTTCCTCGCCATTCTTTGGGTGCTCATCGCCTTCTGTATGAGCTATTATTTCGTCGGCCTGGAGAAAAAGGGCATTGGCGCGCTGATCGTCATCCTCCTTTCCTCCGTTCTTGGCATTCTTGGTTCGTACGGTGTCGCCTGGTTCGGCATTCGCATCAATACCGTCGCCAACTCCCGCGCCGCGTTTTCGGCATTGCGCGGCAATGCGCTTTCGACGCTCCTCATCCCTTTGAAATCCGGCATGAGCGTTGGCCTCCTCCTGGTCAGCGTTGAGTTGTTTTTCATGATAATCATCCTGACGGTCATCCCCAGGGACCTCGCCGGCTCTTGTTTCATCGGCTTCGCCATCGGCGAATCCCTTGGCGCCAGCGCCCTGCGCATTTGCGGCGGCATTTTCACGAAAATCGCCGACATCGGCGCGGATTTAATGAAAATCATTTTCAAACTGCCCGAGGATGATCCCAAAAATCCCGGCGTCATTGCGGATTGCACCGGCGATAACGCGGGGGACAGCGTTGGCCCCACCGCCGACGGTTTCGAAACTTACGGCGTCACTGGCGTCGCGCTGATTGCCTTTCTGGCGCTTGCCCTCAAGGAAAACACCACGATGGGCGCCACCCTGATCGTCTGGCTTTTTGCGATGCGCATCCTGATGATTATTACCTCTCTCGTTTCCTACTTTATCAATAACACCGTCAGCAACGCGAAATATGGCCGCGCGTCGGATTTCGACCTCGAAGGGCCGCTCACCAGCCTCGTGTGGATTACTTCGCTCATTTCCATAGCCGTCACATTTATCGCAAGCGCTGCTTTGCTCAAAAATCTGGCGGGTTACCCGGACCTCTGGTGGGTGCTTTCGGTCATTGTCAGTTGCGGCACCCTGGCGGGGGCGCTGATACCGGAATTCACGAAAATCTTCACCAGCACCAATTCCCGGCATGTCCGCGAAGTCGTCAACGCCTCCAAACACGGGGGCGCTTCCCTCAACATCCTTTCCGGGTTCGTTGCCGGCAATTTTTCCGCCTTTTGGGAAGGCCTGGTGATCCTGGTCCTGATGTTTATCGGCTATTACGTTTCCACGAACGCATCGTTGGTCCTGCTGATGCCTAATTTCGAGGCCCCGATTTTTGCTTTCGGCCTTGTGGCCTTCGGCTTCCTAGGGATGGGGCCTGTGACGATCGCGGTGGATAGTTTCGGGCCGGTCACGGACAACGCGCAATCCGTCTATGAACTAAGCCAGATCGAAGCGATCCCCGATATCAAGTCCGAAATCTCCCGAGACTTCGGTTTCAACCCTGATTTCGAAGGGGCCAAGCATCAATTGGAAAAAGGCGACGGCGCCGGCAACACCTTCAAGGCCACCGCGAAACCCGTGCTCATCGGCACCGCCGTCGTCGGCGCGACCACCATGGTCTTCGGCATCATCATGCTTTTGAGCGGATTTCCCGAATACCAACCCGTCACGGCGCACCTGAGTCTTGTGCAACCCACCGTGCTCCTCGGTTTGATCATGGGCGCTTGCGTCATTTACTGGTTCACTGGCGCATCGTGCCAGGCGGTCGTCACGGGCGCCTACCGCGCCGTCGTCTATATCAAGGACCACATCAAGCTCGACAGCGGCACCGCGTCGATTGCTGACAGCAAGGAAGTCGTCAAGATTTGCACCATCTACGCTCAAAAGGGGATGATCAACATTTTCATCGTCATCTTTTGTTTCTCGCTCGCGCTCGCCTTTTTCGATCCGTTCTTCTTTATCGCTTATCTTATCGGCCTGGCGTTTTTCGGTTTGTTCCAGGCCATTTTCATGGCCAACGCCGGCGGGGCATGGGACAACGCCAAAAAAATTGTCGAGGTGGACATGCGCCAGAAAGGCACTCCCCTCCACGCCGCGACCGTCGTCGGCGATACGGTGGGCGATCCGTTCAAGGACACTTCCTCCGTCTCGCTCAATCCCGTCATCAAATTCACGACGCTCTTTGGATTGCTGGCGACGGAAATTGCCGTGACGATGAACGATCATAAATTGCGGGCCGCCATTGGAGTTGTGTTTTTTGTGATCGCCCTCATATTTGTCTATCGCTCCTTCTACTGCATGCGAATTCCCGAGGAAAACACGGGCACCGAAAACAGGGTCGTTCTTCCGCACGATGTCAAAGGAACCACCGTCATGAGCAGCAAATAGCCCGTCGCCGACATGCGGATAGTATCATTGCTCCCCAGTTGCACCGAGATCGTTTGCGTCCTCGGCTGCGCCGATCAACTCGTCGGGCGCTCGCACGAATGCGATTTTCCCCCGGAAATCCAATCCCTGCCCGTCTGCACTTCCGCCCGCCTCGATCCCGCCGCCTCCAGCGCGGAGATAGATCGCGAAATCAAATCATTGCTCCAGCGCGCGTTGTCCATTTACGAAGTCAATGCCGCCTTGATCGAGCAATTGCATCCAGACGTGATCCTCACCCAGGACCAATGCGAAGTTTGCGCCGTCAGCGTGGATGTCTTGCGCAAGGCGTTGCCCGGCCATCCCGAAATTATTTCCGTCTCCGCCGCCCGCCTCGCCGATATTTGGGCCGACATCCAAAAAATCGCCGAAGCCCTCGGCATGGAGGTGGAAGGCAAGGCGCTGCTCCTGCAATTGAAAAACCGCGTCGTCGATGTCATCCAAAAAGCGTGCATGATAAAAAAGCGCCCGTCTGTCGCGTGCATCGAATGGATCGAGCCGCTGATGACCGCGGGCAATTGGGTGCCGGAAATGGTGGATCTGGCGGGCGGCCACACCCTGCTGGCCGTTCCCGGCAAACATTCCGAGTGGATTGATTGGACGAAACTCGCCGAGGCCGATCCGGATGTCCTTATTCTTATGCCGTGCGGATTCGACCTGGAGCGCACGCGTAAGGAGTCGGCCACCCTGGCCGCTTGCCGGGGCTGGGCCGGCCTGCGGGCAGTCAAAGCTAATAACGTCTTTATCACCGACGGTAACCATTACTTTAACCGGCCCGGTCCGCGCATTGTTGATTCCATCGAAATTCTTGCTGAGATTCTGCACCCGAAGCTTTTTTCCTTTGGGCGCGAGAAGAAGGCGTGGGCGCGTCTGGTTCAATAGCCGGGAATGTCACCACGAACCCTCCGCTCAGAGCCCGGCAAGTAGTGTGGAGCGAGCGCCGACGGCGCTGGTAAGGCCAGCTTGCATGTCTGGCACAGAATCTAGGCGTGGAAGGTCAAAACGGGTCGCATCCTGACGCAAACAA